>CAZDYH010000062.1:3251-15112 GCA_964509355.1 uncultured Mycobacterium sp.
TCGCGCCGCACACCCAGCTCGGCGGCGATCTCATCGAGCATCCGCTCGCCCCGCTCGACGCCACGGACCAGGCCCACCACCGAGCGATCTGCCTGGTACTGGGCGAACGACCGCTCGAGCAGCCGGTGCGCCTGCTCCGGGCCCATCTGGTTCACCAGGTTGATCGTCATGTTGTACGACGGAGCGAACGAACTGCGCAGCGGGAACGTCCGGGTGGACGCCAGGCCCGCCACCTCCGCCGGTTCGACATCCGGATGCCAGATCACGACGGCGTGGCCCTCGACGTCGATGCCGCGCCGGCCCGCGCGCCCGGTGAGCTGCGTGTACTCCCCGGGAGTCAACGGCGCATGCTGCTCGCCGTTGAACTTCACCAGCCGCTCGAGCACCACCGTGCGCGCCGGCATGTTGATGCCCAGCGCCAGCGTCTCGGTGGCGAACACCGCCTTGACCAGGCCCGCGGTGAACAACTCTTCGACGGTGTGCCGAAACACCGGAAGCAGGCCGGCGTGGTGGGCGGCCAGGCCGCGCAGCAGACCCTCGCGCCACTCGTAATAGCCCAGCACCGTCAGGTCGGCGTCGGCCAGATCACCGCAGCGACGGTCGATCACCTCGCCGATCCGGGCCCGGTCCGCGTCGGTCGTCAGCCGCAGCGAGGACCGCAGGCACTGTTTGACCGCCGCGTCGCAGCCGGCCCGGGAGAACACGAAGGTGATCGCCGGCAGCAATCCCTCACGGTCCAGCGTCGCGATCACGTCGGGCCGTGAGGGCGGCCGGTAGATGCTTCCCGCGCCCTGCCGCCCCGGCCCGTGTCGGCGGGGCTGCCAGTCGGCGAGCCGGTCAGCTTCCCGGCGATTCGCGATGTGGCGCAACAGTTCCGGGTCGACCAGGTGCTGGCGGCCCGCACTGTCGTAGTCGAAGAGGTCGAACAACCGCTTGCCGACCAGCACGTGCTGCCACAACGGAACCGGCCGGTGCTCATCGACCACCACGGTGGTGTCGCCGCGTACGGTCTGGATCCAGCCACCGAACTCCTCGGCGTTGCTCACCGTGGCCGAGAGGCTGACCAGCCGCACCTCCTCGGGCAGGTGCAGGATCACCTCCTCCCACACCGCACCCCGCATCCGGTCGGCGAGGAAATGCACCTCGTCCATCACGACATGGGAAAGCCCTTGCAGTGCAGGAGAATCGGCGTAGAGCATGTTGCGGAGCACCTCGGTGGTCATCACCACCACGGGCGCACCGGCATTGACCGACAGGTCGCCGGTGAGAAGCCCGATGCGTTCGGGGCCGTAGCGGCGGACCAGATCGCTGTGCTTCTGATTGCTCAGGGCCTTGATCGGCGTGGTGTAGAAGCATTTGCGGCCCGCCGCCAGCGCCAGATGAACCGCGAACTCACCCACCACCGTCTTGCCCGCGCCGGTCGGCGCGCAGACCAGCACGCCGTGCCCGCGTTCGAGGGCCGTGCAGGCCTGCTGCTGGAAGTCGTCGAGCCGGAACGGCAGTTGCGCGCTGAAGCGCTCCAACTCGCTGTCAGCGCTCATGGCCGCCCCCGCAAGCGGCAGGAAGGCCAGCAGCCAACGTCTCAGGTGACGTCGTCATGGGGTGCCGCGATGCGTGCCGGGGCCGGCACTTCCGACGGCGGCTCGATGGCGGATGCTTCGTCATCCGGAATGGCGGTCAGGGCTTCCCGCCTGGCTTTCCGCTTGTCGTGGAAACGGGCGATCTGGATCGCGAACTCCAGCAACAGCGTCAACGTCAGGCCGAGCGCGATCATCGAGAACGGATCGGACCCGGGGGTGAAGAACGCGGCGAACACGAACACCCCGAAGACCAGTCCTCGTCGCCACGCCTTGAGCCGTTCGTAGGTCAGCACCCCGACCAGGTTGAGCATCACAATCAGCAGCGGCAATTCGAAGCTGATGCCGAACACCAGCAGCAGGTTGATCAGGAACCCGAAGTAGCGGTCGCCGGACAGCGCCGTCACCTGCACGTCGCTGCCGACGGTCAGCAGGAAGTCCAGGGCCTTGGCCAGCACCAGGTAGGCCAGGAGCGCACCGGCGACGAACAGGACCGCCGCTGAGACCACGAACACGACGGCGAACCGGCGCTCCTTCGCGTACAGCCCGGGCGTGATGAATCTCCATACCTGGTAGAACCACACCGGGCAGGCCAGCACGATCCCGGCGGTCATCCCCACCTTCAGCCGCAGCATGAACTGGTCGAACGGGGCCGTCGCCAGGAGCCGGCAGCCGCCGTCGGCGGTGATATCGGCGCGCGCCGACGGTGGGAGCGCGCAGTACGGCTGACGCAGCCACTCGCCGAGGCTTTCCAGCCCGAACACACCGTGGGTGTACCAGAGGAAACCGACGATGGTGGTCAGCAGAATGGCTGTCATCGAGATCAACAGACGGGTCCGCAGCTCGCGCAGGTGGTCGACGAGCGACATCGTGCCGTCGGGGTTCACCTTGCTGCGACGGCGGCGTGGATCGAGCCGCTTCACAACGCCAGAAGTCTTCACAAGCAGGGATTAGTTGCGCCGCACCTCACCGGCGCGCGCCCGGCGCTCAGGCCGGGCGGGCGTCGGTGTGGTTCTGGTCCGGCGCCGGGATGTCGACGCGCTCCGACTGCACCGGAGTGGCCGGCTCGACCGGCGGTGCCGTAGTAGATTCCGTCTTGCCGTCGTTCTGCAGCTCTCGTACCTCGGACTTGAAGATCCGGAGCGACTTGCCCAGCGAGCGCGCCGCATCGGGAAGCTTCTTGGAACCGAAGAGCACGATGATCACAACGGCAAGGATCGCCCAGTGCCACGGACTAAGACTGCCCAATTTGGTTACCTCCAGACGTCGCCCCGATAGTACCCCAGCCGGGGCCCGATCTACCCGGACCGAGCCGCGGCCTCATATGCCTGCAGCGCCGCCGTTGCCGATTCGGCCACCCGGGCCGCCAGCGACTCCGGCGTCAGCACCTTGACCGCTGACCCGAAACCCAGCACCAGGCGCGCCATCCACTCGTCTGAGGCGTAGGTCATCGCCGCCTCGCAATGGCCGTCGGGCAGCTCGCGCAACACCCGCATCGGGTAGTACTCGAGCATCCACGACGCCGACGGTGCCAGTCGCAACGTCGCCGACGGCAGCGCGGGATCGGCGTCGAACAGCGAAGTGTCCGGTGCGGCCCGCAGCGCGGGCGCCGGCGGCGCGGACGGCTCGTCGAGCACGGTGGCGTCGACAATGCGATCGAACCGGAACAACCGCACCGACTCCGTCGAACGGCACCAGGCCTCCAGGTAGCTGTGGTCGCCGACCAGCACCACGCGGATGGGGTCGACGACGCGGCTGGACAACGTGTCGCGCGACGCGGTGTAGTACTCGATGGCCAGTGCCCGATCCGCGCGCACCGCGGCGCGGACCGCGGCGGCGGCCTGGCTTTCCACCGGCGCCGGCCCGTCGACGGCCACTGCGGTTCCAGAGCCGTGACCCACGGTCCCGGCCGCCGACTCGATCTTGGCGATCGCGCTGCGCGCCGCCTCGGGGTCCACCACACCGGGAATGTCCACCAGTGCCCGCAGCGCCACCAGCAGGCCGGTCGCCTCCGGAGAGGTGAGCCGCAGCGGCTGGTCGATGCCGGCCGAGAACGTCACCTCGATGGTGTCGCCGGAGAACTCGAAGTCGATGAGGTCGCCGGGGCCGTAGCCGGGAAGCCCGCACATCCACAGCTGGTTCAGGTCTTCCCTGAGCTGCCTGGTGCTCACCCCCAGTTCGGCGGCGGCCTCGGCATAGGTGATCCGGGGGTTGGCCTGGAAGTACGGAACCATGTTGAGCAGCCGCACCAGCCGGGTGGAGACCTTGCTCACGGTGTGGCCTCCGGTTCGGCCTGGGCGCGCAACCGCGCCAGCACATCTTCGCGCAGCGACTTCGGCTCGAGCACGACGGCGTCGGCGCCGTATCCGGCGATATCGCGGGCCAGCCGGTCGGTCGTTCCGATATCCAGTTCGATCACCTCGCCGTCGCGGCCACCCAGCGTCCGTGGACCCGCCGATGACCCGGCGCGGCGCAACCCGGTGGCGCGGCCGTCGGCCACCCATACCGTGGCCTGCACGCCGGTGGGCGTCTCGCCGATCACCCGGTCCACGATCTTGCGCAAGTCAACCCCGTCCGGCCGGGTGACCGCCCCGGCCGGCCCGATGGGTGTGACGTCGGCGCCGATCCGCGACAGCCGGAAGGTGCGGGTGGCGTCGCGGTCGCGGTCATGCCCGACGAGGTACCAGCGGCCCTTGTCGGTGACCACTCCCCAGGGCTCGACGGTGCGCACCGTGTAGGGCTCGGTGCGCGAGGGCCGATGCGGAAACCGCACCGCGCGCCCGGAATCGATGACCGACAACAAGATCCCCAGCACGTCCTCCGAACCGCGCAGGCCCGGCAGGCCCGTGGGTGACGTGATCGCGATCGCCGCGTCCGGGTCGACGTCGACACCGGCGGCCCGCAGTTTCAGCAGCGCCCCCTGCGTCGCGGTGATGAGCTCCGGCGACTCCCACAGCTGGGTGGCGACCGCCACCGCGGCCGCCTCGTCGGGGGTCAGCTTGATATCCGGCAGGGCGTAGGCGTCGCGGTTGATGCGGTATCCCTCGGTGGCGTCGAACGCCGACATACGACCGGTCTCCAGCGGGATCCCGAGGTCGCGCAACTCGTTCTTGTCCCGCTCGAACATCCGGCTGAACGCCTCGTCGCTGGGACTGTCGGAGTAGCCGGACACGCTGGCCCGGATTCGTTCGGCCGTGATGTAACCGTGCGTGGACAGCAGTGCGATGACAAGGTTCATCAGCCGCTCGACCTTGGAGATCCCCACCCGCACCAGCCTAGGGGTTGGGTTACATACTGGCGATCAGCCTCTTGACCCGCTCGTCGACCGACCGGAACGGGTCCTTGCAGAGCACGGTGCGCTGGGCCTGGTCGTTGAGCTTGAGGTGCACCCAGTCCACGGTGAAGTCACGGCCGGCTTCCTGTGCCGCGCTGATGAACTCGCCGCGCAGCCTGGCGCGGGTGGTCTGCGGCGGCTGGTCGACGGCGGCCTCGATCTCCTCGTCGGTGGTGATGCGGGCGGCCAGGCCCTTGCGCTGTAGCAGGTCAAACACGCTGCGGCCGCGCTTGATGTCGTGGTAAGCCAGGTCGAGCTGGGAGATCTTCGGGTCGGACAGCTCCATGCTGTAGCGGTCCTGGTAGCGCTGGAACAGCTTGCGCTTGATCACCCAGTCGATCTCGGTGTCGACCTTGGCGAAGTCCTGGCTTTCCACGGCGTCGAGCTGGCGTCCCCACAGGTCGACGACCTGTTCGATCTGGGCGTTGGGTTCGCGGGTCTGCAGGTGGTCGATGGCGCGCGAGTAGTACTCGCGCTGGATGTCCAGCGCGCTGGCCTGCCGCCCGCCGGCCAGTCGGACCGGGCGACGGCCGGTGAGGTCGTGGCTGACCTCGCGGATCGCGCGAATCGGATTGTCCAGCGAGAAGTCGCGGAACGCGACCCCGGACTCGATCATCTCCAGCACCAGTGCGACGGTGCCCACCTTGAGCATGGTGGTGGACTCGCACATGTTGGAATCGCCGACGATGACGTGCAGGCGGCGGTACTTCTCGGCGTCGGCGTGCGGCTCGTCGCGGGTGTTGATGATCGGCCGGCTGCGGGTGGTGGCCGAGGACACGCCCTCCCAGATGTGTTCGGCACGCTGCGACAGGCAGAAGGTCGCGGCCTTGGGTGTCTGCAGCACCTTGCCTGCGCCGCAGATCAGCTGGCGGGTGACCAGGAAGGGCAACAGCACATCGGAGATCCGGGAGAATTCGCCGGCCCGCACGATCAGGTAGTTCTCGTGGCAGCCGTAGGAGTTGCCCGCCGAATCGGTGTTGTTCTTGAACAGGTAGATGTCCCCGCCGATGCCCTCGTCGGCGAGCCGCTGCTCGGCGTCGATCAGCAGGTCTTCCAGGACCCGCTCGCCGGCCCGGTCATGGGTGACGAGCTGCACCAGGCTGTCGCATTCGGCGGTGGCGTACTCGGGGTGCGAGCCCACATCGAGGTACAGCCGGGCGCCGTTGCGCAGGAAAACGTTCGAACTGCGGCCCCACGACACCACCCGCCGGAACAGGTAGCGGGCAACCTCGTCCGGACTGAGCCGGCGATGGCCATGGAACGTGCAGGTGACACCGAATTCGGTCTCGATCCCCATGATTCGCCGCTGCACGTCATCGAGCGTACTGGTTGTGCGATCGGGGCGGTGCGCAAGCCGCGCCGTAGGCCGGCGCACGCGGCCTGTGGATAACGTCGGGGCGGCCGCGCCGGATCCTGCCACCATGAGGCATGGGCGAGAACCCGGTGACCGTCGAGGTGACGCAATTGCGCAGCGTCGCCGACCGGGTGATGGCAGCGGCAGACAGGCTCGCTGAATTACGGTTCCCGGGCCCGGACCCCGACGACCTGCGCGGGTCAAAGGTCAGCGGTATTGCCGCTCCGGACCTCGTCGCCGCGCGGCTGGAGGACGTCGTCGCGAACATGCGCGGGTGGGCGGTGGCCGCCCGGATGTCAGCGGACGCCTTCGAACTGGCCGAGCAGCGCAATGCAGGCCGCTTCGACCGGCCGTGAGCCGTCCGACCGTCTCGCAGGCCGAGTCGTGGCGGCCGGATTCGCTGCGGGAAGCCGCCGATGCCTGGGACGAGGCGGCGTACGGCCTGCAGGTCCAGGTCGACGCCATCGTCCGCGGTGTGCGGGGCAGCCGCGACTTCTGGACCGGGTCGGCCGCCGAGAGCGCACGCGACAGGGCTGAAGCGGTGGCGGGCGCAGCAAGGCGGGTGGCTCGCGCGCTGGTCGCCGCGGCGGTGGCGGCCCGCGACGGTGCTGAGCAGATGGCCCGGGCGCGTGACTCCGTGCTGGCGGTGCTCGCCGAAGCGGGTGACGGGGGATTCGTCGTCGCCGACGACGGCACCGCGTCGCCGCCCGCAGCCCCACCCGCGCTGCTGACCACGTTGACCGGTGGTGACGCCGGTGCGGCCCGCGAGACGCTGGCGGTGCGCGCAGCCGACCTGACCCGGCAGATCCAGGGTGCGCTGGACCGCCTCGGCGCCGCGGACGCCGACGCGGCCCGCGATACCGACGAGGCCTTAGCGGCAGCGCAACCCGAGCCGGCGGCGACCACCCGGCCGGCGGGAGCATGGCCGGTGAACGCCGCCGAGGTGGTTGCCGCCTGGCCGGCGATGAGCCAGGACCGGATCGCCGCGCAGGTCGCGGCCATGACACCCGAGCAGCGGCACCGGCTGATCGACGAGATGCCCGAACAGGTCGGCAACACCGACGGGGTGCCGTGGGACATGCGGACCGCGGCCAACCGGATCAACATCGCGAACGCGATACTCGACGAGGACGATCACGACCGAGATGCCAACCGCCGCATCGCCTTCTATCAGGGGCTGCTCGGCGAGGTGGACGATCCCGGCCGCAGCGGCCGCCGGCTGGACCGTCAGATCCTCGCGTTCGACCCCGACCGGTCCTCGCTCATCGAGCTGACCGGCGACCTGACCACGGCGACCGGCGTCGCCGTGCTGGTTCCCGGACTGAACACCACTGTCGAGGGCTCGGCGGCCAACACCGAAACCGCGCGGCGATTCGTCGCAGCGAGCCGAGGCGACGTCGCGATGATCACGTATCTGGGTGGACCGTTCCCGACGGGCAACCTGGTGGCCGGCGTCGTCCACGCCGCCGATCCGAAGTACGCCCTGGATATGGCGCCGCGGCTGGCGGCATTCAGCGAGGATGTCGACCGGACCGTAGCTGCGACCGGACGCAGTGTCCCGGTCACCTACATCGGGCATTCCTACGGCGGCTCCATCCTGGGCACCGCCGAGGAGTTAGGGCTGACCGCCGACCGCATGCTCTACGTCGAGGCCGCCGGCGCCGGAATCGGCGTCGACGATCCGGACGACCGGCACAACCGCAATCCCGATGTGCTGCGCTTCTCGATGACCGCACCCGGCGATCCGATCGAGGCGGTGCAAGGGATTCCGCTCGGCCCGCACGGCGCAGATCCCGACGGGATGGCAGGCGTCGTTCGACTGGCCACCGGGCACCGCCTGGACGGTCGGTTGATGGCCGGCCTCGGCGCGCACAGCGACGTCGTCAACGAGCCGTCGGATGCCTGGCGCAACATCCTGGCAGTCATCACCGGCGATAAGGACCGCCTGCACGAGGTCAGCTGAGCGGCCGAATTCGCCTGCGCAGCCGGCTACGCGTTGGGCGTGTCAGCAGCCGGCGGCAGCGAATCCTGTTCCGGCAACAGGGGTTCCAACGCTGAGCCGGTGATGCGCCGAAAGGCGCGCCGCGGCCGGCTGGTGTCGAGGATGGCGACCTCCAGGGTGGACACGCCGAGTGTGCGGGGCTCGGTCGGCGGAGTCGAACCCGAACTGTTGCTGCTGATCCCCACCCGCAGCGCGTCGACCGCGATCTTCACCGCCTCGGCGAGGCCGGCGTTCTCGGTGTAGGACTCCTTCAAGGCGGTAATGATCGGCTCGGTGGTGCCACCCATGACGACGAAGTGCGGCTCGTCGGCGATCGACCCGTCGTAGGTGATGCGGTACAGCTCCGGCGCTTTGGTCTCGCCGAAGTGGGCGACCTCGGCCACACACAGCTCGACCTCGTAGGGCTTGGCCTGCTCGGTGAAGATCGTGCCGAGGGTCTGCGCGTAGACATTGGCCAGCTGCCGGCCGGTGACATCGCGGCGGTCGTAGGCATACCCGCGGGTGTCGGCGAACTGGATGCCGCCGCGGCGCAGGTTGTCGAACTCGTTGAACCGTCCCACCGCCGCGAAGCCAACCCGGTCGTAGAGCTCGCTGACCTTCTGCAGCGACCGCGACGGGTTCTCCGCGACGAAAAGCACGCCACCGGCGTAGGCCAACGCGACCACGCTGCGGCCCCGGGCAATACCCTTACGCGCAAGCTCCGAGCGCTCGCGCATCGCCTGTTCAGCCGAGATGAAATAGGGAAAGCTCATGCGTCGGCCCGCGGGGCTTGCACGTCCGGTCCGGACGTATCGGCGCGCGAACGGCTTTGAATGACCTCGCGGGCCAGCTCGGCGATACGCGCCTCGGCGACGTCGACGGCGCCGTCGGCGCCGATGGTCACCGCGGTCGGATAGATGCCGCGCACCAGATCCGGGCCGCCGGTGGCCGAGTCGTCGTCGGCGGCATCGTAGAGCGCCTCGACGGCCACCCGCAGCGCGGAATCGGCGTCGGTGACCCGGGAGTAGAGCTTCTTGATCGACGACTTGGCGAAGATCGAACCCGACCCCACCGCCTGGTAGCCCTCCTCTTCGATGTTCCAGCCGCCGGCCGCGTCGAACGAGACGATGCGCCCCGCCCCCGCCTGGTCTGGGTCGTCGATGTCGTAGCCCACCAGCAACGGCAGTGCCACCAGTCCCTGCATGGCCGCGGCAAGGTTGCCGCGCACCATGATCGCCAGTCGATTCACCTTGCCGGCGAACGTCAGCGGCACACCCTCGAGCTTCTCGTAATGCTCGAGTTCGACGGCATACAGGCGGGCGAACTCCACGGCGATCGCAGCGGTGCCGGCGATGCCGGTGGCGGTGTAGTCGTCGGTGATGTACACCTTCTGCACATCACGCCCGGCGATCATGTTGCCTTGTGTCGAGCGTCGGTCACCGGCGATCAGCACCCCACCGGGGTATTTCAGCGCGACGATCGTGGTGCCGTGGGGCAGCTGCGCAGCGGCCCCGCTCTGAGCGCCAGGGACGCCGAGCGGCAGTAGTTGCGGCGCCTGGCGGCGCAGGTACTCAGAGAAAGACGACAGGTCGACAGGAGCAGACGGAACTCCGGAGATTGCTGAGGTGGTGGCCGGGTGATCGCGAAACGGCCAGGTCACTGTCCGCCCTTTTGGACGTACGCGCGCACGAAGTCCTCGGCGTTCTCCTCGAGAACATCGTCGATCTCGTCCAGCAGTTCGTCGGTCTCCTCGGTCAGCTTCTCGCGACGCTCCTGCCCGCCGGCCGCGTTGCCGGTGAGGTCATCGTCCTCGCCGCCACCGCCACCGTGCTTGGTCTGCTCCTGAGCCATCGCTGCCTCCTGCTTTCGTCATCGGCGGCACTGTCTTGCCGAACCTCGCCGTCCCACCGCCGGTCACTCCACCCTACCGGTCAACGCCGGTTCTGCCCGGGGTTGCGGGCGCCGACACTGTGCGGCGATGCTCAGTTGGTGAGTTGTTCGACCAGCTCCGCGGCGGTGTTGACGGAGTCCAACAGCGCCCCGACATGCGTCTTGCTGCCGCGCAGCGGCTCGAGCGTCGGGATCCGCACCAACGAGTCGCCGCCGAGATCGAAAATCACCGAGTCCCAGCTCGCCGCCGCGATATCCGCGCCGAACCGCCGCAGGCACTCCCCGCGGAAGTACGCGCGGGTGTCGGTCGGCGGGTTGTCCACCGCGTCGAGAACCTGCTGCTCGGTGACCAGACGGCGCATCGAACCGCGCGCCACCAGCCGGTTGTACAGACCCTTGTCGAGCCGGACATCGGAGTACTGCAGATCGACCAGGTGCAGCCGTGGCGCCGACCAGCTCAGGTTCTCGCGGTGCCGGAACCCGTCGAGAAGCCGCAGCTTGGCCGGCCAGTCGAGCAGGTCGGCACATTCCATCGGGTCGCGTTCGAGCAGGTCGAGCACGCGGGCCCAGGTCTGAACCACGTCGGCGGCCCGCGGGTCGGGGTCACGGCTGTCCACCAACTTGGCCACTCGGTCGAGGTAGATCCGTTGCAGCGCAAGGGCGGTCAGCTCACGCCCGTCGGCCAGCGCGACGGTGGCCCGCAGCGCGGGGTCGCGGCTGATGACGTGCACCGCATGCACCGGCCGCGCCAGCGCCAGATCGGTCAGGTCGATGCCCTCTTCGATCAGGTCCAGCACCAGCGACGTGGCACCGACCTTCAGGTAGGTCGACGTCTCGGCCAGGTTCGCGTCACCGATGATGACGTGCAGCCGGCGGTACTTGTCAGCGTCCGCGTGCGGCTCGTCGCGGGTGTTGATGATCCCGCGTTTCAGTGTGGTCTCCAGCCCGACCTCGACCTCGATGTAGTCCGCGCGCTGGGACAGCTGAAACCCGGGCTCGTCACCGGACGGCCCGATACCAACACGGCCGGACCCGGTGATCACCTGCCGGGACACCAGGTGCGGTGTGAGACCGGCGATGACGGCCGAGAACGGCGTCTGGCGCGACATCAGGTAGTTCTCGTGCGTGCCGTACGAAGCGCCCTTGCCGTCGACGTTGTTCTTGTACAGCTGCAGCTTGCCCGCGCCGGGCACGCTGGCGACATGCCGGGCGGCGGCCTCCATCACCCGTTCGCCGGCCTTGTCCCAGATCACCGCGTCAAGCGGATCGGTGACCTCTGGCGCGGAGTACTCAGGATGCGCGTGGTCGACGTACAGCCGTGCCCCGTTGGTCAGGATCATGTTGGCCGCACCGACCTCGTCGGCGTCCACCATCGGCGGCGGACCGGCCGTCCGGCTCATGTCGAAACCACGAGCGTCCCGCAGCGGCGATTCGACCTCGTAGTCCCACCGGGTCCGTTTGGCGCGCTGAATGCCGGCAGCCGCGGCGTAGGCCAGCACCGCTTGTGTCGAGGTCAGGATCGGATTCGCGGTCGGGTCGGACGGCGACGAAATGCCGTACTCGACCTCGGTCCCGATAATCCGTTGCATGTGTTCAAGCCTAGCCGGGCGACGATGCGCGCCCGCGCGAGGAGGAGCCCGGCCGTCAGGCCTAGCCGGGCGACGATGCGCGCCCGCGCGAGGAGGAGCCCGGCCGTCAGGCCTAGCCGGGCGACGATGCGCGGAT
>CAZDYH010000063.1:0-7516 GCA_964509355.1 uncultured Mycobacterium sp.
ACCAGGATGGTCTGTTCCTTGCTGCCCTTGTCCAGGCCGTAGGCCAGGGCCGCCGCGGTCGGCTCGTTGACGATGCGCAGCACGTTGAGCCCGGCGATCTGGCCGGCCTCCTTGGTGGCCTGGCGCTGGGCGTCGTTGAAGTAGGCGGGCACGGTGATGACCGCGTCGGCGATGTCCTCACCGAGGTAGGACTCGGCGTCGCGCTTCAGCTTCATCAGAATGCGAGCGCTGATCTCCTGAGCGGTGTAGTTCTTGCCGTCGATTTCGACAGACCAGTCGGTGCCCATATGCCGCTTGACCGAACGGATGGTCCGGTCGACGTTGGTCACCGCCTGGTTCTTGGCGGGCTGACCGACCAGCACCTCGCCGTTACGCGCGAACGCGACGACCGATGGGGTGGTGCGGGAGCCCTCGGAGTTGGCGACCACGACGGGTTCGCCGCCCTCCAATATCGAGACGACGGAGTTGGTGGTCCCGAGGTCGATTCCGACCGCACGCGCCATGGTAGATCCTCCTGAATAGGTGAGCTTCTCTTCTGCACTGTACTGAGCGAACTGCGCTCAAGCCTGCCTCTGTTGACGCTGTGCTGTCAAGCCAGACTTGAGCCATATTCACTCAACTTGTCGAAGGGGTCAACGGCGGGAGTATGCGGTTTGTTCCCAACCGGGTCTGCTGCCGGGCGGACTGTCGGAGCAGCGGTGGCCCGCGAGAGAAGGTCCCGAAGCGCTGGGCTGCTCTCGCACTCCTGCCGCGCATCGGCAAAGGAGCTATGTCATTGCGGCGCGCCGACGGGGACCTCGTCGCCGGCGGTCGCGGGCTGGGTAGGGGCAGCGCGCGATCGGCGCCGAAGCGCGAGCACGGCTTCGACCGCGAGCACCAGCAGCACCGATACGCCAAAGACCGGATAGAGCACCCCCAGCACGACCACAGCAGTCGACACCGCGATGACCGCGCGCTTCGGGGTGTCGGCGCGGGTGGCAGCGCTGGCCGGGCCCGGCAGACCGGTGCGACCAGCCGGACGGCGTTTCCACCACATCAGGAATCCGGTCACCACGCTGGTCAACAGGCCCACGCATGCGACGGTGGCCAAGACACGGGTCAGTACGCCGAGTTGGTTGCCCATATGCATGGCGATGCCGAAGCTCGTCAGCCGGGAAAGCGCTCCGTCCTGGGCGGCGGTGGCGTTGGTGATGGTCGCCCCGGTGAACTGGTTGAGGTACAGCGTGCGCTGCTCCGACAGCTTCTGTGGCCATGCGTTGACCACCGTGTAACTGCCGTAAACCGTTTCGCCGTCTTCGGTGGAATCTGAGGGCGGAATGATCGCGTAGCCGGGCACCATGTGCTCGTCCTTGGCGATCCGGTCGATGTCGGCGAAGCCGAGCGGGGCGGGAACTGGGCCATCGGGCTGCGATGCGTACACCGGGTCGTCGGTGGCCGCCCACGCGATGCGGCGGCCCAGCCGGTCGTAGTCGCCCATCGTCGCCGGCGTCGACGGTGCGTCGACCTCGGTCGACGGGGCGACTGTGGCCGAGAAGGCCCGCCAATTCTCCCCCCAGTACCGCGACCAGGTCAGTCCCGACAATATGTAGCAGATCAGAATGACCGCGAGCACCACGCCGGTCAGCGCGTGCAGGTCCCGCCAGCGGATCCGGCCGCCCTTGCCCCACCGGATCTTCAGCAGCGGTTTGGCGCTTTCGATCGCCCTGGGCCACCACAGGTAGATACCGCTGGCCAGCAGCACCAGGATCCACACCGCGGTGAGTTCCATCCAGAGGTTGCCCACCCCGACCGGGATCGTTGCCTCGGGATAGGCCGACGGGTTGATCAGATGCCCCAACGACGGCAACTGCAGCTTCGGCCCGTCGTTGCCGAACATGTTGTGCAGCTTATTAGCCCAGCCCACCAAACCGGACAGCGCGGTGCGCTGCCCGAGATACTGCCCGGTGTAGGGATCAACGAAGACCTGGGTGAGGTCGCTCTCGCCGACCTCGGGGGCGTTCGGGGCGACGAAGTCGATCCGTGTCGATCGGCCCGGGCCGTCAGGTGGCGTGACGGCGTCGAGCACATGGTCGGCGCCCACGTGTTGCTGGGCGACGGCGACCTGACCGTCGAGCGGAACCGTCTCTAGCCCCTGGGCGACCACGAACAAGTCGCGGTTCAGCCAAGAGTCCAGCGGTTGGCTGTACAGAATGACCAAGCCGGAGCATGCCAGCACCACCAGTACCGGCGCGGCGAACAATCCGACCCAGAAATGCAGTCGCCAGATCCGGCGCAGGACAGCGGCGTCACCACGCCGCGTCGAAGTAATTGTCGTGCTCATTACATCCCCTCCGGCTGGGCGCACCGCTGCCGGGCGAGCAGACAACGCGCATTCACCTCATTAGTCGCACCACCCCCCGCCCTGGTTCCCGCGAAGCGCTCGCCGATTGCCTGCGAACCGATCCGCCGTGGTGGTTCTGGCCAGGCGACGGGGAGGTAGCCGAGGTGAGAAGTGCCCGCCAGCACGAATCGCAGGGTAGAAGGGAACATTCTGCTGGGTGTCGGCGACTATAGAAGCGTGGAATGCGAGGTGGCCCGCGAAGCGCTGTCGGCCCGGATCGACGGCGAGCGCGAGCCGGTGCCCGCTGCCCGTGTGGACGAGCACCTCGATCAGTGTGCTGACTGCCGTATCTGGCTCGATCACGTAACGGTTCAGGCGGCGAACCTGCGTCGGATAGCTCAGCCGCCGGTGGCGCTACCACCTGATATCGGCCGACGAGTCAGAGGGCTGCCGCGTCTGCGGGTGGCCTGGCAGCGGTGGGCGTTGCTGGGCGTCGGTGTGGTGCAGATCGTCGTCGGATCGGCGCAGGCTCTAGGGGTTAGTGTCGGGTTGACCCACAACCACGGCATCGGACTTGGTGGCCATCTTCTCAACGAATCCACCGCATGGTCGATCGCGCTCGGTGTCGTGATGGTGGGTGCGGCGGTATGGCCGGGCGCCGCTGCGGGACTCGCAGGTGTCTTGAGCGTATTCGTGGGCGTGTTGACGGCGTACGTCGTCGCCGATGCGATGTCGGGGGCCGTGACGGCGACGCGGGTGCTGACGCACGTTCCCGTCGTCCTCGGCGCCATTTTGGCGATTCTCGTGTGGCGCCGCGCCACCAGCCCTCGCCCGGATGCACGTGCTGCCGAGCCCGAACCCGATATCGTGTTGCCGCGCAAAGCTTCCCGGGGCAGAAGGCGCGGACACCTGTGGCCCACCGATGGTTCAGCCGCCTAGTCCTGCTAGAGCATTACTCCGAACATGACGGCCATGCCCGCTGCCATCATTGCTTGGGAGGCTGTGCCCAAGAACCGATGCGCACGCGCAGTCGGCTCTGCGTGTCGCCGGACCAAGAGCAAGTAGAGCCACCAGCCCGCGGCGATGGCGAATCCGACGGTGCACAGCCAGTTGAGCCCGGCGATGAAAGGTGGATATCCGGTGCTCTCGGCAGGTCCAGGCATGCCGGGCATGTCCATGCCGGGCATGCTCGGCATGGATGGCATGTGGTGCGCACCATGACCCCCGTCTTGGCCGGTTCCCTCGCTCGGCTCTGGCAGCAGACCGCCGCTCATCACGGCGTACATCCACGCCATCGCCAGCATCATCGACGCGTGATAGGCGTTTATGATGCGATGCCCCGACTGGACGAGTGCGACGACGACGAACCAGACCGTCGCCACCAAGAAGAAGATCATCGGGCCGGTTGTCGGCAACTCCGCGCCGCGGGGCCACGCCATGACAGCCATCGCAACCGCCATCACGAAGTGAAGGAGGTGGCCGACGATAGGTGTCCAGACCCGTCGGCCGGTTGCGATGGCATAGACGCATTCGGCGGCGCTCAGGACGAACAGCGCCGTGACGATCCAGCGCAGAAGCAGGTCCTGGATCATTGCGCTGTCGACGAGAGAGCGTGGTCGGGTTCGACGGATTCTTCCAATGGGGTGTGACTCACGGCGTTCGCGGCTTTCATTTGGCTGACGGGGAACGTGGTGGCTCGTGTGCAATGGTCGGAGCCGATCGGCGAAAAGTTCCGGCGCCGCCACTGACTACGACCGGCCGTCGTAGTCTGGACGTTGTCTCAATGCGTTGGGTGAAAGGTCGCGACGGTGGAATCGAGCCACGCACCGAACGGCCCGGCCCGGTGAAGACGCTTCCGCCGATTCCGTCGCTCGTCGCAGGCTACGTAGTCGCGGCGGCAGGCCTGGTTTGGTACACGATCGCCACGGGCGGAAGCGTGTATGCGTCGACGGGGGACTCCTACCCCGGCGTCCTGACCGCAGTGGCCGAGCCGGTGGGGTACTTCACGGCGACGCTGGCCGGTGCGTTGTCGTTCGGTGGGCTGCTGTTCGTCGTCATCACCGCGCGTCCCGACGCGAGTGGCGTGATCGACGAGCGGGCGTTCCGCACAAACCTGATGGTCGAGCGGGCGTCTGCCGTGTGGGCGCTCGCTGCAACGGCGATGGTGGTGGTCCAGGCTGCCAATGATGCGGGCGCACCGGTGACGCGGTTGGTTGGCAGTACGACGGTCATCGACGCCGTCCTCGCCTCCGAGATGGCACGAGCGTGGATAGCAGTGACTATCGCCGCCCTCGCTGTGGCGGCGACAGCGCGACTATCCGTGCGATGGGTCACCCACGTCGTGCTTCTCGTGCCCGCGTTGATCGGGATCGTGGCCCCGCCGGTCAGCGGAAATGCCGGGCAGGGACCCGACCACGACTACGCGACCAGTGCGGCCATCGTGTTCGCCGTCGCGCTCGCCGCGCTGGTGGGCGTCAAGGTCGCGGCAGCGATCACCCGACCTCGCAAGGAGTTGGCGCACCGCATTCTGGTAACCGAGACCGTCAGCGGCGCCATCGTTCTCGGATACGGCGCCATGCTGCTGACTGTGCTGCTAGGTCCGGGTGAGCTGATCGGAACGGGGTACGGACGGGCTGGTGCCATTGCCGCAGGCACGTTGTTGGCGGTGTGGGTGAGCGATGTCGTTGCGGTCGCATCCTCGCGGCGGAGCGGAACGTCTCCTGGCACTTCGCGACGTGTGGTGGGCGCGGTAGCCGTGATCGCCGTGGTGGCGGTGGCCGCGTCGATGGCGACGCAACCCGCGCCGAGACTGCTTGCGCACGAGTTCACGACGTGGGACATCTTCCTCGGGTACGCCTTGCCCGATCCGCCGAGCGTGGTGACGATCCTGACCGCGTGGCGCTTCGACACCTTCATTGGGATCGGCGCCGGTGTGCTCGCCGCCGCATATGCGCTCGGCTACGTCCGACTGCGTCGTCGTGGCGACGTCTGGCCGGTTGGTCGGCTGGTCGCCTGGCTAACGGGCTGCCTGATGCTGATCTTCACCAGCAGTTCCGGAATCAAGGCATACGGATCTGCGATGTTCAGCGTTCACATGGCCGAGCACATGACGTTGAACATGTTCGTCCCGGTACTTCTCGTGCTGGGCGGTCCCGTAACGCTGGCGTTGCGGACTCTGCCATCCGCCGGGGACGATCAACCACCCGGTCCGCGCGAATGGCTGCTGTGGCTGGTGCACTCCAAGGTGACCGCGTTTTTCGCCCATCCAGTGACAGCGTTCGTCCTGTTCGTCGCGTCGTTGTACGCCGTCTACTTCACCCCGATCTTCAACACCTTGGTCCGGTACCACTGGGGTCACGAGGTGATGAGTGTGCACTTTCTGCTTGTCGGATATCTGTTCTTCTGGGGGATCATCGGCATCGACCCCGGCCCGCGCAAGCTTCCGTTCCTGGGCCGGCTCGGACTTCTGTTCGCCGTCATGCCCTTTCACGCCTTCTTCGGCATCGCGACGATGACGATGACCACACCGATCGGTGGCCAGTTCTACAGATTCGTCGACCTACCGTGGCTGTCGAGCATCCAGAGCGACCAACACCTTGGCGGCGCGATCGCCTGGGGATCAAGCGAGCTGCCGGTGATCCTGGTGGTGATCGCGCTCGTCGCGCAGTGGGCCCGTCAGGATCGCAGAGCGGCTTCCCGCTTCGATCGGCATGCCGAATCAAGCTATACCGACGACGAACTCGACGCCTACAACGCGATGCTGCGCGAACTGACCCGCAATCGTCGATGAGGACGGGACGGTTGGCAGACCACCGTGCTTAACTTGGGCGCGAGCAGAGGGTCTGCGGGAGAGAGGCGGGAGCGTCGTGCACATCGAACCGGGAATCGTCGAGGGTCCCAAGATCATCCTGAGTTACGTCACCGCCGGTGGTGCGGGCGCGTACGCCCTATACCTGGCGGGCCAGCTGATCAAGGATCGCGGGCTGGGCGCGCTGTCAGGGCGCACGGTGGCGACCACCGCGTTGGTCTTCACGTTCTTCCAAGTGTTCCCGCATTACCCGGTGGGCGTTTCGGAAGTGCACCTGATTCTGGGCTCTACGCTATTTCTCATCTTCGGTGCAGCGCCGGCCGCATTCGGTCTGGCAGGTGGCCTGCTCCTGCAGGGATTGTTCTTTGCGCCCTTCGATCTGCCGCAGTACGGCATGAACGTGACCACTCTGCTCGTGCCACTGTTCGCACTGCAGTTCGTCGCCCACAAGGTGATCGCTCCTGAAACCCCTTACATACAGCTGAAATACCTTCAGGTGCTGGCACTTTCGACGACCTACCAGGCAGGCATCGTGTCGTGGGTGGCATTCTGGGCTCTGTACGGTGAGGGATTCGCCAGCCAGACCGTCACGGACATCGTGACCTTCGGGGCCGCATACCTGCTGGTGATAATCGTCGAACCGCTGGCCGACCTCGGCGTGCTAGCGGCCGCAAAGGGTCTCCATCAATTACGTAACAGCCCAATCCTCGAGCGCCGATTGTTCAATCCGGTCTAACGCCCTGGGAACCATCGCGCCGGTTCACGCGACTACTCACATTGGGCATCGACGACGCGCCCGGTGGAGGAGATAGACGTGGCCCGTGGAGCACGCACTGTCGAGCGCATCCTGCAGGACATCGAACACCATGTGCTAGAAGATGTCTGGCTCGGACGCGGCCGTTCCGCCACGGGATGCGCGCTTGTCGTCACGTTGTCCGCGACCGCGGTGGTGTGGTGGATTGATGCGATCAGTGAATCGCCGCCACACGCTTCAAACCACGTGCCTACCGTCGCCGCGGCAATACTCTTACTCGCGTCGGGTGTTTCCGGACTGGCTCTCGCGCTGCGTCGTTACCGTTGGTGTTGCGCAGCGGCGTACTGCTGCGGATTGGCAACGGTGATCGGGATCGGCGCGTTCTGGTGGCTGCGGACGGGTCGGCCCGGCGCCGCCTTGACGTGGTTGATGCTCGCAGACATGGCTGTAGGGGTACTTACCATCATTTGGCTCATGGCGATCATCACGCCGATCGAGCGGTCCCAACCAGACATGAGGCGGGTTAGGGATCTAAACCACCGTCTCAGGTCGTCACCTTAGTCATCGGTTTGTCACAGCAGACTTCCGCGTGCGCGCTGTCCGAACAGCAAGGGCAGTCCTTTTCGTATCCGAG
>CAZDYH010000063.1:7616-14839 GCA_964509355.1 uncultured Mycobacterium sp.
AGACTTCCGCGTGCGCGCTGTCCGAACAGCAAGGGCAGTCCTTTTCGTATCCGAGCGTCGACCCGCATTCGCTGCACTCATAGCGGTCTCCGGCCTTCCGAGCCATGTGACATCCTCCTGCTCGTGTGGGGCTCCGTCCTTTGGGCGGAGGACCGCCCACCGGCGGTCACGAATGATTCTGCGCCAGACGGGCGCGCTAATCGGTGAGATCACCGACGAATGCGGAAGTCTCCCCGTTTCGCCAGCGACCGCTGGACGAGATCCAGGTCCAAGTCGTCATCAGCCTCGATGCGGACGACGGATGGTGTCGAGGTCTGGAGCGTGATGTCGACGGCGTTCACGCCCCTTAGCGCGAGGAGCGTTTCTCTGACGGTGTTAACGCATCCTCCGCAGCTCAGGCCGTCAACGTCGAATGTCTGCTGTGTCATCGGGGTGTCCTTCCTGGTTACCAGTCTCGTCTCGGCGTACCCCGAAGTTGCGCAGCCGCAGGCTGTTCGAGACGACAAAGAAGGACGAGAACGCCATCGCGGCCCCGGCGATCAACGGGTTGAGCAGTCCGATCGCGGCGATCGGTATGGCGGCGACGTTGTAGGCAAAGGCCCAGACCATGTTGACCTTGATCGTGCGCATCGTGGCAGCGGCGAGATCGAGTGCGAGTGGGACGACGACCAGGTCATCGCGGACCAGGATGATATCGGCGGCTCCAATGGCGACGTCGGTGCCGCGGCCGATGGCCATGCCGAGGTCGGCGCATGCGAGCGCGGGCCCGTCGTTAATTCCGTCGCCGACCATCGCGACGACGCGGCCGTGATCGCGGAGCTGCTCGATGATGTCGACCTTGCCGTCGGGCAGGACGTCTGCGATGACCTCGTCGATACCGACTTGGGCGGCGACGGCAGCTGCGGACTCGGGGTTGTCTCCGGTCAGCAGTACGGTTCGAAGGCCCCGTCCGTGCAATGCGCCGACGGCATCGGCCGCCGAGTCTTTGATGGTGTCGGACACTGCGATGACACCGCAGGGTTCGCCGTCGACTTCGACGAGGACCACTGTTTCACCGCGCTTTTCGGCATGTCGTCGTGCTGCGACCATCACCGAGGATCCACAAGACGGGGCGATCCAGGACGGCTTGCCCACCCGCACCGACCGGCCCATCACTGTACCGGTGACTCCGCGGCCCGGTACCGCGCGAAAGTCGTCCACCTTCTCGTGGTTGGCAGATGCGGCGGCAATGGCAATGGCGACCGCATGTTCGGATGCCAGTTCGACGGATGAGGCGAGCTTGAGTACGTCGTCGCCGTTCCAACCGTGTGCCGCCACCACCGCGCTGACCGTCAGCCGACCCGTCGTGAGTGTGCCGGTCTTGTCGAAGACGACGGTGTCGACGGCGCGAGTCGCCTCTAGCGACTTGTGGCCTTTGAGGAAGATCCCGAGTTGGGCTCCGCGACCTGACGCCACCATCATGGCGGTCGGAGTGGCCAGACCCAGCGCACACGGGCAGGCGATGACGAGCACGGCCAGTGCGGCCGAGAACGCGCGGTCGGCTCCTCCTCCGGCGATCAGCCACACGACGGCCGTCAGGGCAGAGACGGCGAAGACGCAAGGAACGAACACCGCGGCGATCCGGTCGGCGAGTCGCTGTGCGTCGGCCTTCTGTGTCTGGGCCTCTTCCACGAGGCGGACCATTCCGGCGAACTGAGTATCAGAGCCGACCGCGGCGGCTTCCACGATCAATCTGCCGTCCAACACCACCGTGCCACCGATGACGCTGCTTTCTGGACCAACCCGTAGCGGCTTGGCTTCGCCGGTCATCGCGCTCATGTCGACGGCCGCAGAGCCCTCGACGACGAGACCGTCTGCGGCAATGGTTTGGCCTGGCCGCACGACGAAGCGGTGCTCTTCCTTGAGTTCGTCAGCCGGGATCACCATCTCCGATCCATCGGCGAGCACGATGGCGACGTCCTTCGCACTCAGCGCTGCCAGCGCGCGCAACGCTCCCCCCGCCTTCGACTTGGCGCGGGCCTCGAAATAGCGACCCGCCAGAACGAACACTGTTACGCCAGCCGCGACTTCGAAGTAGATCGCATCGCTTCCCAGCAGCGCCTGCCAGATGCCGCGACCGCCACCGGAATGGTGGTGACCAAAGACCGTGTAGAGCGACCAGATGGACGCTGCGGTGATGCCGACCGAGATGAGCGTCTCCATGGACGCGGCGCCATGGCGAGCCTGCCGCAGAGCGACTCGGTGGAACGGCCATGCCGCCCAGGTCACGACAGGCAAGGCGAGTGCCGTCAGCACCCATGCCCAGCCAGTGAAGCGGGTACTGGGGACGACGGCGAACATGACCGACAAGTCGGCCAATGGGACGAAGAGTACGGCCGCCACGGCCAGTCTGATCAGTAAGTACTGCGCATGATCGGCATCGGGATCGTCGTCGCGATCGGCACCGATCAGACGGGGTTGAGCCTGGTAACCCGCACGATGAACGGCGTCGCACAACTCCGGAGCGGACATGTCCTCGCCGGCGTCGACCGTGGCGACCCGGGTGGCGAAGTTCACCGATGCACGAACTCCCGGTAGCTTGTTCAGCGCCGATTCCACCCGGCTCGCACAGGCGGCACAGGACATGCCGACCACATCGAGTTGCACGCGCTGCACGTCGGGAGTTCCGTCGCTAGTCACCGCCGTCGTGGTCGACATTGTCGTCCTCACCTCCCTCCGCAATCGTGCCCTGTGAAACAGAGTCGTCACAGCGCAGCGCTGAGTTCCCGGCATTCATGGCTTACGCTTCGTAGCCGTGGCGACATGTGGCGACGACGACCAAGTTACCCACCTCGCCAAGGCTGCAGGTCGAGGTGATCGGGCGGCACTCACAAAGTTCATTCAGGCCACCCAACGGGATGTTTGGCGGACCGTCGCCTACCTGGCCGACCCGGCGAGCGCCGACGACCTCACGCAGGAGACGTTCCTGCGAGCGATCAAGTCCTTGCCGCGTTTCAGTGGCCGGTCGACGGCGAAGACCTGGCTGCTGTCGATCGCGCGCAGAGTAGTCGTTGACCAGATCCGCTACAACACCAGCCGGCCCCGGCCGGCGTACGTCCTCGACCTGGACGACGTGCTGGGCGCCCAGCGTGGCGGCAACCGGATCGAGGAGATGGTCGAGATCCGGATTCTGCTCGACAGCTTGGACGCTGAACGCCGCGAGGCGCTCGTCTTAACGCAGGTCCTCGGGCTCACCTACGCCGAAGCCGCCGAGGTTTGCGGGTGTCCCATCGGCACCATACGGTCGAGGGTGGCGCGCGCTCGCGACGACCTGCTGCAGGCTGCCAACGCGGAAGACTGCGCGGGATAAGTCGGGTGGTGGCAGCGAGCTGCGTTCGTGCGTCGATGAGATGCGCGGTGGCGACAGCCTGAACCCGTCGGCGACTGAACGCGGGGATCACCCGCTGAGGAATCCGACACCTTGGCGAGAATCGCCGTCCGACACGATCCTGAGAAATCCCAGTTCGCTCGTCTTCAAAACCCGGCACCTCCAACGGCTTCCTACACTGCTGCTGCCGAGCGGATGATAGGCGGATGGACACAGCATCAGATACGAAAGTCGACGAAATCGGTGTCGGCATTTTCCGGCTGTCCACCTGGATACCGGGCATCACCGAACACGGGTTCACCTTCAACCAGTTCCTGCTGACCGGCGACGAGCCGTTCCTGTTCCACACCGGCATGCGACAGCTGTTCCCGCAGGTGTCGCGGGCCATCTCGCAGGTCATCCCGCTGGAACAGCTGCGCTGGATCTCATTCGGCCACCTCGAGGCCGATGAGTGCGGCGCGATGAACCTGCTGCTCGACGCGGCGCCGCACGCCGAGGTCATCCAGGGTCCGCTGGCCTGCATGCTGTCGCTGAACGACATGTGCGACCGGCCACCCGTGGTGGCGGGCGTCGAACCGGGTGACGTGCACGATATCGGCGGCCACCGGCTGCACTTCATCCCGACACCGCACGTGCCGCACAACTGGGAAGCCGGGCTGTGGTTCGACGAGACCACCTCGACGTTGCTGGCCGGCGACCTGCTGACACACACCGGTAAGTGCCCGGCGTTAACCGAATCCGATTGTGTCGCTCCAGCTTTGGAGGCGGAGTCGTTATTCCGCGCCACCGGCCTGACCACCAACCTGGCGCCGACGCTGGACCGGCTGGCCGCGTTGGAACCCACCACATTGGCGGTGATGCACGGCGCGTCCTACACCGGCGACGGGGCGGCCCAGCTGCGGGCCCTGTCCGACGGCTACGCCGCGATGGCCGGCTAGCCACAAAGCCACGCGCGTCACTGCAGTCACCTGCGTCACATCTTGCGTACCCTGGTCGACGGCATGAGGGAGTGCACGTGCAGGTAGTGAACCGGGCGAAGCGTGGGCTGGCGGCAGCGGGGCTGCTGCTGGCCACGGCCGCGCTGGCGGCCGGCTGCACTTCCACCATTGCCGGCAGGCCCACCTGTCCCGGCTGCGGATCGCAGGCCGAGCCGTCCTTCCCCACCACCAGGCCGACGCCGTCGACCCCGCCGCAACCGAGCACGCCCGCCGTACCGGTGCCACCACCCATCGCGACCGCGCCGGCCGGGGCCGTCCCGCTGTCACCCGACGAGCGGGGCTATGTCTACATCGAAACCAAGTCGGGCCTGACCCGCTGCCAGATATCCGCCGACAGCGTCGGGTGCGAGGCCCAGTTCGCCAACTCCCCGATGGCGGACGGCGAGCGCGCCAACGGCGTCAGCGTGACCGCCGGCGGCGCGGTCCGGTGGGTGCTGGGCAATCTCGGCGACATTCCCGTCGTCACCCTGGACTACCGCACCTACCACGCGCAGGGCTGGACGATCTCGGCCACCAGCGATGGCACCCGCTTCACCAATGACCGCACCGGTCACGGAATGTTCGTCAGCATCGACGAAGTCGACGCGTTCTAACAACCCTGACTGCGATCTCGGCGCGGATCGGCCCTAGAATCCAAAGCCGTGGCAGGCGCTGGCCCCCCAGAGGATTCTGGCGGCGGCTTCGAGGGGGACGACTCCGACGACTTCTACCGCGATGACTTCTGGCGCGACGACGTCGACGTGCTGGAGCCGTACGACCCCCCACCGGTGCCCTGGTACCGGACCACCCCGGCGTTGCTGGCAGCGGGTGCGATCGGCGTCGCGGCGATCGCCATGCTGGTGTCCGCCGTCCTGCTGATGTCGGACCGTTCGGGCCGCCCGACCGAGGAACCGACCGACGTCGTCGAGCCCTCCATCTCGACCGGAACCATGCCTGCGACGACCGGGCCGGCGACATCCACCCCCGCCCCACCGCCGTCGGTCGCCACCACGGACCTCAGCACCACCGTGCCGAGTACGACGGTGTCGGCGAACACCGTGGCGACGCCCGGGCCCACCGCCGAAGCACCACAGCAAACCAGGATCAAGAAGACCCTGATAACCCGGCCACCGGACATCAGCACGCGCCCGACGCCGCGTCCGGTCTTCCCGCACAACTAGCGGCCAGCAGCTAGCGCGGGCCTTCCCACCCCGGCCCCTGGCCGCGCGCGGCGAACTCCGCGACCATCGCCTCCGCGCTGCGCGCCGCCGCACGACACGCCCTGGTGGTGAACGGATCGTTGAGCGGATGCTCGGCGCGCCGGCGCCAGCGTTGCGCCGCGGCGAACGCCGCCCGCGGCCCGTCATAGGGTTCTTCGGGAGTGAGACCCAGCCGGCTGGCGGCGTCAGTACCCGAGCCGCCGATGATGCGTCGCAGCGATGCGATCTCGTCGTCGTTCAATGTCGTTGCATGCGAACGTAACTGGCTTAGGAGACGAAGCTCCTCGAAGGCATGGGTGTCGGCCAGCAGCGGGTCGATATCGGCGATGATGTACGGGGTCGCCGGGATGGGGTTGACTTCGACGAAGCGACGCAGCGACAACAACGCGGTGTGTGCCTTGAGCAGCTCCGAACGCTGGGCGAACTGCTGGTCGATGACATCGCGCAACGCCAACAACCCGCTGCGCTCCAACAGCTCGTCGGCCAGCGCTACCGAATCGCTCACCCCAGAACGTAATACGGCGATCGAGATCCGGATGCCGAACATGCCGAACCGGTCGAGCAGTTGTGCGCGCGTCGGTGCGTCTATGGGCAGTGTGCTGTCCTCGCGGACGAAGCGGTCCACCGACAGCATGGCCTTGTTGAGCTCTGCGGCGTCGACGCCGGCGAGTTTCTCCAGCGCGGCGAACTCGCTCTGCCGCAGCGTCCGGGCGGTCAGCGCCAGCAGCCCCGACACCGGTACCACCGCCTGGCAGATTCCGGTCTTGTCCATCTCGCCGGTGAACCGCTTGGCCACATCCTTGGCTGACAGCATCGCGTCGATCCGCCCCACGCCGATCTCATCGGCCCGTGAGGCCACGCCGATCACACCCAACGCGCCCGCCGACCCACCGACGAGTTCGCCGATCTGCTTGAGCAGTGTGACATCTGCCGCGTTGAGGGTGCGCAGCAAGAACACCACCGCGTCCACGCGCGGCACGCCGTCCTCGGGGACCAGCAGGCGCAGCGTGCGCTCGGAGACATCGCGCGACAACGACGATGTTCCGGGGGTGTCGATGATGGTGGCGTCGATCAGTTCTGCGGCGGGCCATTCGACGTCGAGGTCGACCACATCGTCGGGGTCGAGGCTGCCGAAGTCGAACGTCAGGCCGCCGTCGCGGGTGATGGGCACGTTCGACCGGCGTCCGCCGATGTGGTTGGCGGTGACCTTCGGGGTCGGGCCGTGGCGGAACCACGTGACGATCCGGGTGGCCTCGGTCGCGTCGGTCGGAGCGATATCCTCTCCGACCAGCGCATTCACCAATGTTGACTTCCCCGCCTTGAGAGTGCCTGCCAACGCGATCCGGATGGGCTGGTTCAGCCGGCGCCCGATACGTTCCAGTTCGTTGAACACGTCAAGACGCTGGCGATATGCGGGCTCACCCTGGTACGCCCGGATGGTTCCGCCCAAGATGGCGCGCACCTGATCGCTCGTGCTCATCGATCAGCCCTGGGGTCCGAGCTTGACCGCGTTATCGCTGACCTGGGTCAGGATGTTCAGTTGGCGCTCCAGTTCGCGGATCCGGGCGTTGCGTTCGTTCTCCTCCAGACGCGCTGCGGCGATAGTGGACTGCAACGATTCGTTGAGCGACCGCGTGGTCTGGTCGGCGATACCGCGGT
>CAZDYH010000064.1:0-11412 GCA_964509355.1 uncultured Mycobacterium sp.
ACACCTTGACAGGAACCTCGAACCGACGGCCGTGCAGACGGACCCGCGGTCCGCGGTATCCTGGAAGAACATCTTCTTGGGAGAGTCGCCTTGCTTGGGCTGGACGCCATGTATCCGTTGTCGCCTCGTTGCAGGTTCGACGCCTCGACCCGAGCGAACCTTAAGGACTTCACATGGGCCTCGCCCTATCGGCGACCCTTGCTTTGGGTCGCGGCTCTGCCGGCACCCCGAGTTTCGGGATTCTCAGTACGTATCCACCGACACCTTGCGGGTTGGCGACCTTCAGTGCGGCCCTGGCCGACGGGTTATCCGCGAACGGCGCCGACGTCAGCGTGGTGCGGGTAGCCGACGGGTCGTCCTGTTCCAGCGCCCGGGTCATCGGAGAGCTGGTCAACGGCTCACCGATGTCCGTGGCTGCAAGCACCGAGTTGCTGAACCGGAGCGACATCGCGGTGGTCCAGCATGAGTACGGCCTCTACGGCGGTGCGGACGGAGACGAAGTGGTGGACATCATCGGCGGGCTGCATGTCCCGTCGATCGTGGTCGCTCATACGATCCTCAAGGACCCCACCCCGCACCAGCGGTCGGTGCTGGTAGCGATCGCCGCGATGGCGGACCAGGTGGTCGTCATGTCCGAGGCGGCGAGTCAACGCCTGTGTCTCGGGTTCGGCATTGATCCCCGGAAAGTCACCACGATCCCGCACGGCGCGGCCGTCCCGAAGCAGATTGCCCCATCAGGGTATTCGGGCAGACCGACGTTGTTGACGTGCGGTCTGCTGGGGCCGGGAAAGGGCATCGAGCGGGTCATCGAGGCGATGGGTTCGCTACATGACCTCCGCGTCGGGCCTCGTTACCTGGTTGCCGGCCGGACGCACCCAAAGGTGCTGGCAGCAGATGGCGAGGCGTACCGCAACGCCCGCATCGAACAGGCGCGGCGTAGCGGCGTAGCGGCGTCGGTGTCCTTCGATGCCGACTACCGCGACGTTCCATCGCTGACCGCGCTAATCCAGTCCGCTGCCGTCGTCGTCCTCCCCTACGACTCCACGGATCAAGTCACATCCGGTGTTCTGGTCGACGCCATAGCGGCCGGCCGGCCGGTCGTCGCCACCGCCTTCCCCCACGCCGTCGAACTCCTCGCCGGTGGGGCGGGCATCGTGGTCGGCCACGACGATCCCGATGCGCTGGTGCGCGCCCTGCACCGGCTGCTGACCGACCCGCGCCTCGCCGCGACCATGGCCGCGGCGGCCGCCCGCCTGGCCCCGACGATGGCCTGGCCGGTGGTGGCCAACGCCTACCTGGGTCTGGCAAGCGGCCTGCTCGCTGAGCGGCCGGCGTTGGTATGACCACCGCGCCGGTCCCGATATTCGACCACCTGGTGCGGTTGACGGACGATCGCGGCACCTTCGAGCACGCCCGTTTCGTCGAACCCCGGCGCGAGCACGGCTACTGCACCGACGACATGGCCCGGGTCCTCGTTGTCGCCACCCGGGAGCCCGACCCTGCGCCGACGGTGCGACGTCTCTCAGGTCTCGCCCTGCGGTTCTTGACCGAGGCGCAGGCCCCCAACGGCGCCTACCGCAACCGGATGGACAGCAGGGGCGATTGGGCGGACGAGCCGACCGTGGAGGACTGCTGGGGTAGGAGCATCTGGGGACTCGGAACTGCCGCCGCCCACAGTGACGTCGACTGGGTTCGCCAGTCGTCCATCGTCCAATTCGAGCGCGCGGCTCAACAACGGTCGGCATGGCCCCGGGCGATGGCATTCGCCGCGTTGGGAGCTGCCGAACTCCTCACCGTGGACCCCGAACACCGGACGGCACTTGAACTGATCATCGATTATGCCGACGGAATCGCCGAGCCTAACGACGACCCTGGCTGGCCATGGCCCGAGCCACGGCTCACCTACGCCAACGCAGTCCTGGCCGAGGCGATGATCGCCGCAGGCGTTGCGCTCGACGACCCGGACCTGCGGCAGCACGGGTTGGGTCTGCTGGCTTGGCTGGTCGAATACGAAACGGCGGGGGGTCACGTCTCTGCCACCCCTGTCGGCGGCAGCGGGCCGCACGACGTCCGGCCCGCGTTCGACCAGCAGCCGATTGAGGTGTCCACGCTCGCCGATGCCTGCGCTCGTGCCGCTGCCATCGACGCCCGGCCGATCTGGCCCAGCGGGATCCTGCGCGCCATGGCCTGGTTCCAGGGCGCCAACGACGCAGGACAGCTCATGTGGGACCCCGAGACCGGCGGCGGCTTCGACGGTCTGATGGTGGATGGGGTGAACCGCAATCAGGGCACCGAATCGACGCTGGCTCTGCTCTCCACGATGCAGCACGCTCGGCGCTTCTCGACGGTGTCGGCATGACTTCCGCGGAGGTCGGGCTCGTCAGGCGTAGCCCTCGGCGACTCGCGGCCGACCCGTCCCGGGTCATCACCCGGCTCTTCGTACCCGGCCAAGAGGGTTTCGATCACCAGGAGACCCGGGCGGGAACGGTGCTGGCGCGCATCCTGGCCCTGGACGACGAGGACGTGCGGTCGTCGTTGGACGATGTCGTCGCCCGGTTCAAAGGACGTCACCGCGATCTCGATGGCACCTTCCGCCTGCACGCACGCGAACTCGCCGATCGCCTGGATCCTGACAACGAGCTCTCCGAGGCACGCCTGCTGTTGCTGGGCGCGGCTTTCACCAGCGAGTACGCCATCGAGGGGGCCGCGCTGTGTAATCCCAGCATCGTGGCTCACCCCGACCAGACTGGAATCGACGCAGGCAGCCTGCGATTCGTGATGAGCGTGCGGGGGATCGGGGAAGGGCACCGCTCCTCGATCGGGTTCCGGACCGGCGTGGTCGACGCGCGGGGTAGCGCCACGATCGATGCCCCGGCCCCGTTCGCCACCGTCGGGGCAGCCGTGCCGGCTCCGCTCGACGCAGCCGTGTTCCGCATTGAGCTCGCCAGGCTCGACGACGGCGGCGAGGCCGCCGACTACGTCCTCAGCGCGCTCGGCGACCGTTTCACCCGGGCTGAACTCGACCAACGACTCGCCGAGCTGCAGAACCATCTGACAACTCGCGGACACGGAGAGGAGACCATTTCCCTGATCCGCGCCGTCGCCGAGCGGACCTATGCCGTCGAGTTCCCCGACCACATCTCGATCCCCGAGTGTGTCCTCTGGCCGTCAATGGGCGCGGAGCGGGCCGGCATGGAGGACGCCCGCTTCGTCCGCTTCATCGACGACGACGGCTCCGTCACCTTCTACGCCACCTACACCGCCTTCACCGGATCCCATATCAGCCAGCAACTCCTCGAGACCAGAGACTTCCGGTCCTTCACCTCCGCGCCGATCGTCGGATCCGCCGCGGCCAATAAGGGCCTAGCGCTGTTCCCCCGCCGGATACATGGTCGCTTCGCCGCCATGTCGAGAGCCGACCGCGAATCGAACGCGATCGCCTACTCCGACCAACTGCACATTTGGACGAGCACGCTCCCCGGTCAGCGGCCGACCCAGGCCTGGGAGGTGCTGCAACTCGGGAACTGCGGCCCGCCCATCGAAACCGACGCCGGGTGGCTCGTGCTCACCCACGGCGTCGGTCCGATGCGCACCTACAGCATCGGAGCGATCCTGCTCGATCTCGACGACCCGACACGGATCCTCGGCCAGCTCCGACAGCCGCTACTGCGCCCGGCCCCCGACGAACAGGAAGGCTACGTGCCCAACGTCGTCTACTCCTGCGGCGCACTCGTACACGCCGACACCGTTCTGCTCCCCTACGGCATCGGCGACGCCGCCATCGGCTTCGCCACCGTGGCGCTACCCGAACTCCTCGCCCTCCTCGCCGACTGAGACCGCAGCGCGACGACCCACCTACGTCAACTGTCAGCGACGTTTAGTCGGCGCCGGCCTCACCAGCTGGTCCAGGGCCTACGCGCAGGCAGAGCCATGCCGCGTCGGCGAGGACCTCCGCGTCGGTGGGGCTCGGCGGATCCGGGATCATGCCCGTGAGCCAGGCCCGAACCAGCTCCTGTGCAGGGCCGAGCCAGAGGGCCTGGCTCAACGCAGGGGTCAGCGGCCGCACCGTCCCGTAGTGCGCATGAGGCCTCCACCAGGAACGCAGCGTGGCCGCGAAGCGCTCGTTCAGGTCCTTCAGCTCAGGCTCGGCTGCCCGCAGCACCGCCGGCTCGGTCATTGTGATGAGGAAGCGCGCCATCTCCGGGTGGTTGGCACACCAGTGGAGATGCATGCGGACGATTCCCCGCACGGCAGTCTCCGCATCGTCGTGGCGGTCGAGCTCTCCGAGAAAGGCGCGCTGATAGCGCGCCGCGCAGTCCACGTACACCGCGCCGGCGAGCGCCTCCTTGCCGGCGAAATGGTGAAACAGACTGCCGTTGCTGGCCCGGGCGTCGCGCTGGATCTGCTTCAGCGTGGTGGCGTTGACGCCCTGCACGAGAAACCGCTCCAGGGCCGCGCTGACGATCGCCGCGCGGCGGCCGCTGACACTGTGCGTGGCTTCCGAGGTCGCCGCCATGCCTGCTAGAGTAACACTCTAGATTTACAGAGTATTACTCTAGTCAGGGAGTCGGCATGGACCACCAGCGCGCGATCGAGTTGGCCGAGCGACTGCTCGAGTCCTGGAACACGCAAGATGTTGAGCGCGTCGTCGACTGCTACACCGCCGACGTCCGCTACCGCGACCCGAACACGCGCGGCGTCGTCGAGGGCTCGGACGCGATGCGCCGCTACCTGACGAAGCTCTTCGACCGCTGGCAGATGCACTGGGCCCTGCGCGAGGCCTATCCATTGCGGGACGCCGAGGGCGCCGCGGTGCTCTGGCGTGCCAAGCTTCGGCCCCGGGACGGCGACACCGAGGTCGAGATCGACGGTATGGACCTGGCCATTGTCGAGGGCGATCGCCTGAGCCGCAACGACGTCTACTTCGACCGCGCGGCCCTAGCGTCCCTGGTCAGCGACGCCATGTGACCCGATTACCAAACCCCTGAACTAAGTGGTTGGCGAAACTGGGCTTCCCCGAAGAATCGGCCGCAACGCGTGCAGCACGGCGGGGTCCTCGATAGTCGACGGCACGGGTTCGTCCTTGCCGTGGGCGATACCGCGCATCGTCTTTCGCAGTATCTTTCCCGAGCGGGTCTTCGGCAGCGCGGCAACGACGTCGACCAGCTTGAAGGACGCCACCGCACCGATCTCGTCGCGCACCGCCGCCACGAGCTCGTCGACCAGACCGTCGGCCGAGGCGCCGGCCGTCAGCACCACGAAGGCCCGCGGAACCTGACCCTTGATCTCGTCGGCGACACCGATCACGGCACACTCGGCCACTGCGGGATGCGCGGCCAGCACGGCCTCGATCGCGCCCGTCGACATCCGGTGCCCGGCAACGTTGATGACGTCGTCGATACGGCCCATCACGAACAAGTACCCGTCCTCGTCGATGTAGCCGCCGTCTCCCGTCAGGTAGTAGCCCGGGTGCTCGCACAGATACGACGCCTCGAAGCGGGCGTCATCACCCCACAGCGTCGGCAGCGTGCCGGGCGGCAGCGGCAGTTGGAGGCAGATCACACCCTCCTCGCCGGGTTCGCACCCGGATCCGTCCGGGTGCAGGATGCGCACGTCATAGCCCGGCATCGGCACCGTCGGCGACCCAGCTTTGAGCCGGAGCCGCTCCACCCCCATCGGGTTGGCGGCGATCGCCCACCCCGTTTCGGTTTGCCACCAGTGGTCGACGACCGGCACGCCCAGCTTCCCTGACGCCCAGTGGTACGTGTCGGGGTCGAGCCGTTCCCCGGCCAGGAACAGATACTGCAGAGCGGAAAGGTCGTACTTGCGCAGATACGCGCCGTCCGGGTCTTCCTTCCTGATCGCCCGGATCGCCGTGGGCGCGGTGAACAGGGCCTTCACCCGGTGCTCGGCGGCCACCCGCCAGAACGCACCCGGATCCGGCGTACCCACCGGCTTGCCCTCGTAGAGCACGGTCGTCGCGCCCAGCAGCAGCGGCGCATAGACGATGTAGGAGTGGCCGACCACCCAGCCCACGTCGGAGGCGGCCCAGAACACCTCGCCGGGGCGGATGTCGTAGATGTGGCGCATGCTCCACAGCAACGCCACTGCATGCCCGCCGTTGTCGCGGACGATGCCTTTGGGCTTACCCGTTGTGCCCGAGGTGTAGAGCACGTAAAGCGGGTCGGTGGCCGCGACCGGCACCGCGTCGACGGGCCCCGCGGCCGCCATCAGTTCGTGCCAGTCCAGGTCGCGGTCCGGGGTCAGCTCGCACCGCAGGCGATCCCGTTGAACGATGACGCAGTTGCGGGGTGGGTGCTCCGCGGCGTCGATCGCGGCGTCGAGCATCGGCTTGTACGCCACCGTGCGGGACGGTTCGATCCCGCAGGAGGCCGACACGACGACCCTCGGCCTGGCGTCGTCAATACGCGCGGCAAGCTCGTGCGGGGCGAAACCACCGAACACCACCGAGTGCACCGCGCCGATCCGGGCGCACGCCAGCATCGCGATGACAGCCTCGGGAATCATCGGCAGGTACACCACGACCCGGTCGCCCTTGCGCACACCCAGGCCGCTGAGCACGCCCGCGAAGCGCGCCGTCTGGTCCAGTAGCTCGCCATAGGTGTAGCTGCGCTGGGATCCGGTCACCGGGGAGTCGTAGATCAGCGCGGGCTGTTCGGCGCGGCCGTCGGCGACATGACGGTCCAAGGCGTTCGCGCAGGTGTTGAGCTCGGCGTCGGGAAACCACCGGTAGAACGGTGGATTGGTGTCGTCGAGTACCCGCTGCGGCGCGCGGATCCAGGACACCGCCTGCGCGGCCTGCGCCCAGAACGCCGCCGGATCTTCGATGCTGGCATTGAAAAGCTCCCGATAACCGACCATTTCAACTCTTCTCGCTGTTTCGCGGATCCATCGACGCCGGTGATGGCCTGTTGGGAATCTATCCTGCCCGTCGTCCGCAGGTCCTCACGTCACTGTCAGTGAGAGACTTGGCCGGAAGGACTACAGGCAGCGGGGAATGTCTACATACTCCGAATAGTGTCTACCCCCGCACCCCGGCCCCGAGGAGAGACCGTGACCGCATCCCCCGCTGACCGCGCGCTGCGCGTGATCCAGTGGACAACCGGGAACATCGGACGCCGGTCATTGCACGCGATCATCGGCAGGCCGGACATGGAACTGGTCGGAGTGTTCGCACACGGCGCCGACAAGGTCGGGGTGGATGCCGCGGAGTTGTCGGGCTGGCCTGAGCCGACCGGTATCAGGGCCACCAACGATATCGACGCGCTCATCGAACTCGGCGCCGACGCCTGTTGCTACAACCCACTGTGGCCGAGCATCGACGAGTTGGTCCGGCTCCTCGAGTCGGGCGTGAACGTGTGCTCGAGCGCGGCGTGGATCACCGGTGGCAAGCAGTCGCCCGAGGACTTCGAACGCATCCGAAAGGCCTGCGAGACCGGCAAATCCACCATCTTCGGCAGCGGCGCGCACCCCGGGATGACCAACATCGTCGGGATGGTGCTCAGCGGCTCCTGTGAGCGTGTCGACGAGATCCGCATCACCGAGTCGGTCGACTGCTCGACCTACGAGTCGGCGGGCACCCAGACCGCGATGGGGTTCTCGCAGGACCCCGACACCCCGGGCCTGGCCGAAAGCGTGCGGCGCGAGAGCGAGGTCTTCGCCGAGTCGGCGGCGATGATGGCCGATGCCATCGGGGCACAGCTGGACAAGATGACCTTCGACGTCACCTTCACCCCCGCGACCGGTGACACCGACCTCGGTTTCATGACGATTCCCGAGGGGACCGTGGGCGGAGTCTACGGCTACCACCGCGGCTGGGTGGGCGACAAGAACGTGGTCAGTGTCGGTTTCAACTGGACGATGGGTAATCATGTGGCGCCGCCGAAGCCGCTGGAACACGGCCACGTCATCCAGGTCTTCGGGCTGCCCAATATGCGCACGGTGATCCACTGCCTGCCGCCGAAGGACTGGACGGAGCCCGGTTTCATGGGGCTGGGCATGATCTACACCGCCATGCCGGTGACAAACGCCGTCCCCCTGGTCGTCGCCGCCGAGCCCGGCATCGTGACGCTGGCCGGCCTGCCGCCGGTGACCGGCAGGATCGCAGCGCCGTAGGTCCCGGTCGCCGACGACCGCTCAGTCGGGAACGTCGACACACACGGCGACCGCGCCCGCGCCGACGTGCAGGGCAAGCACCGGGCCAAGCTCGGTCACGATCGCCGGCCCGCAGGCCGGTAACCGGACGGCCAGGGTCGCCGCCACCTCGGCCGCGGCAACGGGGTTGTCGACGTGATGCACCGCGATCGCCGCGGGCCGGTCACCGACGATCGCCGCGACCTGGTCGACCATCGCCGCCACGGCTTTGGTGGCGGTTCGCACCCGTTGAGCGAGCACGAGTTTGCCGTCTTCGTCGATGCGTAGCAGCGGCTTGAGCGCCAGCGCGGTGCCCAGCCACGACGCCGCGGTACCGATCCGTCCACTGCGACGCAGGTTGTCCAGGCGGTGCACGACGATGTATCCGTGACCACGGGCGACCGCCGAACGCGTCGCGGCCTCAACGGAGTCAAGTCCGCCACCGGCGGCCGCAGCGCGGGCCGCAGCGAGTGCGACGAACCCGGTTCCCATCGCCGCCGACCTGGAGTCGACCACCCGCACCGCCGGACCCAGGACCCGCGCGGCCTGCTCGGCGGCAGCGACGGTGCTGGACAACGCCGCGGAGACGTGCACCGCCACCACACCGTCGCCGCCGCTGTCGCGCAGGGCCTGCTCGTACACGGCGCCCAGCTCTGCCGGTGTGGCCCCCGCCGTGGTGGCGCGACGCTCGTGGATGTCGGCGGGTATCTCGTCCACGCCGTCGCCCAGGTCCACGCCGTCGACGAGGATGTGCAGCGGAACCTGGCGTATCCCCCACTTCTGCGACTCACCGGCCGGCAGGCGCGACGACGAGTCGGTGACCACGACGACGGCCATCGCTAGCCCGACGGACTCTCTCGCAACACCCCGGCCTCCTCGAGCGCCTTGAGCATCAGCTCCGCCACCGCCTCGTGTGCCTCGAAGTTCCAGTGGATGCCGTCGGGGTTGCCGCGGCCACCCATGATGTGCTCGGCGACAGCAGCTTTCAGGTCGACCAGCGGGACATCGTGCTGCTCGGCCCATTCGGTGATGGCCGCTGCCGTCCCGGCCCGGCCGTGGTGCGCCTTGCCGTACGTGTCGGCGAGGTGCACCGACGGCAATGAAGCCACGATGGGTATCCCGGGACGGTTGAAATCCAGTGCGCCACGGGTCATTTCGAGGTATTCGGCGGTCAGGTGCGGCGGCAGGGCGGGCCGGGCGATGGGCGAGAACCGCGGCTGCGCCCAGCCGTAGCCATCGCGTACCCAGCGTCGCAGCCAGGGCGGCCGTACGTAGCGGATCAGCTCCCGCAGCGCGGTGGGCAGCGGCGACGGCAGCGAGTCCATGCCGCCGGTGGCGAATATCACCGCGCCCGCCCTGGGCAACGCGGCCCAGGATCTGGGGTCCTGGGTGGCTGCCCACCAGACGTCGCGGCAGGTCCAGCCGATCCGGCCGACCAGCTCCAGCTCCCAACCGAGTTGGGCGGCAACGATATTGGGCCAGATACGCGGATCGTCGGCGGGCAGCCCGCCGGTGGGCCCGTAGTAGGCCAACGAATCGGCGAAGACCAGCAGCGCGGGTGGCCGGTCAGAGGACGTCATTGGGAACCTGTGCCGAGGCGTTCCACACGTCGAGCCGCCAACGGATGTCCTCGTCGCCGGCATCCTCGGCTGAGTGCCCGGACAGCTGGACCCAGCTGGCGTTGCCCATACCGCCCAGCACCGGCCAGTTGGCGACCGGAAAACCGAGCAGTCCGGCGGTCAGTGCGGCGATCAGCCCGCCGTGGGCCACCAGCACCACCGGCCGCTCCGGTTCGTCGACACCCCATTCGGGCTCGCCGGCGACAAGCTCGGCCACCAGCGGCAGACCGCGGGCGGCCACGTCGACCCGGCTCTCGCCGCCGTGCGGCGCCCAGGTGGCGTCGTTCCGCCAGGCCAGGCGGGCTCCGGGGGCGGCGGCGTCGACCTGATCGTGGGTCAGCCCCTGCCAGTCGCCGAGATGTGTCTCGCGCAGCCGGGTGTCGACCTGTACCCGCAACCCGGTGCGCTCCCCGAGCGCGACCGCGGTGTCGTAGGCGCGCCGCAGATCGGACGACACGATCAGCACGGGCTGGCGCTTGGCGAGCACCCCGGCCGCGGCGATGGCCTGCGCGCGCCCCAGCTCGCTCAGCTCGGTGTCGAGCTGCCCCTGCATGCGGCTGCCCGCGTTGAACTCGGTCTGCCCGTGACGCAACATGACCAGCCGCCGGATCCTCATGTGACGGCCTCCAGATCAACGGGCACTGTCGGGCAGTCGCGCCACAGCCGGTCGAGAGCGTAGAAGTTTCGTTCGTCCTGGTGCTGGATGTGCACGACGATGTCCACGTAGTCCAGCAGGGTCCAGCGGCCTTCGCGGGCACCTTCGCGGCGGGCCGGTTTGTAGCCGGCCAGGCGCATCTTCTCCTCCACCTCGTCGACGATGGCGTTGACCTGACGCTCGTTGGACGCCGACGCGATGACGAAGCAGTCCGTGATGACGAGCTGCCCGGAGACGTCGATGATGACGACGTCATCGGCGAGTTTGGCCGCCGCGGCGCGGGCGGCCACCTTCGCCATCGCAATGGCCTCCGCGGAGGCGCTCATGAGGGTGACTCTTCGCGAACGGACCCCTGGTAGAGGCGCCGCTTGGACACGTACTGCACGACACCGTCGGGCACCAGGTACCAGATCGGCCGGGACTGCGCGGCCCGCTTGCGGCAGTCGGTCGATGAGATGGCCAGCGCGGGGATCTCGACCAGGGTCAGCGCATCGGCCGGCAGCTCGTCGAGCGCCGCGGAGACGTGATCGCCCGCGAGCTCGAAGCCGGGCCGACTGACCCCGACGAACCGGGCCATCGAGAACAGCTCTTCCCAGTCCTGCCACGACAGAATGGAGGCCAGCGCATCGGCACCGGTGATGAAGTACAGCTCGCTGTCGGGGTCGAGTGCGTGCAGGTCGCGCAGGGTGTCCTTGGTGTAGGTGGTGCCGCCGCGGTCGATGTCGACGCGGCTGACCGAGAATCGCGGGTTCGACGCCGTCGCGATGACCGTCATCAGGTAGCGGTCCTCAGCGGCGGTGACATGCCGGCTCTGCTTCTGCCACGGCTGGCCGGTCGGCACGAACACGACTTCGTCCAGGCCGAACAGATCGGCGACCTCGCTGGCTGCGACCAGGTGGCCGTTATGGACGGGGTCGAATGTCCCACCCATAACGCCAAGCCTGCGTCGCGCCACGATCGGCCAGCTTACTGGAGTGCCTGATG
>CAZDYH010000064.1:11512-14796 GCA_964509355.1 uncultured Mycobacterium sp.
ATAACGCCAAGCCTGCGTCGCGCCACGATCGGCCAGCTTACTGGAGTGCCTGATGAGTAGCCCTGCGTCAAGCCGCGGGCTATCGCCGAGATCCAATGGTAGCGTTCAGGCATGAGGGCAACCATTGATAAGGCAGGCCGATTGGTTATCCCCAAGCGCCTTCGCGATCACCTCGGGCTCCGACCGGGCGAGGTCGAGGTAACTGCCGACGGCGCTGGATTGCGTGTCGAGCCGCTTGCCGGCGACTCTCTCGACGAGCGGGATGGGCGATTCGTGATTCCTGCGGGCGGGGCGGAAATCAACGACGAGGTCGTGCGGTCGCTGCGCGATGCCTTCCAGCGGTAGGACGCCCGTGCTGCTCGTGGACACGAGCGTCGCCGTCGCGCTGGCAGTCTCCGACCACGACCACCACGAGGAGACCTTCCGAACGCTGCGCGGCCGGCGGCTCGGTCTTGCCGGGCATGCGGCCTTCGAGACCTTCTCCGTGCTGACGCGCCTGCCGCCGCCGGCGCGCAGGACTCCGGCGACCGTCGCTCGCCTGCTCGCAAAAACGTTCCCCGAGAGCAGGTTCCTCGGGGCCAGTGCAGCGGCGTCGTTGCTCGCTGAGCTGGCGACGGCCGGGATCGCCGGTGGCGCCAGCTATGACGCGCTCGTCGGCGCCGCCGCAAATGAGCACCGGCTCCGGCTCGCGACCCGCGACCGGCGCGCGCTCGAGGTCTATCGCGCGCTCGACGTGGACCTCGAGCTGCTGACCTGATGCACAACGGGCCGCTCGGACCTCAGCAGCTCAGACCGGCAACAGCTGGTCGATCACCGCGGCCAGCTGCTTGGCCGAGCGGCATTCGTGCATGGTGATGACCTCTTGGTAGCGCGGCGCCACGGAGTCGCCGCTGCCCCACAGGTGCTTGGGCTCGGGGTTCAGCCAGTGCGCATGCCGGCTCGCGGTCACCATGTGCGCCAGCACGTCGACCGCCGGTGCGCGGTAGTTGGTGCGGCCGTCGCCCAGCACCAGCAACGAGCTGCGCGGCGAAAGCACGCTGGGGAAAGCCTCGGTGAACGAGACGAACGCATTGCCGTAGTCGCTGTGCCCGTCGCGGGTGTAGACGCCGGCCTCCCGGGTGATCCGCTGCACGGCGACCGCCAGGTCGGCGTCGGGCCCGAACAGGTGGGTGACCTCGTCGGTGGTATCGATGAAGGCGAAGACGCGAACGCGGGAGAACTGCTGGCGCAGGGCGTGCACCAGCAACAACGTGAAGTGGCTGAACCCGGCGACCGAGCCGGAGACGTCGCACAGCACCACCAGCTCGGGCCGCGCCGGGCGCGGCTTGCGCAGCACCACATCGATCGGCACGCCGCCGGTGGACATCGACTTGCGCAGCGTCTTGCGCAGGTCGATCTGGCCGGCCCGCGACCGCCGCCGCCGGGCCGCCAGCCGGGTGGCCAGCGTGCGGGCCAACGGAGCGACGACCCGGCGCATCTGGCGCAGCTGCTCACCGGAGGCGCGCAGGAACTCCACGTTCTCGCTCAACTGCGGAATCCCGTACATCTGGACGTGGTCGCGGCCGAGCTGCTCGGCGGTGCGCCGCTTGGTCTCGGACTCGACCATCTTGCGCAGCTGCGTGATCTTCTGCACGGCAATCGCTTTGGCGATGTGCTCCTGCGTGGGTGTCGGCTTCTCGCCGTAGGGCGCCAGCAGGCCGGCCAGTAGCTTGCCCTCGAGCTGATCCAACCCCATCGCCTTGAGCGCCTGATAGGACGAGTACGACGGGCCGCGGCTCGAGCTGTAACGCCCGTAGGCCTCCACGATCTGCGCGACCATCGCCGCCAGCCGCTCGTCCATGTTGTCCAGGTCGTCGCTGTCGGTCAGCAGATCGAGCAGCATGGCCCGCATCGCCTCGATATCGTCGGGCGGGGCTTCGTGGTCTTCGCTGTCGATCAGCACCGTCCGCGCACCCAGTGCGGCCGGGAACCACAGGTCGAACATGGCGTCGTAGGTCTCGCGATGGTCGGGCCGGCGCAGCACCGCGCAGGCGATCCCCTCGCGCAGCACCTCCCGGTCGCCCAATCCCAGAGTGGCCATCACCCGGCCGGCGTCGACCGTCTCCGACGGGCCGACCGAAATCCCTTGTCCGCGCAGTGCTTCGACGAACTCGACGAGGTGCCCGGGTATCCCGTGTGGGGCCAGTGGTTGCGGGGGGCGGCTGCGGCGGACGGCCATCAGTTCAACCTCAGCTCCCCGCTGGCGCGGTGCTGATCGGACTGGTGTTTGAGCACGACGCCCAGGGTGGCCGCGATCGTCGCATCGTCGATGGTGTCCAGGCCCAGCGCCAGCACGGTACGTCCCCAGTCGATGGTCTCGGCCACCGAGGGCAGCTTCTTCAGTTGCATGCCACGCAGCACGCCGATGATGCGCACCAGCTCTTCGGCGAGATGTTCGGGCAGTTCGGGCACCCGGGACAGCAGGATCCGTCGCTCGAGGTCGGGGTCGGGGAAGTCGATGTGCAGGAACAGACAGCGCCGCTTGAGCGCCTCGGAAAGCTCGCGGGTGGCGTTGGAGGTGAGCAGCACGAACGGGGTGCGGGTGGCCTTGATGGTGCCCAGTTCCGGGACGGTGACCGCGAAGTCGCTGAGCACCTCGAGCAGCAGGCCCTCGATCTCGATATCGGCCTTGTCGGTCTCGTCGACCAGCAGCACCGTCGGGTCGGTGCGGCGGATTGCCGTCAACAGCGGGCGGGACAGCAGGAACTCCTCGGAGAAGACGTCGGTCTTGGTTTGATCCCAGTCACCCGAGCCCGCCTGGATGCGCAGGATCTGCTTGGCGTGGTTCCACTCATACAGCGCACGGGCCTCGTCGACGCCTTCATAGCACTGCAGCCGCACCAACTCCGAGCCGGTGGCCTGCGCCACCGCCCGGGCCAACTCGGTCTTGCCGACCCCGGCGGGACCTTCGACCAGCAACGGCTTGCCCAGCCGGTCGGCAAGGAACACCGCCGTCGCCGTGGCAGTGTCCGGCAGGTAGCCGGTTTCCGCCAGCCGCCGCGCCACATCGTCGATGTCGGCGAACAGCGGCGCGGGGCGCGCGGGGATCTCCACTGTGCTCCTTCTCGGGGCGTGTCTCCTGCGTCGTCAGGAAGGTCGGATGTGGCCGTCTCCCCAGACAATCCACTTGGTTGAGGTCAATTCTGGCAGACCCATCGGTCCGCGGGCGTGCAGCTTCTGGGTGGAGATGCCGATCTCGGCGCCGAAACCGAACTGCTCGCCGTCGGTGAACGACGTCGACGCGT
>CAZDYH010000065.1:0-1687 GCA_964509355.1 uncultured Mycobacterium sp.
GACCCGGTAGGCGGCCAGCAGCGCCCGGTCGGCGTCGGTGTTGATCGGGTAGTAGGGCTCGTCGTCGTCTTCGGCGAACCGTGAGAACTCCCGCATGATCACGGTCTTGTCGGCAGGATAGGCCCGCTCGGGATGGAAGTGACGGAACTCGTGGATGCGGGTGTAGGGCACGTCGAGATCGTTGTAGTTCATCACCGGTGTGCCCTGAAAGTCGCCGGTGTTCAGCACCTCGACCTCGAAATCCAATGTGCGCCAGCCTAGGTGGCCCTCGGCGTAGTCGAAGTAGCGATCCAGCGGCCCGGTATAGACGACTGGAGCCAACGGGGAATCCTTGCGCAGCTGGTCGCGCACGTCGAACCAGTCGGTATCAAGTCGCACCTCGATGCGTTCATCTGCCGCCATGTTTTCCAGCCACGCGGTATAGCCGTCGACCGGCAGGCCCTCATAGGTGTCGTTGAAATAGCGATTGTCGAAGGTGTAGCGCACCGGAAGGCGGGTGATGTTGGCCGCCGGCAGTTCCTTCGGATCGGTCTGCCACTGTTTGGCGGTGTAGCCCTTCACGAACGCCTCGTAGAGCGGGCGGCCTATCAGCGAGATCGCCTTTTCCTCGAGGTTCTGCGCGTCGGCGGTGTCGATCTCGGCGGCCTGTTCGGCGATCAGTTGCCGCGCCTCGTCGGGGGTGAAGTACTTGCCGAAGAACTGCGACACCAGGCCCAGGCCCATCGGAAACTGGTACGACTGCCCGTTGTGCATCGCGAAGACGCGGTGCTGGTAGCCGGTGAACTCGGTGAACTGGCGCACGTAATCCCACACCCGCTGGTTGGAAGTGTGGAACAGGTGGGCACCGTACTTGTGGATCTCGATACCGGTCTGCGGCTCCGACTCGGAGTAGGCGTTGCCGCCGATATGTGGGCGTCGCTCGACGACAAGAACCCGCTTGCCGAGCTGGGTGGCCACGCGCTCAGCGATCGTCAGCCCGAAGAATCCGGATCCGACGACGAAGAGATCGAAGCGAGCGGTCATCGGCAGCTAGGGTATCCGACCGCGGCGGTCCGATCCGCGTGGCAACACCGCGGGTAGATGGGTAACTGAGTAAGACAGATCCGCGACCGGGCGAAGGTCGCGATTCGTTCACAATTCGATATCGCCACTCTAGACACACTGATCCCACCCGTACCATCAAACGCGTATGGCTATCAGGCTCGGCGCACAGCCAGGTCCGGGGGTCACGCAGTAGTTCTAGGCAAACAACCAAACACACGTAGTCCAAATTGAGGAGACTTCCGTGCCGAACCGACGTCGACGCAAGCTCTCGACAGCCATGAGCGCAGTCGCCGCCCTGGCAGTCGCAAGTCCATTTGCAGTGGTCGCTGTTTCCGAACTGACCGCGGGTAAGCCCGCCGAGCAGCCCGAGTTCGTCCAGGCGGCCCTGGTCACCGATCTGCCCAACGAGTTGCTGTCGGCTCTGTCGCAGGGGCTGTCGCAGTTCGGCATCAACCTGCCGCCACTGCCGACGGGCCTCAGCCCGGCGGGTTCGCAGCCGATCAGCGCCGGCCCGCTACTCACCAACCCGGGCCTGACCACACCGGGGCTGACCGCGCCCAGTTTGACCACACCCGGGCTCACCGCGCCCAGTTTGACCACGCCGGGGCTGACCGCGCCCGGTTTGACGACGCCGGGGCTGACC
>CAZDYH010000065.1:1787-14733 GCA_964509355.1 uncultured Mycobacterium sp.
CAGTTTGACCACGCCGGGGCTGACCGCGCCCGGTTTGACGACGCCGGGGCTGACCACGCCCGGTTTGACGACGCCCGGGCTGACCACGCCCGGGGTGTCCATTCCGCCGGTGACAGCGACCGGTCCGGCCCTGACGGATTCCGGTCTGACCAACCCGGCGCTGACGAATCCCGCCCTGACCAACCCCGCCGCGGTACCGGGCCTCGGACTGCCCAATGAGCAGCCGATCAGCGCTCCCATCGGACTGGACCCCGCCTTGGGGACCTATCCGATCCTGGGTGATCCCTCGCTGGGCGCCATGCCCATGCCCGCGGGCGGCGGCGGCATCATCAGTTCCCTGACCAGCGCGGCACAGCAGTTGGGTGTCGGTCAGGCCATCGACCTGCTCAAGGGCGTCGTGATGCCGTCGATCATGCAGGGCATGAAGGGCGGCGTCCCGGCGGCACCGGCACTGGATCTGCCGCCCGCGCCAGCGGCCTGAGAACCTGTTACCTAACGGCACCGCAGGGTGGGATTGTTCTTCGCAGTCGAAGACGCCCGAGTGCTCTGCGGTGCCGTTGCAGGTCCCTTTTGCACCGATATTCACTTTGTGCACTTTGGTACCGTGTCGAATCACAAATAACAGCTGACCCATACGTAACATCGGGCCGTGCCGTCCCGCCGTCCCGCGCCGACGATCCTGTTGACTGCAATCGCGGCGACCGTCGTGATCCTGCCGTGGGCGATCGAGGGGATGCCCGGCGACGGCCACACCAAGGTGCCGCAAGCCGATGACACCCGCCTGGTCGAGCAGCCACTGACCGGACTGGGGGGTGGTGCCACAGTCCGTGAGGTCACCCAGGCCACACCGTTTTCCATGGTGGCACTGACCGGCGGGGACCTTACGGGGACCTCGACGCGCGTGCGGGCCAAGCACGCCGACGGCTCCTGGGGGCCGTGGTACGAGGCCGAAACCGTGGAATCCAACGCAGACGACGCCGACGTGGCGGGCGGCCCGCGTGGGACCGATCCGGTGTTCGTCGGCACCACCACGACGGTGCAGATCGCGGTGACCCGGCCGGTCGGTGCCCCGGTCACCGCGACTCCGCCGGACACCCCGCCGGCCAAAGACGGCCTCGGCTATGTCCCGGCGACGGCGGAACAACCCTTTGCGCAGCACATCTCGGCAGTGCTCATCTCACCGCCGCAGGCCCCCGTCGACGCACAGTGGACACCGCCCACCGCGGTCCTTGCGCCGGGGGTGCCACCCAACATCATCAGCCGGGCGCAGTGGGGCGCCGACGAGTCGATGAGATGCGGTAACCCGTTGCACGACAACGGAGTTCGTGCGGCAATCGTCCATCACACCGCTGGCAGCAATGACTACTCGCCGGAGGACTCGGCCGCTATCGTGCGGGCCGTCTACGCGTATCACACGCAAACCCTGGGTTGGTGCGATATCGCTTACAACGCGCTGGTGGACAAGTACGGCCAGGTCTTCGAGGGCCGCGCCGGCGCGATCACCAACCTGGTCGAGGGCTCCCACACCGGCGGATTCAACAAGGACACCTGGGGCGTCGCGATGCTCGGCGACTTCAACGACATCCCGCCGACGCAGATACAACTGCGCACAGTCGGCCGGCTGATCGGCTGGCGGCTCGGCCTGGATGGCGTCGATCCCAAGGGCACCGTGACGCTGACTTCCGCGGGTGGCTCGTACACGCACTTCCCGCGCGGATCGACGCCGACCCTGCCCGCGATCTTCACGCATCGCGACGTCGGCATCACGGACTGCCCGGGCAACGCCGCCTACGCGGCCATGGACCAGGTCCGCGATATCGCCGCCCGATTCGACGACCCGCCCGGTCCGGACGATCTGGCCGATCTGCTGAAGGGTGGGGCGATCTACGACCGGTGGCAATCGATGGGCGGCATGAACAGCGCCCTGGGTGCGCCGAAGTCACCGGAAGCCTCCGCCGAGGGCGACGCCCGCTATGCCACTTTCGACAAGGGTGCCCTGTACTGGTCGCCGGACAGCGGGGCCGAGCCCGTTACCGGGGCGATCTACGACGCGTGGGCCTCGCTGGGCTATGAGCGCGGCGCCCTCGGCCTGCCGACCAGCGCCGAAATCCAGGAACCGGAGTGGATTGTGCAGAACTTCCAGCACGGCACGCTCAACTTCGACCGGCAGAACTCAACCGTCACCCGGGTCATCGACGGGGTGGCGTTGGAGTTGCCACCGCCGCCGGCAGAGGGCCCACCGGTCCAGCTCGAGCGTTTCACGCCGCCGATCAGCCCTGACTAAGCGATCTTTCGCCGCAGCTGCCCATATCAGAGCCACCAGCGTTCGAGCACCCGCGCCAGCCCGTCGTCGGTGTTGGGTGCGGTCACCTCGTTGGCCGCGGCCAGCGCCTCCGGATGGGCATTGCCCATCGCCACGCCATGGCCGGCCCACCGCAGCATCGGCACGTCATTGGGCATGTCTCCGAACGCCACCACATCTTCGGCGGTGATCCCGAGCGGCCGCGCGATCTCATCGATACCAGTGGCCTTACTGATGCCGAGCGGGACCACCTCGATGAGGCCATCGTTGGTGGAGTAGGTGATATCGCCTTCGATTCCGACGTGCCTGGCCAGCGCGGCGGCCATGTCCGCGCTGGCCGAGCCGGTCTTGCGGATGAGCAGTTTGACCGCCGGCGCGCTGAGCAGATCCTCCAGCGAGACCTCGGTGTCGTCCGGGTTCAGCCAGGCGTGCTCGTATCCCGGCGAGCTCACGAACTGCGGCGTCACCGCGTCGTGCGCACTCCGGCCGACCCGCTCGACCGCCAGTCCGGCGCCGGGAATGATCCGGGTGGCGATCTCCGCGAGCTCCCCCAGTATGTCGGCGGACAGTGTGCGCGCCGAGACGATCCGGTCGGTCGACGGATCGTAGATCACCGCGCCGTTGGCGCACACCGCCATCGGCGCGAAGCCCAGCGCGTCGACGACGGGCCGCACCCAGCGTGGCGGGCGCCCGGTGGCCAGCACGAACTGGGCCCCGGCCGCGACGGCAGCGCGGACCGCCTGGCGGGTGCGCACGGTGATGGATTCATCATCGTCGAGCAGAGTGCCGTCCACGTCGCTGGCGATGAGCGCGGGCAACGTCATTTGGTCATCTGCTCACGCGCTCGCCGCCCGCCTGCGGGCACGTTCGGCCAGTTCGGCCTCGTCGAGCTGCTTGGCCTCCGCCGGGGTGGGCGCGCTGCCACCCATTCGGCGCGGCACCCAGTACGCCCCCTGGGGATGTGGGTAGTCGTGCTGCACCAGGTGCAACAGCGCGGTCATCGATTCGCGCATCGCGGCCTCGAGCTGGTCGCTCGTGCCCGACGGCGGCAGCGGCGCGCCGACCGACACGGTGATCGGGATCTGGTTGCGGCCCAGACTCTTCGGGTGGTCCTTGGTCCAGTAGCGTTGCGCTCCCCAGACGATCAGCGAAATGATCGGTACCTGCGCCTCCAACGCCATGCGCGCCGCCCCGGACTTGAACTCCTTGAGCTCGAAACTGCGGCTGATGGTTGCCTCCGGGTACACCCCGACCAGCTCGCCGGCCCGCAGGTGCTGCACCGCCACGGCGTATGCGTCGGTGCCGGCGCGGCGATCCACCGGAATGGTCTTGGTTCGCTTGATCAGATAACCGACGAGCTTCACCTGTTCCATCTCGGCCTTGATCATGAACCGTATCCGGCGCTTGCGGTAATGCACCGCGAGCGCGGCGGGCAGGAAGTCGATATAGCTGGTGTGGTTGATCGCGACGACGGCGCCGCCGCTGTGTGGAATGTTCTTCAGCCCGTGATAGATGATCGGGGTTCCGGTGGCCTTGACCGCCGCCTTGGCCGCAATCTCGAGGGTGCGGAAGACCGGCTCCATCGCGCTACCCCGGAGCCGGACCGGACCGGTGTGCCCGCCGGGCCGCTTTCGCCGCGGCTTCATCTGCGTCCATCTGGGCCGCCTGCGCCAGTGACGGAGCTCCGCCCCCGAGCCGGTGCGGCACCCAGAACTCGCCGGCCGGATGTGGCCCGTAGGAGTCCTGCACCCGCTGCAGCAGATGCTGCATGCGCGAGTGCAGCAGGGCGGTCAGCTCCGGTGCGGGCAGCGTCGGCGCAATTGGTTCGCCGACAGCCACCGAGATCGGCACCTTAGGCCGCAGCAGCTTCTTGGGATGGTCCTTGGTCCAGATCCGCTGTGCGCCCCAGACGATATGCGGAATGATCGGCACGCCGGCGGCGATCGCCATCCGGGCCGCGCCGGACTTGAAGTCCTTGATCTCGAAGCTGCGGCTGATCGTCGCCTCGGGGTAGACCCCGACCAGCTCACCGGCCTTGAGTGCGGCCACCGCCGCGTCTAACGAGGGTGCGCCACGGTCCCGGTCCACCTCGATGTGCCGCAGGCTGCGCATGATGGGCCCGGTGATCTTGTGATCGAAGACTTCCTTCTTGGCCATGAACCGGACCTTGCGGCCCCGGTGCTGCTGGTACGTGGGCAGACCCGCAAACGTGAAGTCGAAGTAGCTGGTGTGGTTGACGGCGATGACGGCACCGCCGTTGGCCGGCAGATTCTCCACTCCGGTAACGGTGAACGTCAGACCCTGCAGCCGCCACAGCAGGCGAGTGGTCGCAATGATAGTCCCGTATACCGGTTCCACAGCAGTCCAGCGTAGTGCGCGCGCGTCAGCGCCGGTGTCGAGTGGGTGGACGTGACCCATTCGACCGGCGGGCAGGTCTGGAAGAACCACCGCCCATCGACCGGCTGGTGGTCGGCGAGCCGTTCGATGCCTACGGCGTCGAGCCGGACCCGGGCCGTATTGACTACCACCGGCGGCCGTGGCAGGCCTCTGGCAGCACCTGAGTTGTCTCGTCCCGCTAAGCTCAGGAGGCCAGCGTCAGGTCGTAGAGAGGCTATCAGTGCAGGTCACGAGCATCGGGCACGCCGGATTTCGGATCGATACCCAGGTTGGAAGCATTCTGTGCGACCCGTGGGTCAATCCGGCCTATTTCGCGTCGTGGTTCCCTTTTCCCGACAACAGCCAGCTGGACTGGGATGCCATCGGGGACTGCGACTACCTGTACGTCTCGCACCTGCACAAGGACCACTTCGACCCGGTGAACCTGCGTGAGCACGTCAACAAGGACGCTGTCGTGCTGCTGCCCGACTACCCGGTCCTCGACCTGCGGCGTGAGCTGGAGAAGCTGGGCTTCCACCGATTCTTCGAGACCACTGACTCGATCAAACACCGGGTCAGCGGGCCGAAGGGTGATCTCGACGTCATGATCATCGCGCTGCGCGCCCCCGCCGACGGCCCGATCGGCGACTCCGGGCTGGTGATTTCGGACGGCGTCACAACCGCTTTCAACATGAACGACTCCCGGCCCGTCGAACTGGATGTGCTCAACGAACAGTTCGGTCGCGTCGACGTGCACATGCTGCAGTACTCCGGCGCGATCTGGTATCCGATGGTCTACGACATGCCCGCGCGCGCCAAGGCGGCGTTCGGCACGCAGAAACGTCAGCGCCAGATGGACCGCTCCCGGCAGTACATCGCGCAGGTGGGTGCCACCTGGGTCATTCCGTCGGCCGGCCCGCCGTGCTTTCTGGACCCGGAACTGCGTGACCTCAACGATGACCACGGCGACCCCGCCAACATCTTCCCGGACCAGCTGGTGTTCCTGGACCAGATGCGGACCCACGGTCACGACGGCGGTCTGCTGATGATTCCCGGGTCGATCGCCGACTTCACTGGCGCGCAGTTGAATTCACTGACGCACCCCCTGCCTGAGGACCAGGTGGCGGCGATTTTCACAACCGGCAAGGCGGCTTACATCTCCGACTACGCGGAGCGGATGGCGCCGGTGCTGGCAGCGGAGAAATCGCGCTGGGCACCCGCGGCCGGCGAGTCACTGCTCGAGCCGCTGCGCGCGAGGTTCGAACCGATCATGATCCAGAGCGACCAGATCTGCGACGGTATCGGGTATCCCGTGGAGCTGCGGCTAGAGGCCCCGGGCCGCCAAGAGACAGTGGTGCTCGACTTCCCCAAACGCACTGTGCGCGAACCTATCCCGCACGAGAAGTTCCGGTACGGCTTCACGATCGCGCCAGAGCTGGTGCGCACGGTGTTGCGCGATGACGAGCCCGACTGGGTCAACACGATCTTCCTGTCCACCCGGTTCAAGGCGTGGCGAGTCGGCGGCTACAACGAGTACCTGTACACGTTCTTCAAGTGCCTCACCGATGAGCGCATCGCCTATGCCGACGGCTGGTTCGCCGAGGCCCATGACGACACTGCGTCAATCACGTTGGACGGCTGGGAGATTCAGCGCCGCTGCCCGCACCTCAAGGCCGACCTCTCGAAGTTCGGCGTAGTCGAGGGCAGTACGCTGACGTGCAACCTGCATGGCTGGCAATGGAACCTGGAGAACGGTCGCTGCCTTACCTCCAAGGGTCACGTGCTCAGAAGCGAGCGAGCATGAGCGCACCGCCGCGGCAGTACTATGACGACGGCTTGGTCCAGTTGGATCGCGCGGCGATCACGTTGCGCCGCTACCACTTTCCGTCGGGCACATCGAAGGTCATCCCGCTGCGGTCGATTCGGGGGTACAAGGCCGAGCCGCTCGGGCTGTGGATGCAGCGCTTCCGGATCTGGGGCAGTTCGGATCTGCGCCGCTGGCTGCCACTGGATGTGCGCCGGCCGCTCAAGTCGAAGCTGGTCACTCTCGACGTGCCCGGAACCCGCCCGAGCCCGGCGTTCACCCCGGCGCACCCAGACGAGTTCCTGTCGACGCTCGACGAGCTGCTGGAGCATTAGCGCTTTCACGACGAGCTCGCCGGCACCAACACCGCGGTACCGACGTATGGCACCAACGCGTCGGGCACCCGCACACTGCCGTCGGGCTGCTGATGGTTCTCCAGGATCGCCACCAGCCAACGAGTGGTGGCAAGCGTGCCGTTGAGCGTCGCGGCGATCTGCGGCTTGCCGTTCACGTCGCGGTAGCGCGTCGCCAGCCGGCGCGCCTGGAACGTGCTGCAGTTCGACGTCGAAGTCAGCTCTCGGTAGGCCTGCTGCGTCGGGACCCAGGCTTCGCAGTCGAACTTACGGGCCGCCGAGGAGCCCAGATCGCCTGCGGCCACGTCGATCACCCGATACGGCACCTCGATACGGGCCAGCATCTCACGCTGCCAGCCCAGCAGGCGTTCGTGCTCGGCCTCGGCATCAGCCGGTTCGCAATAGACGAACGCCTCGACCTTGTCGAACTGATGCACGCGGATGATGCCGCGGGTGTCCTTGCCGTAGCTGCCGGCCTCCCGGCGAAAGCACGACGACCAGCCGGCGTACCGCAGCGGACCGCCGGACAGGTCCAGGATCTCCCCGGCGTGATATCCGGCCAGCGGTACCTCGGAGGTGCCGACCAGGTACAGGTCGTCATCCTCGAGGCGGTACACCTCCTCGGTGTGCGCACCGAGAAAGCCGGTCCCCGACATGATCTCGGGGCGAACCAGCACCGGCGGGATGACCAGGGTGAAGCCTGCCTCGGTGGCCAGTCGCACCGCCAGCTGCAGCAGCCCCAGCTGCAGTAGCGCGCCGTGTCCTGTCAAGAAGTAGAACCGAGAACCGGAAACCTTCGCGCCGCGTTCCATGTCGATCAATCCCAGCGCCTCGCCCAGTTCCAGGTGATCCGTGGGGTTCTCGATCGTGGCCGGCTCGCCGACGGTGTCCAGCACCGTGAAGTCGTCCTCTCCACCGGCGGGAACCCCCTCGATGATGACATTGGGGATCGCCAGATATGCTGCAGTGAAAGCTGTTTCAGCATCGGCCTGCCCGGACTCGGCGGCCTTGACTGCAGCGGCAAGCTCCTGGGCACGCTCGAGCAACGCCGGTCGCTGCTCCGGTGACGCGGCGCCCACCCGCTTGCTGGCCGTCTTCTGCTCGGCACGCAGCGAGTCGGCCGCCGAGATCGCCGCCCGCCGGGCTGCGTCTGCGCTGAGCAGCGCGTCCACCAGGGCCGGGTCCTCGCCGCGGCTGATCTGGGAGCGCCGGACGACATCGGGGTCTTCGCGCAGTAGCTTCAGGTCGATCACGGCCTGAACCCTACTTTTGGCCGGGCCCGGAGCTGCTCATGACGCTCAACCTAACGCCCAGCGCGCAGCCAGCCACGGCACAACCCCATAACGTTACATCTGTATCACTTGTCACAGCACCTGCCGCGCCTGTCACAATAGACAGGATGTTGGACGCACCTGAGCAGGATGAGTTGCCGGTCGAGCAGCCGCAACAGCGGTCGGATCGGTTCACGTGGCTACGCACCCTGCAGGCCACCTCGACCCGGCGTGCGCTGCTACTCACAGCGCTGGGCGGGCTGTTCATCGCCGGGATCATCACGGCGCTGCCTGTCGGCGGCGACGATCCGAACCGACTCGTCGGCTATATCGATGCCGACCCGGTGCCGAGCACGGGCGCCCGCGGGAACGAGACGTTGAATCATGCCCGCGGCGGCGACTGCCTGAACTGGCCGGACAGGACGCCCGACGCGGCGGCAATCGTCGATTGCAAGGACGAGCACCGCTTCGAGGTCGCCGAGTCTGTCGATATGCGCACGTTCCCGGGCGCAGAGTACGGCCCCGACGCCGCGCCGCCGTCGACCGAGCGCATCCAGCAGATCAGCCAGGAGCAGTGCCAGGCGGCCGTGCGCCGCTACCTCGGTCCGCGGTTCGACCCGAACAGCCGCTTCACGATCAGCATGTTGTGGTCCGGCGACAAGGCGTGGCGTCAGTCGGGTGAGCGACGGATGTTGTGTGGGCTGCAGCTGCCCGGCGCGGACAACCAGCAGGTCGCCCTCAAGGGCAAGGTCGCCGATCTCGACCAGTCGAAGGTCTGGCCTGCCGGCACCTGCCTGGGTATCGAGCCGTCGACCAACCAGCCGAGCGACGTTCCGGTTGATTGCGCGGCACCGCACGCGATGGAGGTGACCGGGGCGGTCAACCTGGCCGAGAAGTTCCCCGACGCGCTGCCGGCCGAGCCCGACCAGGACAAGTTCATCAAGGACACCTGTACGCGGATGACGGATGCCTACCTCGCGCCGATGCAGTTGCGCAGCACCACCCTCACACTGATCTACAGCACGATCTCTTTACCTAGCTGGTCAGCCGGCAGCCACCAGGTCGCGTGCAGTATCGGCGCGACGCTGGGTAACGGCGGCTGGGCCACGCTGTTGAACAGCGCCAAGGGGCCGCTGCTGATCAACGGTCAGCCGCCGATCCCCCCGCCCGCCATTCCCGAGGAGCGACTCAACCTGCCGCCGATCCCGTTGACTACGCAACAGGGCACTGCGGTATCGCCCAGCCAGACGGGCCAGAGCCAGCAGAGCGAGCAGACCCAGCACCTTCCCCAGCAGTCGACGCCCCCCACGGCCACGCAGACCGCGCCGCCGACCGCTCAGACGAACACCGTCATCTCAACCCCGCCTGAAGCGCCCCCGCCACCGCCGGCTCAGGACGCGCCACCCGCGGGCGAGGAAGCTCCGCCAGCGCCTCCTCCTCCTCCCGGCCTGCCGCCCGGCCCCATCGACCCTTTCCAGGGGGCTTAACCACGGTGGCGGTGCGGATGAGCCCGCAGCGGTTCGACGAGTTGGTGTCCGGCGCCCTGGATCTGATTCCGCCCAAACTGGCGGCCGCGATCGACAACGTCGTCGTACTGGTCGAGGACCGGCATCCCGAGGACTCTGATCTGCTGGGCCTCTACGAAGGCGTGGCCCTGACCGAGCGGGACTCCAACTACGCCGGAGCGCTTCCCGACACCGTCACGATCTACCGCGACACCGTGCTCGAGGTGTGCTCGTCGGAGGACGAGGTCGTCGACGAGGTCGCGATCACCGTGATTCACGAGATCGCCCACCACTTCGGCATCGATGACGAGCGCCTGCACGAACTGGGCTGGGCTTAGGCGCGGCATACCTGGTTTGTCGCCCACCAGTGCTAAGAACAGGCCATGAGCACTGACTGCCGGGACTGCCGGGCAGGACTGGATCACTGCCACGGCACGATCATTCGGCATTCGCTACACCGCTGCGAATGCACCGAGGACTGCGCCACTCCCGAATTGGTGCCACACGCGTGCGTCATCGATTGCGATGCCGTCGGTTGCGAGTGCGGGCAGCCGGCCGCGCTCGCGGTCTGATGCGGCATGCGGTCAGCCCATCGGGCCAGCCGACTCCAATGCGTCCTCGACCGGAGTGACGTCCGGCTCGGGATGGAACGGCGGGGTGAGTGCACCCCATTGCACACAGCTCCATCGCCCATCGGTGATGGGAGTCAACACCACCGACTCGGCATTGGCCAGGTGGTGGTCCAGCACGAAACGGCGGTCCACTCCAGCCAGCACCGCCGCGGCCAACCGGATCGCGGCGCCATGGCTGACGACGACAACATCGCCGGTCCAGTCGCGGTCATCGAGGTAACGGATCCGCAGGTCGGTGACGACCGGCAGATAGCGATCGAGCACCTGTCGTCCCGTCTCGCCACCGGGTAACGCCACGTCCAGATCGCCCTCATGCCAACGCTGATAGATGGCGTTGAAGTGTTCGACAGCCTCGTCGTCGGATCGGTTCTCCAGCTCGCCGACTTGCACCTCGTGGATACCGACGAACTCGTATGTGGGAACACGCAGTTCAACAGCGATCTCCGCAGCCGTCTGCGCGGCCCGGGTGGCCATGGAGTGGGCCAGCAGCGCGGGTGGCTCAGGGCAGGCCCGGGCGAACTCCCGGGCCTGATCGCGGCCCAACGGCGTCAACTCCGCACCGGGCGGCCGGGTGTCCAGCCGGCGTTCGACGTTGCCGTGGGACTGGCCGTGCCGCATCAGTACCAAGCGACCGCTCACCGGCCGCCCCCTTCGGCTAGGGCGTCTCCCGGTCCGGACTTTCCCGCACGCACGCACGCCAGCCAGCGCGAGGCCTCGTCCGACTGTGGGGGTATTGCGCCGGTGGCCGAAGCCGTCGGCCAGGAACCCAGGTATCTCACATCCACACAACGACGGTGCAGCGCCTTGAGTGCCTCGGCGACCGCGCTGTCGTCGATATGGCCGACACAGTCCAGGAAGAAGATGTAGGTGCCCAGCTCGGTGCGGGTCGGCCGCGATTCGATTCGGGTCAGGTCGATATCGCGGATCCCGAACTCGGTCAGCGCGGCCACCAATGCACCCGGTTCGTTGTGGATCCGCAGCACCACCGACGTTCGATCGGCCCCGGTGCGCGCCGGTGGCGGACCGGGCGGGCCGACGAGGACGAACCGTGTGCGCGCGTTGGGCTCGTCGACGACACCCTCGGCCAGCGACGATAACCCGTAGCGTTCGGCGGCCAACGCCGTGCTCACGGCAGCGTCCGCACGGCCCTCGGCGACGTCTTGTGCGGCGGCGGCGTTGGAATTCGCCGGCACCGATTCGGTGCCCGGCAGATGTTCGGCCAGCCAGCGTCGCACCTGCGCCGCCGCGATCGGGAATGCCGCCACCGTCCGCACGTCGGCCGGGGTGCCGTCAGCACGGACGACGATGCTGAACGCGACGTCGAGGGTCAGCTCGGCGTAGATCTGCAGCGGTGTGCCGCTGGCGAGGCTGTCCAAGGTCGGCAGCACGCTGCCTTCGATCGAGTTCTCGATCGGCACGCAGGCATAGTCAGCTGCGCCGTTCCGGACGGCTTCGAGCGCGACCGCGGTGCTCTCGGTGGGTACTGGCTGAACGGGCGCCCCACCTGCCGACTCGGGAACCATCCCGGCAGCCGCCATCTTGATCAGCGCCGTTTCGGTGAAGGTCCCTTCGGGACCGAGGTAGGCGATGCTGGCCACGCTCGAACCCTATCGGGTTGCGGCGCGGCCTAAGCGCACCCCGGCATCGGTGGGGTTCGCCGGGTGATGGTCAGGCCGCGTCTATTCGGGCCGGTTACCGTGTCGGGGTGATCGGGCCCGACAACGAGCTGACCGTCCCGCAGCGACGCGCGCTGCGCCTCGAGGTCACCATCGTCCTGACGGTCACCTTCGGCCTCAGCGCCGTCACGGCGATCCTGCAGCTCGTCGACTCGGCTCTGCGCAATCTGGGTGCGCAGACAGTCGCACTCAACCCCGAACGCTCGTACTTCGATCTCATCGATCTCGGCCTGAATCTCGCGGCGGTCGCCCAGCTGATCGCCTGGGGCGCACTCGGGGTGTACCTGCTCTGGCGCAGTGGATTCGATCCTGGCCGGATCGGGTTGGGCCGGTTTCGTTGGCGCTCCGATCTGCTCGGTGGCCTGGGCCTGGCCGCCGTCATAGGCGTGCCCGGACTGGCCTTGTACGTCGCGGCGCGCGCGCTTGGCATGAACGTGTCGGTCGTCCCCTCGGCGTTGGATGACACCTGGTGGCGGATTCCGGTGCTGATCGCCGCCGCAGTCGCCAACGGCTGGGCCGAAGAGGTGATCGTCGTCGCCTACCTGCTCACCCGGTTGCAGCAATTGCGGGTACACCCCGTCACGGCGCTGATCTGCTCGAGCCTGCTACGCGGCGCCTACCACCTGTACCAGGGTTTCGGCGCGGGCCTGGGCAACGTCGCGATGGGATTGGTGTTCGGGTACCTATGGCGCCGCACCGGCAGGCTGTGGCCGCTGGTGATCGCGCACGGGGTGATCGACACCGTCGCATTCGTCGGGTATGCGCTGCTTGCCGGACACCTCGGCTGGCTTCGCTAACCCTGCGGCGTTGCCACAGTAGATTGTCCAGGTGAACGACAACCGGCGACCCGCCGCGGGCCCCGACCCGCGCTGGCGTGGAGTTCCCGGTCGGCCCGCCCATCCACCGGCGCCGCCGGAACCGGAGCCGACGCAGGTAATCCGCCGCGATCCGACGTACCGCCCGCCACCACCCCGGCAGGGCATGCCGCCGCCACCCCTGCGGCGACATAGTCCGCCGCCGCCGCCCC
>CAZDYH010000066.1:0-5546 GCA_964509355.1 uncultured Mycobacterium sp.
GCGCTTGCGTGTTCATCGTCAGCGTCGTGAACAGCACATTGTCGGCCTCGGTGATGGTCCGGCCGGGGCGGTGCAGGTAGCGCACACCGGGCTCGAACTCCTCGAACCACAACCCGCGCTGGGTGATGACCTTCTGCGGCTCGTCGCTCACAGACCCACCTGGCGGGCGATCACCATCAGTTGCACCTCGGTTGTGCCCTCGCCGATCTCGAGGATCTTGCTGTCGCGGTAGTGGCGGGCGACGGTGAACTCGTTGATGAACCCGTAGCCGCCGTGAATCTGGGTGGCATCGCGCGCGTTGTCCATCGCCGCCTCACTGGCCACCAGCTTGGCGATCGCGGCCTCCTTCTTGAACGGCTTTCCGGCCAGCATCAACGCCGCCGCGTCGTAGTACGCGGTCCGGGCGGCGTGCGCGCGGGCCTCCATCCGGGCGATCTTGAACTCGATGGCCTGGTAGCGGCCGATCGGCTGGCCGAATGCCTCGCGCTCTTTCGCGTACTTCACGCTCTCGTCCACGCAACCCTGCGCCGCGCCCACCGACACCGCCGCGATGGCGATCCGGCCCTCGTCGAGGATGCGCAGGAAGTTGGCGTAGCCGCGACCGCGCACCCCGAGCAGGTTCTCCTGCGGCACCTGCACATCTTCGAACGTCAGTGGATGGGTGTCCGAGGCGTTCCAGCCGACCTTGTTGTAGGCCGGTTCCGCGGTGAAGCCGGGCGTCGGAACGGGCACCAGGATCGACGAGATCTCCGCATCGCCGGTCACCGCGGTGACGGTGACCAGCCTGGTGATATCGGTGCCCGAGTTGGTGATGAACTGCTTGGAACCGTTGATCACCCAGTGCCCGTCGTCCAGGCGTGCGGTGGTCTTGGTGGCGCCGGCGTCGGTACCGCCCCCGGCTTCGGTGAGGCCGAACGCGCCGAGGGCGTGTCCGCTGGTGAGCTGCGGCAGCCATTCCTGCTTCTGGGCCTCGTTGCCGAACCGGTACACCGGCATGGCGCCCAGCGAGACACCGGCCTCCAGCGTGATGGCCACACTCTGGTCGACCTTGCCGAGTTCCTCCAGCGCGAGGCACAACGCGAAGTAGTCACCGCCCATACCGCCGTACTCCTCGGGGAACGGCAAGCCGAACAGACCCATATCGGCCATCCCCGAGACCACTTCGTAGGGGAAGGAATGCTCGGCGTCGTGCTGTGCGGCTACCGGCGCCACCACGCTGCGCGCGAAGTCGCGGACCGTCTTGGCCAGCTGTTCGTACTCGTCGGGAAGCATTCCGGTGGCAAGAAAATCAGTCATGAGGCTCTCCTGCGATGATCCGGGCCAACGGCTGGCCCACCTTGACCTGGTCGCCGACGGCGACGAGAAGTTCGACCACACCGTCGACCGGCGCGGCGAGCGTGTGCTCCATTTTCATCGCCTCGACCGCCACGACGACGGTGCCGGCGCTGACCTGGGCGCCATCCTCGACGCCGACGGCGACGACCGCCCCCGGCATCGGGCTGGTCAGTTCGGCATCACCGCTGTGCTCGTCGTCGGGACGTACCGGCTCCTCCAGCACCTCCTCGAGCACCACGGTGCGCCCGCCGCCGGCCAGCCAGATCCGGCCGTCCGCCGCGGCCACGGTGTAGCGCGTGCGCAGCCCGTCCAGCGTGACGGTCAGCGTCGGGCCGGCGAGACTGGCTGTCAGCGAACGTGATTCGCCGTCCTCGACCACCGCTGTCGCGGCGTCCGGCCTACCGGTGATGTGAACATGGTCGGTGCGTTCGCCGGTTCGCAGCCGGATGCTGGTGGCGGCGGGAGCGCCGATTCGCCACCCGGACGGCACCTCCCATAGGTCGGCCCGCTGGTCACGGCCCGGCGTGGGCCAGCGCTGCAGCCATCGGTAGGCCGCCGCGGCGATCAACAGCTCGTCACCGGGCGCCGCGGCGACGAAGTCGCGCGCCCGACGGTCCAGCAGTCCGGTGTCCAGCCGGCCGGCGGCGACGTCGGGGTCGGCCAGCAGGAACCGGGCGAACTCGACATTCGTCACCACGCCGAGAACCGCCGTTTCGGCCAGCGCGCGGTCCAGGGCGGACAGCGCCGCCGATCGGTCGGGCGCATGCGCAATGACCTTGGCGAGCATCGGGTCGTACTCGCTGCCGACGACGGTCCCGACGGCCAGGCCCGAGTCCACGCGCACACCGGCGCTCGAGTCTGATGTCGCCGGCTCTGCGGCTCCGCGCGGCTCGACCAATTCCAGTACCTCGCCGCCGCTCGGCAAGAAGCCACGGGCGGGATCTTCGGCATAGACCCGCGCCTCGATCGCATGCCCGCGCAGTTCGATGTCCTGTTGGGCTGCCGGCAGCTTCTCTCCCGCGGCGATCCGGACCTGCCATTCCACCAGATCCCAGCCGGTGACCATCTCGGTGACCGGGTGTTCCACCTGCAGCCGGGTGTTCATCTCCATGAAGAAGAACTCATCCGGGCGGTCCGCGGAGACGATGAACTCAACGGTCCCGGCGCCGGCATAGTCCACGCTGCGTGCGGTGTCGCAGGCCGCGGCGCCGATGCGGGCGCGGGTCGCGGCATCCAGCAGGGGCGAGGGCGCCTCCTCGATGACCTTCTGGTGCCGACGCTGCAGGCTGCACTCCCGCTCACCGAGGTGCACGATACTGCCGTAGCCGTCGGCGAGCACCTGCACCTCGATATGCCTGGGCCGCAGCACGAATCGCTCGAGGAACAGGGTGTCGTCGCCGAAGGCCGCGGCCGACTCGCGCCGCGCACCAGCGAGCGCGGCGGCCAGGTCGGCGGGCCGCTGGACCATGCGCATACCCTTGCCGCCGCCACCCGCCGACGGCTTCACCAGCACCGGGTAGCCGATCTCGTCGGCGGCCGAGATCAGTTCGGCATCGGTCAGGCCCGGCCGCGCGACACCGGGAACCACCGGAACCCCGAACGCCGACACCGTCGTCTTGGCGGCGATCTTGTCGCCCATCGTCTGGATGGCGTGCACCGGCGGCCCGATGAACGTCACGCCTGCACTCTGCAGGGCGGCGGCGAAATCGGCGTTCTCCGAGAGGAACCCGTATCCGGGGTGCACTGCCTGCGCCCCGGTGCGAACCGCGGCGTCGACGACCGCGGGAATGTTGAGGTAGCTGTCGCGGGCGGGCGCCGGCCCGATCGCGACCGCGAGGTCGGCCTCGGCGACATGGCGCGCGGCGGCGTCGGCGTCGCTGTACACCGCCACCGAGCGGATACCCATCGCGCGCAGCGTCCGGATGACACGGACGGCGATCTCGCCCCGGTTGGCCACGAGCACGGTCTGGAAGGTCATCGCCACATCACATCCGGAACACGCCGTAGGAAACCGCTTCCACCGGCGCCTGCCCGACGACCGAAAGCGCAAGCCCGAGAACGGTTCTGGTGTCGGCCGGATCGATGACGCCGTCGTCCCAGAGCCGTGCCGTCGAGTAGTACGGGTTGCCCTGCTGCTCGTACTGGTCACGGATCGGTGCCTTGAACGCCTGCTGCTCGTCGTCTGACCACGGCGTGCCCGCGCTCTCCAACGCCTCACCGCGCACGGTCGCCAGCACCGAGGCGGCCTGCTCACCGCCCATCACCGAGATGCGCGCATTCGGCCACATCCACAGGAAGCGCGGCGAATACGCGCGCCCGCACATCGAGTAGTTACCCGCGCCGTAGGACCCGCCGATGACGACCGTCAGCTTGGGCACCCGCGCGCACGCGACAGCCGTCACCATCTTCGCGCCGTGCTTGGCGATCCCGGCGGCCTCGTAGTCGCGGCCCACCATGAAGCCGGAGATGTTCTGCAGGAACAGCAGCGGCACCATCCGCTTGTCGCAGAGCTCGATGAAATGCGCACCCTTGAGGGCCGATTCGCCGAACAGCACGCCGTTGTTCGCCACGATGCCGACCGGGTGGCCGTGAATGCGGGCGAAGCCGGTGACCAGCGTGGTGCCGTACTCGGCCTTGAATTCGCCGAACTCGCCATCGTCGACGATGCGGGTGACGACCTCGTGCACGTCGTAGGGAACCCGGGCGTCGACGGGAACGACGTCGTAGAGCTCGCTCTGGTCAGCCACGGCATCCACCGTCGGTGCGACCTCCCAGGGGCGCTCCGTGCGCGGCCCGAGCGTCGACACGATGCGGCGGATGATCCGCAACGCGTCGCGGTCGTCGTGCGCCAGATGGTCGGTGACACCGGAGATCTTGGAATGCAGATCCCCGCCACCGAGATCCTCGGCGCTGACCACCTCGCCGGTCGCCGCCTTCACCAGCGGCGGGCCGCCGAGGAAGATCGTGCCCTGGTTGCGCACGATGACCGCTTCGTCACTCATCGCGGGAACATAGGCGCCGCCGGCGGTGCAGGAGCCGAGTACCGCGGCGATCTGCGGGATGCCCTCGGCGCTGAGTTTGGCCTGGTTGTAGAAGATCCGGCCGAAATGCTCACGATCGGGGAAAACCTCGTCCTGCCTGGGCAGGAAGGCCCCGCCCGAGTCCACCAGGTAGATGCACGGCAGTCGGTTCTGACCCGCGATCTCCTGGGCGCGCAGGTGTTTCTTGACGGTGATCGGGTAGTAGGTGCCGCCCTTGACGGTGGCGTCGTTCGCGATGATCAGGCACTCCCGGCCGGAGACCCGGCCGATCCCGGCGATCATGCCGGCGCCGGGACACTCGTCGTCATACATGCCGTCGGCGGCCAGCGGCGACAGCTCCAACATCGGACTGCCCGGGTCGAGCAGGCCGTTGACCCGGTCCCGCGGCAGCAGCTTGCCGCGGCCCACGTGCCGCTCACGGGCACGCTCCGGACCACCGAGTGCCGCGACGGCCAGCTTGGCGCGCAGCTGCCCGACCAGGGCGAGGTGGCCGTCGCGGTTCGACGCCCGAGATCCCATCCGTGCCGCCCGTCTGCATTGAGTTAATGACGACTAACTCATGATATGTTAGTCACGATTAACCGAACTGTCCACCACCGAGCCGCGACGGAGGGTCTGTATGCCGGCATCCGCGTCGCCGCCGACGGAGCGTCACCAGCCCAACCGTCGAAGCAGGATGAAGTCCGACCGGCGCTCGCTGCTGATCGCGGCGGCCGAACGACTGATCGCCGAACGCGGGTTCATGGCGGTGCGCCTGGAGGATATCGGCGCCGCGGCCGGCGTCAGCGGTCCCGCGATCTACCGGCACTTCCCCAACAAGGAGGCGCTGCTGGTGGAACTGCTGGTGGGGATCAGCACCCGTCTGCTCGCCGGCGGGAAGGCCGTGGTCGCGCGGGCGCCTGATCCCGCCTCGGCACTGGACGGCCTCATCGAGTTCCATCTGGACTTCGCCCTGACCGAGTCCGATCTCATCCGGATCCAGGACCGCGACCTGACACACCTGCCGGCGACCGCCGAACGACAGGTCCGCAGGGCGCAACGGCAGTACGTGGAAATCTGGGTCGGCGCCTTGCGCGAACTCAACCCGGGCGTGGACGAGGCCGAGGCCCGGCTGATGGCACACGCCGCCTTCGGCCTGCTCAACTCGACCCCACACAGCATCAGACCGGC
>CAZDYH010000066.1:5646-7412 GCA_964509355.1 uncultured Mycobacterium sp.
GTCACCTTCGGGTTGACACCCGCATAGTTCAACGGGCCAACGAGCACCGTCAGCGCGATGGTTCCGGCAGTGGCACAACTGGTTTCGCCACTCTTGAAGTAATCGCGCTGGTAGGCGGCGAGCACCCCGATCAATAACCACACCAGCACGATCACGCTGAGAAGTCCGCCACGTCGCATCTTGATCCTGCCTCCACTTGTGTTCGCACCATTCTCGCAGACACGTGTAAGCCCCGCCGACAGATTCCCAAACCATCACGATTTCGTAGCGCTGGCGGCACTGACCGCTGCCAACGCAACCGTCGTCAACTCCGCCTTGACGTTCCCAGCGCGTCAAGATAGCCTTGACGCATGAACGCACTCCTGACCAAAACCGCACCCCCGCCCCTTCCCGCACCTGATGCTCGCTGGCAGGAGTGGGTCAGCTACGGACTGAGCTGGGCCTCGGTGGTGGTGTCAACCTCCGTGGTGGAGCCGACCTCGGCGGTCCAGCGAGCCCCGCTGTTCGAGCCGGTCGTGACCACCGGGCGCATGATGACGGTCCACGCGTACCGAGAGGCCGTACCGGGTCCCCGCTGGCGGGCGCTGTACGACGCCACCTGGCCGGCGTACCGCCGCTGGTACGCCAAGGACGGGCTGGCCGCCCGCCCCTCCCTGGATGAGTGCCGGCGCGCACTTTCCCGACATCTCCCCGAGTTGATTCCTACCTGGGAACGGCTGTGTCGCGTCAGTGGTGACGACCCTGTCGCCGCGCGGATGCTGTCGATGTGGGGGCTGCCGGCTTTCGCCGTCGGTTGTTCCCAGGTTGTGGTGCCCGGCGAGCAGCCGATCTTGATCCGCAACTACGACTACGACCAGGCGCTCTTCGAAGCCGTCGTCGCGTCCACCAACTACTCCGGGCACCGCCGGGTGCTGGGGACGAGCGACATGCTCTGGGGTCTGCTGGACGGGATGAACGAGGACGGGCTGGCGGTCTCGCTGACCTTCGGCGGCCGACCGGGCGGTGGCGAAGGCTTCGGGATCCCCGTCGTGTTGCGCTACCTGCTGGAGACCTGTGCCACCGTCGAACAGGCAGTCACCGCACTCCGGCGGATCCCTGTTGCGCAGTCCTACAACGTGGTGCTGGTCGACACCACTGGCAATCACGCCACGGTTTTTGTCGCCCCGGGGCAGCCTGCCGTAGTGAGCCGTCTCGACGCGACCACCAACCACCGACTCGATCAGGTCGAACACCCCGCCAACGCGGCCCGATTCAACAGCGTCGGGCGACTTACCCGGCTGAACCAGTTGCGGGCCGACGATGCTTCAGGCGGGCGACTCGTCGCAGCGATGCTGCAGCCACCACTGCGCAACGACCAGTTCGAGATCGGCTTCGGCACCCTCTACACCGCCGAGTACCAGCCGTCGGCCGGAACAGCCACCTGGCATTGGCCCGAGACGTCCTGGACGCGACGCTTCGACGACCCGGACGCCGTAGACACGGTCAGTCTGGCCCCATGACCGGGTGATCTTGACCGCAGATCACCGCCATACTGACCCCATGAGCCGAGAACCAACCGACATCGCGGCCGAAGCCCGTGCCCTGCTGGATGCGCTCGCCACCAGCACCGACCCGATCGCCTTCCAGACCTTGCTCGATCTCAGTCAGTACCTCGGCGAATGTCTGGGTACCTCGGCCCGCACCCTCGCTGAAGCCCAGTCCTGGAGCAGCGTCGCCGGCCTCGCCGGCACCACCAAACAGGCCGCCTGGTCGCGGTGGCACCAGTA
>CAZDYH010000066.1:7512-12224 GCA_964509355.1 uncultured Mycobacterium sp.
GCCCCGAACATGAGCCGCAGCACCCGAGCCGGGTCCCCAGGTAGCCTGCAGCTATGAGGTGGGCATGAGCGATCCCGGTCGACCAGAAGGGTTCGAACCCACTCAACCCACAGGGTGGGAGACGACCCAGCCGCTGGGTAACGGCTATCCGCCCTACCCGGATCCGGCCTATGCGGGGCAGTCTCCGTATTGGTCCACATACGTCCCCCCGTCGGCGCCGAACCCGACCGAGCCGATGCCGCAATACTGGCAACAGGGCCAGTACCCGCCGGATGGGCCGCCCCTGGAGACTCCTCCCCCGGGGCCGCCCAAGTCGCCACGCTGGTTGTGGATTCTGGCCGCCGCGGCGGTGCTGTTGGTGGTCGGGCTGGTAATCGCGCTGATGATCGCCAACGGTTCGTCGAACCAGGCGACGGTGGTCGCGCCGCTGACCACGGTGCCGGAGGCGACATCGACCAGAGCACCGACACCTACCACTACGCCATCGCGCTCCCCCATACCGACGACCTCGACGGCGCCGACGATGACCACCACGCCGCCCCTCGCGCCGAGCGCCCCCGGCGCGACGGAGACGGTCGTCTACAACGTCACCGGCCAGGGGCGGGCGATCAACATCACCTATGTCGACACCGGCGGCGTCATGCAGACCGAGTTCAACGTGGTGCTGCCGTGGAGTAAGGAAGTGAGCCTGTCCACCCCCGCCCGGGACGCCGCCAGCGTCGTGATCATCAACGTGGGCCGGGACGTCACCTGCACGGTCACCGTGAACGGAGTACAGGTACGCGAGCGCACCGGGGCGGGCCTGACCATCTGCAGCGGAGTGGGCTAAGGCCGGCTGGGCGCCCGGTGCGGAGCGCGCACGGCCAGCATCGCCAGCAACCCCAGGGTCAGCACCACGCACAGGCCGCCCAGGCCGGCCCGGTCAGTGTCGAACACGTCGACGAAGACGAAGAACAACCACGGCGCCAGGAACGACACCGCCCGGCCCGTGGTGGTGTAGAGGCCGAAGGCCACCCCTTCCTTGCCCTCGCTCGACATCCGCAGCAGCAGCGTTCGGGCCGATGACTGGGTCGGCCCGACGAACAGGCACAGCAGCAGCCCGCACACCCAGAACGCCGTCGCGCCGGACAGCGTCAGCAGTGTCAGCCCGGCCGCGATCATCGCGGTCAGCGATCCGACGATGACGGGCTTGGACCCGACGTGGTCGTCGAGCAGCCCGCCGAGCACCGCGCCGAGGGCGGCCACCACGCTGGCGATCACACCGAACAGCAGCACGTTGGCTTGTGAGATGCCGTACACGTTGACGCCGAGCACCGCGCCGAAGGCGAAAACCCCGGCGAGCCCGTCGCGGAATACCGCGCTGGCGAGCAGGTAGTAGACCAGGTTGCGATCGCGCCGCCATTCCGCGGTGATGTCCGACCACAGCCTGCGATAGGCGCCCAGGAGGCCGACGGGACGATCCGGCGCGTCGGCAGTCGGCGCGAGCTTGTGCGCGGTGAACAACAGCGGGAGAGCGAAGACGGTGAACCATGCCGCGGCCAGCAGCATGGCGGCGCGGACATTCTGGCCGTCGTGAGTCGGTATGCCGAGCAGCCCGCGGGTTGGGCCGGCTCCGGAGACGAAACCGAGGTACACCACCAGCAGCAGCACTACGCTACCGAAATATCCTGCTGCCCAACCGATTCCGGAGATTCGGCCGGAATTCTCCGGCGTGGAGAGCTGCCGCAGCATTGCGTTGAAGGGCACACTGGCCAGATCGGTGCACGCCGCCGTCGCCGCCAGCAGCGCCAGGCCGGCAAACAGGTAGGACGGATCGTCACGGATCAGGCTCATCGCGCATGTCAGCGACACCGCGAGCCCGGTCAGCACAGCAAGGGCGGCCCGCCGCCGGTGCGGGGCCTCCACCCACACCCCGATGAGCGGTGCCAGCACGGCGATGGTCAGGCCGGCGATGGTCAGCGCGCGGCCAAGCCAGCTGGCGGGGGAAGCACCGCCCGGCATGCCTTCGCCGACGGTGCCGGTCAGGTAGACGGAGAACACGAACGTCACCACGATCGCGATCAGGCCGGTGGCACCGCTGTCCCACAGCGCCCACGCCAGCACCCCGGATCGATTGGACGTGCGCGAACCCGACCCTGGGTTGCTCATGACCGGCACTCTATAGACACCCCCGGTCGCTTCGCTCTCCCCCGTTGAACGGGGGGTTGTCTACGATTGCCGCATGCCAGTACCCGCTCCCAGCCCGGATGCTCGTGCCGTCGTCACCGGTGCCTCGCAAGGTATCGGTGCGGCGTTGGCCACCGAACTGGCCGCGCGCGGTCACGGCCTGATCATCACGGCGCGACGCGAGGAGGTGCTCACCGATCTGGCCGCACGGCTCACCGAGCGGTACGGAGTCGTGGTGGAGGTGCGATCGGTTGATCTCGCCGATCCGGTCGAACGGACCAAGCTGGCCGATGAACTGGCGACCCGCAATATCTCCATCCTGTGCAACAACGCCGGTACGGCGACTTTCGGCCCGGTCAAGGACCTCGACCCGGCCGCGGAGAAAGCGCAGGTGCAGCTCAATGCCGTTGCGGTGCATGACCTTACGTTGGCGGTGCTACCCGGGATGGTCGCGCGCGGAGCCGGCGGAATCCTCATTTCCGGTTCTGCTGCAGGCAACTCGCCGATCCCCAACAACGCCACCTACGCGGCCACCAAGGCGTTTGCAAACACGTTCAGCGAATCGCTGCGCGGCGAACTCAAGGGCACCGGGGTCCACGTCACGCTGCTCGCGCCGGGGCCGGTGCGCACCGAGGAGCCGGATCCGGCCGAGGCGTCGCTCGTCGACAAGCTGGTGCCGGATTTCCTGTGGATCTCCGCAGCGCACACCGCTGAGATCTCACTGGATGCGCTGGCGCGCAACAAGATGCGCGTTGTCCCGGGTGTGACGTCCAAGGCGATGTCGGTGGCCAGCCAGTATGCGCCGCGGGCGGTCGTCGCGCCGATCGTGGGCAGCTTCTACAAACGCCTGGGCGGCTGACGGGTTGGCGTCCTGCATGTTGAGATTGCAGCGAGGGTCGTGGACCGGCGAAAACCGCAGCCCTGACGGCAATCTGGGCGAAATCAGCGCCTGCGCCGGCCGGTGCCGAAGATGCTGCGGGTGATCTCGCGGCCGAACGCTGTGCCTGCGGAGCGCATCGCGCTCTTGACGGCCGGGTTGTTCATCATCTTGTCGAGGAAGCCGGGCCCCTGCGGTTCAGCGGGCGCGGGCATCGGCGGCACCTCAGCCTGAGACGGCACCGGCGGCAGGTCCGCCGGAGCGGCGGGAAGCGGCGGCGGTGGTGCCACCTTGGCCATCAACCGCTCGTAGGCGGAATCCCGGTCAATGGTCTGGCCGTATTCGGTCTGCAGCGGGCTGCCCTTAGCCGCCGCAGAAATCGCTTCCGGACCGATGGTGTCCATCAGCGAACGCGGAGAGCGCATCTTGGTCCAGGCGACCGGTGTCGGTGCGCCCTTCTCCGAGAGCACGGTGACGATGGCCTCACCGATGCCCAGCGATGTCAGGGCCGACTCCAGGTCGTAGACCTCGGTTTTCGGGTAGGTACGGACGGTCTTGTTCAGCGCCTTCTGGTCATCGGGGGTGAATGCGCGCAATGCGTGCTGGACCCGCGCGCCGAGTTGGGACAGCACATCGTTGGGTACATCGGTCGGCAGCTGGGTGCAGAAGAACACGCCGACCCCCTTTGAGCGGATGAGCTTGACGGTCTGCTCCACCTGCTCGAGAAACGCCTTCGACGCGTCGGTGAACAACAGATGCGCCTCGTCGAAGAAGAAGACCAGCTTGGGCTTGTCGACATCGCCCACCTCGGGCAGGAAGGTGAACAAGTCGGCCAGCACCCACATCAGGAACGTCGAGAACATCACCGGTCGCGCGGCCTGGTTGCCCAGTTCGAGCAGCGTGATGATGCCGCGCCCCGAGGCGTCGACGCGCATCAGGTCCTGCGGCCGCAGCTCGGGCTCGCCGAAGAACGTGTCGGCGCCCTCGGCCTCGAGGTTGACCAGGGCCCGCAGGATGACGCCCGCCGTCGTCGGCGATACCGCGCCGAGGGCCTTCAGCTCCGGCTTCCCCTCGTCGCCGGTCAAGAAGGTGATCACCGAACGGAGGTCCTTCAGGTCGAGCAGCGGCAGGCCCTTCTGGTCGGCCCAGTGGAAGATCAGCCCGAGCGTGGACTCCTGGGTGGCGTTGAGGCCTAAGACTTTTGACAAGAGGATGGGGCCGAAGCTGGTGATGGTCGCGCGCACCGGCACGCCGATGCCTTCGGTGCCCAACGACAGGAACTCCACCGGGAAGGCGGTCGGAGTCCAGCTGTCGCCGGTATCGGCGGCCCGCTGGGCGGTCTTGTCATTGGCCACCCCCGGCCGGGACAGGCCCGACAGGTCGCCCTTGACGTCGGCCATCAGCACCGGAACCCCGGCGGCACTGAGTTGCTCGGCGATGACCTGCAGCGACTTCGTCTTGCCGGTTCCGGTCGCGCCGGCCACCAGGCCATGCCGGTTGACGGTGGCCAGCGGGATGCGGATCTGCGCGGCCGGGTCGGCGGTGCCATTCACCACCACGGTGCCCAGCTCAAGGGCCTGGCCTTCGACGGCGTAGCCGGCCGCGATCTGCTGCGCGGGGGTCGCTGTCGATTCGGTGCTCATCTGCTGTGGTCCTCTCACCCGGTGCA
>CAZDYH010000066.1:12324-14657 GCA_964509355.1 uncultured Mycobacterium sp.
GCAAGCGGCTCATCGCCAAGCCACGACACTACTTGGCACCGACCCGTCACGGCGGGTGTGGTCAGGCCCGGAACTAAGGTGGGCTTACTGTGAGCGCTGTGCGGGACGAATTGGTATGGATCGACTGCGAGATGACCGGCCTGGACATCGGTTCGGACCGGCTGATCGAGATCGCTGCGCTGGTCACCGACGGTGATCTGAACATTCTCGGCGACGGAGTCGACGTGGTGATCCACGCCGATGACGCCGCACTGTCGGGGATGATCGACGTGGTCACCCGGATGCATAGCCGTTCGGGTCTCATCGACGAGGTCAGGGCATCCACGATCGACGTGCCGACGGCCGAAGCGATGGTGCTCGACTATGTCCGTGAACACGTCAAGCAGGCGAAGACGGTGCCGCTGGCCGGTAACTCGATCGCCACCGACCGATGGTTCATCGCCCGTGACATGCCGGCCCTTGACTCCTATCTGCACTACCGGATGGTCGACGTCAGCTCGATCAAGGAGCTCTGCCGGCGCTGGTATCCACGGATCTACTTCGGCCAGCCGGAGAAGGGTCTGGCCCACCGCGCGCTCGCTGACATAAACGAGTCGATCCGCGAACTGAAGTACTACCGGCGCACCGCATTCATCGAGCCGCCGGGACCGCCTACCAGCGATATCGCCGCGGCAGCCGCGGAACTGGGGCCAGCAGCGGGGCAATCGGGGCTGATGGATTCGGCTGCGGAGCGCCCCAGCGGCTAGTATCAACGACGCCGCTGCTGCCCTCAGACCGGCCGCGGCGATGGTGAGTGTAGTTCAGCTGGTAGAGCACCAGGTTGTGATCCTGGAAGTCGCGGGTTCGAGCCCCGTCACTCACCCCACCTGCGTCATGGCCCCTCCGCCCTGCATAGGCGGCGGGACCGTCACACGCTGGCGTTACCAGCCCGCCATTGATCCCAGGGGATGTTCCAGTCACCGAGGCCATCGGTACCGGGCAGGGTCGACCCCACGGTGTTGACAATCTCCACGACGTCGCCGCGTTTGGTGTTGTTGAAGAACCACTGCGCGTTGCTGGTGTTGACGTTGAGGCAGCCATGGCTGGTGTTGGTGTAGCCCTGGGCGCCGACCGACCACGGCGCGGCGTGGACGAAGATTCCGCTGTAGGAGATCTGCGTGGCCCAGTCGACGTCGGTGCGATACCCGTTGGGCGAGTTCACCGGCACCCCGTAGGTCGAAGAGTCCATGACGATGTGCGAGAAGCGGTCCCCGACGAGGTACGTGCCGTTGCTCGTCGGCGTGCTGTTCTTACCCATCGAGGTCGGCATCGTCTTGACCACCTCGCCGTTCACCCGCACTGTCACGGTCTTGGTGTTGTCATCCGCGGTTGCGATGACCTCGTCGCCGACGGTGAAGTGCGTGGTGACGTTGTCCTGGCCGAACAGGCCGTCGCCCAGGTTGACACCGTAGGTGTTGACCGCCACGTCGACCGTGGTGCCCGGCTTCCAGAAATTCTGTGGGCGCCAACGAAGTTCGCGGTTGTTCAGCCAGTAGAACGCACCTTCGACCGGTGGGTTGGTGGTGATTTTGATGGCCCGCTGCGCGGCGAGGCGGTTCGGGATGTTCTCGTCGAACCGGATCGCCACGGGCTGACCAACGCCCACCACCTCACCGTCGTTGGGCAAGACATAGGGCATCGTCAGATTCTCGGGCGAATGGGTCTGAAAGCTGATCTGGCTACTGGTCACGCCGCCCAACCCGAGCGACTGCGCGTTCAGTGTGTAGCGCTTGTTGTAGCCCAGTGGCTCGGTGGTGGACCAGGTCAGACCGTCAGGGCTGAGCTGGCCGGCCACCGGATTGCCACTGGCGTTGACCATGCTCACCGCACCCAGCACGCCGCTCTCCGACGTGACTGTGATGGGAGTGTCCACCGCGACGCCGACGGCCCCGTTCTTCACCGAGGCGGCGAGTTTGGGCACCAGCAGATCATCGAAGGGTGTGCCCTTGTCGACGATGGACTGCACCGGCGGCGGAGCCGGATTGCTGTTGCAGGCGCTGAGCCCGAATACCACAGCCGGAACCATCACGACAGCCGCCAACCAGGACCGACGGGTCACCGAGCCGACCTGCCACATACTTTGCTCCACCTCGCAACCAGGACTACAACGCTGAGTTATTGGCAGTAGTCTAAGGGCAAGTGGACACCAGGCGCGACTGCACTGTCGCGCTGCCCCGCGGATGCCATGTCGAGATTTCGCCCTGTGCCGCAGGGCCTGTTATTGTCGCACACGCAGCTGACGCGCCGTTAGCTCAGTTGGTAGAGCAGCTGACTCTTAATCAGCGGGTCCGGGG
>CAZDYH010000067.1:0-4063 GCA_964509355.1 uncultured Mycobacterium sp.
GCCTGGCCAGTCTCGCCGTCCGCGGCACGCTGGCGTTGTTCGGCGCGTCCAGCGGCCCCGTCCCCCCAGTCGACCCGCAGCGGCTCAATGCCGCCGGATCGGTATACCTGACCCGGCCCTCGCTGGCGCACTTCACCCGCACTGCTGACGAGTTCGCCTGGCGCGCAGGTGAATTACTCGATGCGATTGCCGACGGGTCCATCAGTGTCACGGTCAGCCGGCGTTATCCCCTGGCCGAGGCCGCCCAGGCGCACCGCGACCTGCAGGAGCGCGCGACGGTCGGGTCGATCGTGCTGATGCCCTAGCGCCCGAACAGGGTGGGCAGATCGATCGCCGAGTCCACTGCCAGGGCGCAGAACACCGCCGACAGATAGTTGTTGGACTGCAGGAACAGCCGCAGCGGCTTCACCGGCTCGCCGCGGCGCACGCCCGCGTACAGCTGGTGAGCCATCGTCAGGAACCACGCCCCGGCCAGCAGTGCCACCGTCGCGTACAGCCAGCCGGCCGCCGGCGTCAGCGCCAGCGTCGCGAGCACGGTCAGCCAGGTGTAGATCACGATCTGCTTGGTGACCTCACGCTCGGTGGCCACCGCGGGCAGCATCGGAACACCCGCCGCCTTGTAGTCGTCCTTGTACCGCATCGCCAGCGCCCAGGTGTGCGGCGGCGTCCAGAAGAAGATCACCGCGAACATCACCAGTGCCGGCCAGCCGATCGTGCCGGTGACCGCGGACCAGCCGATCATCACCGGCATACAGCCGGCCGCTCCGCCCCACACCACGTTCTGGGAAGTGCGGCGCTTGAGCAGCAAGGTGTAGACGAAGACATAGAAGGCGATCGTGGCGACCGCGAGCACGCCCGAGAGCAGGTTGGTGGTCCACCACAGCCAGAAGAACGAGCCCACGCTGAGCACCAGTCCGAATACCAGGGCGTTGCGGGTCGGTACCGAACAGCACGCCAACGGTCGCCGCGCGGTGCGCTTCATCACCTTGTCGATATCGGCGTCGGCCACGCAGTTCAGCGTGTTGGCGCCGGCCGCGGCGAGGATGCCACCGATCAGGGTGTTGAGGATCAGCAGCGGGTCGACCGTGCCGCGATCGGCGAGCAGCATGGCCGGGATCGCGGTGACGAGCAGCAGCTCGATCACCCTGGGCTTGGTCAGCGCCAGGTAAGCGAGCAGCGTGGTGCGTATTCGACTCGGCGCGACGCGCTCGCGAATGCTCACGCAGTAACTCCTCGGGTCGCGGCAGCGCGCAGCTTCTAGTACCGACGATGGTAGACCGGAGCGCCGTCGCGAGGTCACCGCAGGGTCGATTCCCGGCAATTCCGGCACTAGGGTATGGGTGAGCAGCTTGCCGACGTGAGGACTCAGCCTGTGACCACGCTCGAAGAGATTTCCGCCCTGACCGAACCCCACCATCCCGATGACTGGGCCGAGGTGGACTCGGTCGCCGTCGACACCGTGCGGGTCCTGGCCGCCGATGCGGTCCAGCAGGTCGGCAACGGTCATCCGGGAACCGCGATGAGCCTCGCGCCGCTCGCGTACACGCTGTTCCAGCGCGTCATGCGGCACGACCCCAGCGACACCCACTGGCTGGGGCGCGACCGGTTCGTGCTGTCCTGCGGGCACAGCAGCCTGACGCTGTACATCCAGCTCTATCTCGGTGGCTTCGGTCTGGAGCTCGCCGACATCAAGGCGCTGCGCACCTGGGGCTCCAAGACGCCCGGCCATCCGGAGTTCCGGCACACCACGGGTGTGGAGATCACCACCGGGCCGCTGGGTCAGGGCCTGGCCTCGGCGGTCGGCATGGCGATGGCGTCGCGGTACGAGCGCGGCCTGTTCGACCCGGACGCCGAACCCGGCACCAGCCCCTTCGACCACCACATCTACGTCATCGCCTCCGACGGCGACATCGAGGAGGGGGTGACGTCGGAGGCCTCGTCGCTGGCCGGCACCCAGCAGCTCGGCAACCTCATCGTGTTCTGGGACAACAACGAGATCTCCATCGAGCACAACACGAACATCGCCCTGACCGAGGACACTCCCGCGCGCTACGAGGCGTACGGCTGGCACGTGCAGGTTGTCGAGGGCGGCGAGAACGTCGTCGGCATCGAGGAGGCCATCGCCAACGCGAAGGCCGTCACCGACAAGCCGTCGTTCATCGCGGTACGCACGATCATCGGCTATCCGGCGCCGACGAAGATGAACACCGGCGGCGTGCACGGTTCGGCGCTGGGTGCCGACGAGGTCGCGGCCACCAAACGTGTGCTCGGATTCGACCCGGACAAGAGCTTCGAGGTCCGCGAGGACGTCATCACCCACACCCGCGGGCTCGTCGCGCGCGGCAGGGAAGCCCACGAGCGATGGCAGCACGGATTCGAGGCCTGGGCGCAGCGCGAGCCGGAGCGCAAGGCCCTGCTGGATCGGCTGCTGGCCCAGGAACTGCCCGACGGCTGGGACGCCGACATACCCCGCTGGGAGCCGGGCTCCAAGGGGTTGGCCACCCGGGCGGCATCCGGCGCGGTGCTGGCCGCCCTCGGCCCGAAGCTGCCCGAACTGTGGGGCGGCTCAGCGGATCTGGCCGGCAGCAACAACACCACAATCAAAGGGGCTGACTCGTTCGGCCCGCCCTCGATCTCCACCGAGGACTGGACCGCGCACTGGTACGGCCGCACACTGCATTTCGGTATTCGCGAGCACGCGATGGGATCGATCCTGTCCGGCATCGTGCTGCACGGGCCGACGCGCGCCTACGGCGGAACGTTCCTGCAGTTCTCCGATTACATGCGCCCGGCGGTGCGGCTGGCCGCGCTGATGGACATCGACACCATTTACGTGTGGACCCACGATTCGATCGGCCTCGGCGAGGACGGCCCGACCCACCAGCCCATCGAGCACCTGGCGGCGCTGCGTGCGATTCCGAACCTGTCGGTGGTCCGGCCCGGCGACGCCAACGAGACGGCCTACGCCTGGCGCACGATTCTGGCTCGCGGCGCCGGCAGCGGCCCGGTCGGTCTGATCCTGACGCGGCAGGGAATTCCGATCCTGGAGGGCACGAGCAGTGCGGGCGTGGCCAGGGGCGGATACGTGTTGGGCGGAACACCTGATGACACGCCCGACGTGCTGCTCATCGGCACCGGTTCGGAACTGCAACTGGCCGTCGAGGCGCAGAAGATCCTGGCGGACAACGGCATCACCGCCAGCGTGGTGTCGATGCCGTGCGTCGAGTGGTTCGAATCCCAGCCGAGCGAGTACCGCGATGCGGTGCTGCCGCCCACGGTGTCCGCGCGGGTCGCGGTCGAGGCCGGCATCGCGCAGAGCTGGCACAAACTGGTCGGCGACACCGGCGAGATCGTGTCGATCGAGCATTACGGCGCCTCCGCCGACGACAAGACGCTGTTCCGCGAGTTCGGGTTCACTCCCGAAGCCGTCGTGGCCGCCGCCCAACGAGCACTGGACAACTAGCGAAATGGAGTACCTCCGATGACCCAGAATCCCAACCTCGCGGCGCTGTCCGCCGCGGGCGTATCCGTATGGCTCGACGACCTGTCCCGCGAAAGGCTCAAGACCGGCAACCTGGCGGAGCTGATCGCCACCAAGAGCATCGTCGGCGTCACCACCAACCCGTCGATCTTCCAGGCGGCGCTGTCCAAGGGCACCGCCTACGACGCGCAGGTGGCCGAGCTGGCCGAGCGCGGCGCCGACGTGGACGCCACCATCCGCACCGTCACCACCGACGACGTGCGCGAGGCCTGCGACGTGCTGGCCAAACAGTATGAGGTCTCCGACGGCGTGGACGGCCGGGTCTCCATCGAGGTCGACCCGCGGCTGGCGCACGACACCGACAAGACGATCCTGCAGGCCATCGAGCTGTGGAAGATCGTGGACCGACCCAACCTGCTGATCAAGATCCCGGCGACGCTGGCGGGCCTGCCGGCGATCACCGCGGTGATCGCCGAGGGCATCTCGGTCAACGTCACGCTGATCTTCTCCGTCGAACGGCACAAGGCGGTGATGGATGCCTACCTGGCCGGGCTGGAGGCCGCCAAGGAGGCCGGCCACGAC
>CAZDYH010000067.1:4163-14625 GCA_964509355.1 uncultured Mycobacterium sp.
GCGACTCAGGGTCAGCTCGACGCCGCCGCCAAATGACCACCGTGACCGGCTCGCCTAACCCGCTGCGCGACAAGCGGGACAAGCGGATGCCGCGGATCGCCGGCCCGTGCGGTGTCGTCATCTTCGGCGTCACGGGTGATCTGGCTCGCAAGAAGCTGATGCCGGCGATTTATGACCTCGCCAGTCGCGGCCTGCTGCCCGCGTCGTTTTCGCTGGTCGGCTTCGCCCGCAGGGACTGGGCCCACGAGGATTTCGGCCAGATCGTCTATGAGGCGGTCAAGCAGCACGCCCGCACGCCGTTCCGGCAGGAGGTCTGGGACCGGCTGGCCGAGGGCATCCGTTTCGTGCAGGGCACGTTCGACGACGACGCGGCGTTCGCCACTCTGGCCGAGACGCTGCAGAAGCTCGACGCCGAGCGCGGCACCGGCGGCAACCACGCCTTCTACCTCTCGATCCCGCCCAACGCCTTCCCGGTGGTGTGCGAGCAGCTGTCGAAGTCCGGACTGGCCCGCCAGCAGGACGGCCAGTGGAGCCGGGTCGTCATCGAGAAGCCGTTCGGGCACGACCTGAGCAGCGCCCGCGACCTCAACAAGGTGGTCAACAACGTCTTCCCGGAGGAGACGGTGTTCCGGATCGACCACTACCTAGGCAAGGAGACGGTGCAGAATATCCTGGCGCTGCGCTTCGCCAATGAACTGTTCGAACCCGTCTGGAATGCGCACTACGTCGACCACGTCCAGATCACCATGGCGGAGGACATCGGCCTGGGTGGCCGCGGCGGCTACTACGACGGCATCGGCGCGGCCCGTGACGTGATCCAGAACCACCTGCTGCAGCTGCTGGCGCTGACCGCGATGGAGGAGCCGGTCAGCTTCCACCCGCACGAGGTGAAGGCCGAGAAGATCAAGGTGCTGTCGGCGGTGCGGCTGGCTCATCCGCTGGACGAGACGACCTCCCGCGGGCAGTACACGGCCGGCTGGCAGGGCGGCGAGAAGGTCGTCGGGCTGCTCGACGAGGAGGGCTTCGCCAAGAGCTCCACCACCGAGACGTTCGCCGCGATCACGCTGGAGGTCGACACCCGGCGGTGGGCGGGTGTGCCGTTCTACCTGCGCACCGGAAAGCGGCTGGGCCGGCGGGTGACCGAGATCGCGCTGGTGTTCAACAGGGCGCCGCACCTGCCGTTCGACGCCACCATGACCGAGGAACTCGGCCAGAACGCGTTGGTGATCCGCGTGCAGCCCGACGAGGGCATCACGCTGCGGTTCGGCTCCAAGGTGCCCGGCAGCGCAATGGAGGTCCGCGACGTCAACATGGACTTCTCCTACGGCTCGGCGTTCGCCGAGGATTCACCCGAGGCCTACGAGCGGCTGATCCTGGACGTACTGCTCGGCGAGCCGTCCTTGTTCCCGGTCAACGAGGAGGTCGAACTTTCCTGGGAGATCCTCGATCCCGTGCTGGAGTACTGGGCGAAGCACGGCCGGCCGGACCCGTACGAATCCGGCACCTGGGGCCCGGCATCGGCATTCGAGATGCTGCGGCGCGACGGCCGGGAATGGCGGCGCCCGTGATGAGCGTCAGCGAAGAGCGGAGTACCTGAAGTGATCGTCGACCTGCCCGACGCCACGACCAACGACATCAACAAGCGGATCACCGCCCTGCGCGAGGAGGGCGGTGCGATCACCCTCGGCCGGGTGCTGACCCTCGTCATCGCCCCCGACGCCGACGAACTCGTCGAAGACGCCATCGACGCGGCCATCGCCTCCAGCCGGGAGCACCCGTGCCGGATCATCGTGGTGGTGCCCGGTGACCGTGTCGCCGACGAGGCGCGACTGGACGGGCAACTGCGGGTGGGCGGCGACGCCGGCGCCGGCGAGGTCGTGGTGCTGCGCATCTCGGGTCCGCTGGCCGCCCACGCCAGCAGCGTGGTGCTGCCGTTCCTGCTGCCGGACACCCCGGTGGTGGCCTGGTGGCCCGGGGCGGCACCAGCGGTCCCCGCGCAGGACCCGTTGGGCCAGTTGGCTATTCGGCGGATCACTGATGCGACCGGCACCACAGACCCGTTGGCGTCGATCAAGGGCCGGTTGCAGGGCTACACCGCGGGCGACACCGACCTGGCGTGGAGCCGGATCACCTACTGGCGGGCTCTGCTCGCCTCGTCGCTCGACCAGCCACCGTACGAGCCGGTCACCTCGGCACTGGTGTCGGGCCTGAAAACCGAACCGGCCCTGGACATCCTGGCGGGCTGGCTGGCCAGCCGGATCGACGGCCCCGTCCAGCGGGCGGTGGGCGAATTGAAGGTCGAGCTGAACCGCCGTACCGAGACGATCACGTTGAGCCGACCGCAGGACGGTAGGACCGCCACACTGAGCCGGACCGCCAAGCCGGATGCGCTGCTTCCGTTGGCGCGCAGGGAAACCCGCGAATGTCTGGCCGAGGATCTGCGACGGCTGGACCCCGATGAGATCTACCACGCGGCGCTCGAGGGCATCGACAAGGTGCAGTACGTGTGAGCACTGTCGTGCTGACCTATCCGGACACTGCGGCGCTGGTCGCCGCCGCCGGTGACCGACTGGTCGGCGCGATCACCACGGCGATCGATACCCGCGGCCGGGCGATGATCGTGCTGACCGGTGGCGGTACCGGCGTCGCGCTGCTCAAACATGTCGGCGCGCACGGTAAGGCGATCGATTGGTCCAGGGTGCACGTGTTCTGGGGCGACGACCGCTACGTGCCGGAAGACGATGACGAACGCAACGACAAGCAGGCGCGCGACGCGCTACTGGATCACGTCGATATTCCGGCGCGCAATGTGCATGCGATGCCCGCGAGCGACGGGGAGTTCGGCGAGGATATCGACGCGGCCGCGGTCGCATACGACCAGGTGCTGGCGGCCAACGCCGCGGCCGGCGATCCGGCGCCGGATTTCGATGTCCATCTGTTGGGTATGGGCGGCGAGGGCCATGTCAACTCGCTGTTCCCACACACCGCCGCGGTCCGCGAAACCAAACGGCTGGTAGTCGGCGTCGAGGACTCCCCCAAGCCGCCGCCGAAGCGAATCACGCTGACGCTGCCCGCCGTTCAGCGTTCCCGCGAGGTCTGGCTGGTGGTGTCCGGCGCCTCGAAGGCCGACGCGGTGGCGGCCGCCGTTGGCGGAGCGGATCCGGTGGACGTGCCCGCGGCCGGAGCTGTCGGTCGTGAGGCGACGGTGTGGCTGCTCGATGAGCAAGCGGCGGCCAAGCTGTAGGACCGGCGAGTCGCCGCACTTACCCGCTGTTGCGCGGCGCCGTCGCAAGGCCGCTCATCGTCAGCAGGATGCGCGGTGGTTCAGCGCTTCCAGATACGGGAACCGGTTGAACACCGACCAGCGGGCGACGGGTTGTCGGCGAGCAGATCGTCGTTTGTCGGTGATGAGCTTGTGTATGGCGATGGTGCGCGCGTGTTCGGCTCCGGACCTTCAGGTATCCCTTGTCGGCCGGTATCTGCGCGGTCTTCAGGTTGCGACGGCGGATAGCCGATGTGCGCGCCTACTGTGTCCGGCTGGCCCGAGCGGCAGCGCGTCGCGGGCGGACTCGGCAGCGGGTCGGTCGGTCATGCCGGCATCGCCGTGGTGCGGTCGGCGGGTTGCGGCGATGATGCCGCCGTCGAGCGTGACGAGAAGCGGTAGTCGTCCAGCGGTGATCGGCGGCTGAATCGTCTTGATGCGAAGATCGTTTCGGGCCGGTAGTACACCGACTCGCCCTGCGAGTTGACGAAATAGGTGTTCAACCCGGGGTTGCACGCGGTCAGATACAGCCGTATAGCCTTGCCCTGGCGTGCCATCTTGCTGGTGAACCGCGCGAAGGCGTCGGGGGTGACTTCAGCGACTTGTTCTGCGCGCCTGCGGCATTCGGCGATGACGCGCACCGCGTGGGTGGCCACCGTTTCCAGGTAGTCGAACCAGGCGAAGCCGACGAAGCCGACGGGTCCGACCAGCTCCCACCGGTTCGGCAGACCGGGATAAGCGCTGCCGGCATAACTGCGCAGACCGTGCGCGTGGTACTCCAGCGCGAGATCGGTGCCGTCGCGGCCGACGATGGTGCCGGGCCGGTAGGTCTCCGGGTCGGTCCACAGCTCGTAGCCGGTCGCCGTCACGATCAGATCGGCCTCGCGGGCCACACCGTCGGTGGTCTGTATCCCGGAGGCGGTGATGCGCTCGATCGGTGTGGTTACCAGGTGCGTCGACGGCATGTTGAAGATCGGCAGGAACGCACTGGAGATGACCGGGCGCTTCGCCAAGATGCCGTAGCGCGGCAGCAGTGCCGCACGGGTGGCCCTGTCGCGCACCACCATCCGCAGATACCCGCGATACAGCGTGCGGCAGTACCGGTCGTAGAACGGCATCATCGCGGTCAGTGCCCGGCCGGGCAGCCGGGACCACAGATGGCACAGCGGTGCGAGCATCGCGATGTCCATCAGCCATCGGCCCAACCAGTCGACGCAGGCCAGCACGCCTGGTATCCGCAGCACGGTCCGCAGTGGCGGCGTGATGTCGAAGTCGATCTTGGGCAGCACCCATGCCGGGGTGCGCTGATAGACGTCGAGCCGCTCGGCGACGGGCGCCAGCGCGGCGGCGATCTGTACCCCGCTGGAGCCGGTGCCGATGACGGCGACGCGTTTCCCGCGGACGTCGACCTCGTCATCCCAGTCGTTGGGGCGCAGGATCGGGCCGCGGAAATCGGCGATGCCCGTGATCGGCACGGTCTGCTTGGCGTTGATGTAGCCGCCGACAGCGCTGATCACAAACCGCGCGGTGACCACGCGACCGTCGGTGAGCTCCAGTTGCCAGACGGCGCGCCCGTCGTCCCACGTCTGGCGGACCACCTCGGCACCGGTGTGCAGGTGCCCGTAGAGGCCTACCCGCTGCGCGACGGTGCGGAGGTAGCGCTGAATCTCCTGGCCGGGCGCGAACAGCCGCGACCAGTTGGGGTCGCGGGCGAACGGGAATTGGTACCACAACGACGGAATGTCCACGGCCAAGCCCGGATAGTGATTGTCGCGCCAGGTGCCGCCGACGTCGTTACCTCGCTCCAGGACGACGAAGTCGTCGATCCCGTTCTGCCGCAGCAGGTGTGCGGCGGTGATGCCGCCGGGCCCGGCACCGATGACAGCGACTTCATAGCTGCGCTCTGAGATATGGGCGCTCGGCACGGCCACACCCTACGCCCGGTCTGCGCCGCACGGTGAGGAAACAAGGGCAGGATCGACGGTATGCCGGTCACCGAAGCCACCCTGTTCCGCGCGCGCCGAGTCGTCACGATGGAGCCGGAGTTCCCCGATGCCACCGCGGTCGCGGTCTCGGGCCGCCGGATCGCCGCCGTCGGGTCGTTCGACGAGCTGCGCGACGGACCGTTCGACGTGGACGATACGTTCGCCGACGCGGTACTCTGCCCGGGCCTCATCGACCAGCACCTGCATCCGGTTCTCGGCGCCGCGACGCTCGTCACCGAAGTCATCGCGACGGAGGACTGGGCACTCCCCGGCCGGATGTTTCCCGCGGCGGGTTCGGAGGCGGACTATCGTCGCAACCTGCGGGCGGCTGAACACGCGATGACCCACCCCGGCGAGTGGCTGTTCTCCTGGGGCTACCACAAGCTGTGGCACGGCCACCTGGACCGGGCCGTCCTCGACCAGATCAGCGCCACCCGGCCGATCGTGATCTGGCAACGCTCCTGCCACGAGTTTTTTCTGAACACCGCGGCAATCAACGCGTTCGACATAACACCGGAGCAGATGTCCGGCGCAGGGCCCGCCAGCTCGATGGTCGATGTCGAGGCCGGGCACTGGTGGGAGTCCGGAACCAACCTGCTACTCCCGATGCTGGCCCCGAAACTGATGAGCCGGGAACGGATGACCGCCGGTCTGCGCCAGATGGTCGCCTACCTGCATCAGGCCGGCGTGACAGCCTTCAACGAGCCCGGGATCATGTGGACCATCGAGCCCTGGGAGCTCTACCAGCAGATTCTGGGCGCCGAGAACACGCCACTGCTGTCCACGTTCCTGGTCGACGCCCGCAGCCAGGCCGATTCCGGGATGGACCCCGCGGACGCCGTCGCCGACGCCGACGCCCAGGTCGCGCGGGCGTCGACCGGGAAGGTGCGGCTGCTGCCCAAGCAGGTGAAGCTGTTCGCCGACGGCGCGATCATCAGCCAGCTGATGCAGATGCGGCAGCCCTATCTCCACGACGACGGCAGCCCCGATCTGTGTCACCACGGCGAATGGATGATGCAACCGGACACCTTCCGCGCGTTCGCCAGGGTCTACTGGAACGCCGGCTGGCAGCTGCACATCCACGTCAATGGCGATGCCGGCCTCGACTTGGTGCTCGACACGCTCGAACAGTGCATGGCCGAGCATCCGCGGACCGACCACCGCACGGTGATCGTGCATTTCGCGAACTCGACCGAGGAGCAGATCGACCGGATCGCCCAACTCGGTGCGATCGTGTCAGCGAACTCCTACTACCCGGTCGGCTTCGCCGACAAGTACGCCGCGCACGGGCTCGGTGCCGAGCGCGCCGACTCGATGGTGCGATCGGCGTCGGTGCTGCGCCGCGGCATCCCGCTGTCGTTCCATTCCGACCTGCCGATGGCGCCTTCCAACCCGCTCATGCTGGCTTGGTGCGCGGTGAACAGAGTCACTCCGAGCGGTCGGATCGCCTGCCCCGAGCAGCGTATCTCCGTGCACGACGCCCTGCGTGCGGTCACGATCGAGGCGGCCTACTCGTGGCGGATGGAGCACGAACTCGGCAGCATCGCCGCCGGGAAGCTCGCCAACTTCACCGTGCTCGGCGAAGATCCCTACACGGTCGAACCGGCCCGCCTGAACCAGATCCCGGTGCTCGGCACCGTCTACGAGGGACGCTGGTTTCCGGCGCCCTGACTAGCCGGCGTACTTGATCTGCAGCGCCATGCCGATGATGGCGACCACCCAGATGCCGGTGACGAACAGGGTCAGCCGGTCCAGGTTCTTCTCCACCACGGTCGATCCGGACAGGCTGGACTGCACGCCGCCGCCGAACAGCGTCGACAGGCCGCCACCCTTGGCGCGGTGCAGCAGCACCAGCAACACCACCAGCAGACTAGTGACCACCAGGGTGATCTGCAGGCCCAACTCCATGGCCGACAGACTACAGGGGTCCGCCGGCGGCGATCGCCGACAGGGTCGCGAACTGCTCCCCGTCCAGTGACGCGCCGCCGACCAGCGCGCCGTCGACGTCGTCCTGGGCGACGATCTCGCCGACGTTCTTGGCGTTGACCGAGCCGCCGTAGAGAACGCGCACGGTGTCCGCGATCTCCGGTGAGGCGAGCGCACCCAGTTCGGTGCGGATCGCCGCGCACACCTGCTGCGCGTCGCCGGCGCTGGCTACCCGCCCGGTACCGATGGCCCACACCGGTTCGTAGGCGATGACAACCGTGCCGATCTGTTCGGCTGACAGTCCCGCCAGCGACCCCCGCAGCTGGGTGACGTTATGGGAGACGTGGTCGCCGGCCTCCCGCACCTCCAGGCCCTCCCCGATGCAGACGATCGGGGTCAGCCCGTGCCGCAGCGCCGCGGCCGTCTTCGCGGCGACCAGTGCGTCGTCTTCGGCGTGGTAGGTCCGCCGCTCGGAGTGGCCGACGACGACATAGCTGCAGCCCAGCTTGGCCAGGAAGGTGGCGCTGATATCACCGGTGTAGGCGCCGGAGTCGTGCTGGGACAGGTCCTGGGCGCCGTAGGTCAGCCGCAGCTTGTCCCCGTCCACCAGCGTCTGCACGCTGCGCAGGTCGGTGAACGGCGGGATGACCGTGACGTCGACCTTGTCGTAGTACTTGTCGGGCAGCGAGAAGGCGATCTTCTGAACCAGGGCGATCGCTTCGAAGTGGTTGAGGTTCATCTTCCAGTTGCCGGCGATCAGCGGCTTGCGGCTCATCAGGATCCTTCGCTCAGGTGCTCAGCACTTCGATGCCGGGCAGCGCCTTGCCCTCAAGGTATTCCAGGGACGCACCGCCCCCGGTGGAAATGTGGGAGAACCCGTCCTCCGGCAGGCCCAGCACCCGCACCGCGGCGGCGGAGTCGCCGCCGCCGACCACACTGAAGGCGCCCTTGCCCGTCGCGGCGATGATCGCCTCGGCGACCCCCTTGGTGCCCGCCGCGAATGCCGGAAACTCGAACACGCCCATCGGGCCGTTCCAGAAGATCGTCTTGGCGTTCGACAGCAGCGTGGTGAACCGTTTCACCGAACCCGGGCCGATATCCAAACCCATCTTGTCCTCGGGGATGGAATCGGCGCTGACCAACTCGGAGGGGGCATCGGCGGCGAACGCGTCCGCCGCGACAATGTCGACCGGCAGGTGAATGACGTCGCCGTACTCCTCCAGCAGCGCCTTGCAGGTTTCGATCATGTCGTCCTGCAGCAACGACGTTCCGACGGAAAACCCTTGAGCGGCAAGGAAGGTGAAGCACATGCCGCCGCCGATCAGCAGGCTGTCGGCCCTGGCCGCCAGCGACTCGATGACCGCCAGCTTGTCGGACACCTTCGATCCGCCGAGCACCACGGCGTACGGGCGCTCGCCGGTGCTGGTCAGCTGCTGCAGCACGGCGACCTCGGCGGCCACCAGTGTGCCGGCGTAATGCGGCAGCAGGGTGGCGACGTCGTACACCGAGGCCTGTTTGCGGTGCACCACGCCGAACCCGTCGGAGACGAACGCACCGTCATCGCCCACCAACTCGACAAGCGCCCTGGCCAGCGCCAGCCGTTCGGTGTCGTCCTTGCTGGTCTCGCGCGGGTCGAAGCGGATGTTCTCCAGCAGCAGGACGTCGCCGTCGGTCAGCCCTTCGGCGCGCGCCAGCGCGTCGGTGCCCACCACATCACCGGCCAGCTGCACGTGCCGGCCCAGTTGCGCAGCGAGCGCGGCGGCGACCGGCGCCAGCGAGAACTTCGGGTCGGGTCCGCCCTTGGGCCGGCCCAGATGCGCGGCCACCACGACCTTCGCGCCGGCGTCGGACAGCGCCTTGAGCGTCGGCACCGACGCGATGATCCGGCCCGGGTCGGTGATGTCGCCGTCCTCGTCGAGCGGGACGTTCAGGTCGGACCGGACGAGCACGCCCCGCCCGGAAACCCCCTGTGCCAGTAGGTCGTCGAGATTCTTAACGGTCACGGCCACTCAGCTGACTAGAGGGACTTGCCGACCAGGGCGACGAGATCGATGAGCCGGTTCGAGTAACCCCACTCGTTGTCGTACCACGACACGACCTTGGCCTGGTTGTCGATCACCTTGGTCAGGCCCGAGTCGAAGATCGACGAGTGCGGGTCGGTGACGATATCGCTCGACACGATCGGGGCGTCGTAGTACTTCAGGATGCCCTTGAGCCTGCCCTCGGCGGCGGCCTTGAGCGCGGCGTTGATCTCGGCGGCCGGGGCGGCCTTGGCCAGCTCCACGGTCAGGTCGGTGACCGAGCCGGTGGGGATCGGCACCCGCAGCGCGTAGCCGTCGAGCTTGCCCTTCAGCTCGGGCATCACCAGGCCGATGGCCTTGGCGGCACCGGTGGAGGTCGGCACGATGTTCAGCGCGGCCGCGCGAGCGCGGCGCAGGTCCTTGTGCGGGCCGTCCTGCAGGTTCTGGTCCTGGGTGTAGGCGTGGATGGTAGTCATCAGACCCTTGACGATGCCGAACTCGTCATGCACCACCTTGGCCAGCGGGCCCAGGCAGTTCGTGGTGCAGGATGCGTTGGAGATGACGTTCTGGCTGCCGTCGTACTTGTCCTCGTTGACGCCGAAGACGATCGTGATGTCCTCGTCCTTGGCCGGTGCGGAGATGATCACCTTCTTGGCGCCGGCCTCGAGGTGCCCCCTCGCCCGGGCGTCGGTGAAGATGCCGGTGGATTCCACGACGACATCGACGCCCAGGTCACCCCAGGGCAGGGCCGCGGGTCCCTCCTTGACTTCGAGCGCCTTGATCTTGATGCTGCCGACGACGATGGTGTCGTCGCCCTCCAGGCTCACGTCGTAAGGCAGCCGGCCGAGGATCGAGTCGAACTTGAGCAGGTGCGCCAGAGTGGCGTTGTCGGTGAGGTCGTTGACCGCGACGATCTCGATGTCGGTGTTGCTGCCCTGAGCCTTCTGCGTGTCCAGTGCCCTGAAGAAGTTGCGTCCGATTCGACCGAAGCCGTTGATGCCTACCCGGATCGTCACGTGTGTCTCCTTATTCGCTGATGAACTGCCCCGCAGGCCAGCCTAGTAGCGGGCCGTCCCGTCGCGCAGGCTGGTCGGTGAACAGTTCTGGCGCTCACGGACTGCTCGGCGCCTCCCCGGTCGTCAGACCGAACCGCTGCTGCCGGCCCCAGTGCTGCCCGCCGCGCAGGAACGCGATCCAACCGAGCATGGCGCCGGCCTGCAGCAGCAGCGTGAAGGTGATCGGCTCGATCACGGTCGCCGCCGCGGCCG
>CAZDYH010000068.1:0-6258 GCA_964509355.1 uncultured Mycobacterium sp.
ACGTCGACGACGTTGGTGTCGGCGGCGAAGTCGTAACCCCACACCAGCTCCAGCAGCTGTGCCCGGGACAGCACCGCGGTCTTGTGCTCGGCGAGCACGGCGAGCAGGTCGAACTCCCGCTTGGTCAGGTCGACATCGACACCGTGGACCCGGGCGCGCCGACCCGGGATGTCCACCTCCAGTGGACCCACCGAGATGGTTTCCGACGAGAACGTCGCCGTCGACCCGCGACGTCGCAGCAGCGCACGCACCCGGGCGACAAGTTCGGCCAGCACGAACGGCTTGACCAGGTAGTCGTCGGCGCCGGCTTCCAGGCCGGCCACCCTGTCGTCGACCGAGCTGCGCGCCGACAGCACGCAGACCGGAACGTCGTTGTCCATGGCGCGCAGCGCAGTGACGACGCTGACCCCGTCCAGGATCGGCATGTTGATATCGAGCACGATGGCGTCGGGCCGCGTCTCGGTGGCGCTGCGCAGCGCCTCGGCGCCGTCCATGGCGGTCGAGACCTCGAATCCGGACAGCCGCAGGCCGCGCTCCAGCGAGGCGAGGACGTCAGGGTCGTCGTCGACGACCAGCACCCGGGGCGATGCCACACCACTGTCCATGTCAGCCATCTTGCCTGATTGCCGGCCGCGGGGGTGGTAGGCGCGTGATGGGTCGCGCCACAGCACGTGTGATGGGACACTGAACATTCACGTGATTGTCGACGATCGGCGCCGCGGGATCAGGGAGACGAAGCAGGCGTGGATGAAGCGATGCCCGCGCAGGATGCGGGTGGAGTGCGCTCGGCACCGGCGATCGCGCCGCCGCGGGCCCACCAGCGCGCGAGCTCGGATCTGTGGCGGCTGCTGCCCTACCTGCTGCCATACCGGGCGCGATGGATCACCATGGTCGTGGTCGCACTCGCCAGCCTGGTGGCCACCATCACGATCCCGCTCATGACGAAGGCCGTAATCGACGGGCCCGTGCGCCACCACGACCAACACGGATTGTTGGTGCTGGGGATCGCGGCCATGGGCGTCGGCGTCACCGAGGCGGTGCTGTGGTTCATCCGGCGCTGGCTGGTCGCCCGCGCGACGATGGGCGTCGAGGCCGATATCCGCAAAGACCTCTACGCCCGCTTGCAGATCCTGCCGATGTCGTTCCACGGAAGATGGCAGTCCGGGCAGCTGCTGTCGCGAGTCATGAACGATCTCAGCACCATTCGCCGGCTCTTGTCGTTCGGCCTGGTGTTTCTGCTGCTCAACATCATTCAGATCACTGCCGTGACAGCGATCCTGCTGGCGATGTACTGGCCGCTCGGTGTCGTGGTCTTGGTGTCGATCCTGCCGATCGCTGCGACCGTGCTGCACTTCGAGCGGGAGTTCAGCCGGCTGTCACGGCAGGCCCAGGACCAATCCGGCCACGTCGCAACGCATGTCGAGGAGTCCGCCCTCGGCCTGCGTGTGGTGAAGTCGTTCGGTCGCGAAGGGTACGTATTCGACCGGTTCGACGAGCAGGTCACCACGCTGTACGACATCCAGGTCCGCAAGGTCGGAGTCTCGGCGAGGTTCTGGACGGTGCTGGAAGTCATTCCCAACCTGACACTCATCGTCGTCCTGGGTTTCGGTGCGTACGCCGCGGGCCACGGCATCGTCACGATGGGCACCCTGGTCGCGTTCATCACGATGATGCTTTCGCTGGTTTGGCCTATCGCGTCACTCGGCTACCTGTTGTCGATGACCCAGGAGTCGATGACCGCGGCGAATCGGATCGCCGAGATCTTCGACGCACCCCAGGAGATCGTCGGCGGTAAGCGAGCAGATCCGCCGCGCGGCGGACGACTGGAACTGCTCGACGTCGGCTTCCGCTTCCCCGACACCGAGTCCTGGGCACTTCGGCACGTCACCGTCACCGTCGAGCCCGGCCAGACCCTTGCGCTCGTCGGCGCCACGGGTTCGGGTAAGTCGGTGCTGGCGGCCCTCCTGCCGCGGCTCTACGACGTCACGGAGGGTCAGATCCGCATCGACGGCCATGACATCCGCGACCTCAGCCTGCCGGCCCTGCGCCAGGCGGTGGCCGCGGCGTTCGAGAATCCCACGCTGTTTTCCATGTCGGTGGCCGAGAACCTGCGGCTCGGACGGCCGGATGCCACGGATGCACAGCTGGCCCGGGCCATCGACATCGCTGCGGCGCAGTTCGTCTACGACCTGCCCTACGGGCTCGACACCCGCATCGGGGAGCAGGGCATGAGCCTGTCTGGCGGTCAACGGCAACGGCTCGCCCTGGCGCGGGCGATCCTTGCCGCGCCGAAGATCCTGGTCCTCGACGACACCTTGTCCGCCCTGGACGTCCACACCGAGGCGTTGGTCACCGTGGCGCTGCGCCGGGTGCTGCACGCGGTCACGGGCATCGTGGTCGCGCACCGGGCATCGACCGTACTGCTTGCCGACAAGGTGGCGCTGCTCGAGAGGGTCGATTCTGCCGGGGCAACCATCACCCATGTCGGCACGCATACCGAGCTACTCGCCCGGGTGCCGCAGTACCGCTACCTGCTGGCCGCTGACGACGAACTCGACGACCGTCTCGAGCACGGCTCAGCCTGGCAGGACGACGACGAGAAAGACCGGCTGGGTCACACCCTCGAGGAACAGGCGGCCACCGAAGCCGCCTGCTCCACGATGGACGTGATCCGCCACGGTTTCGTGACGGCGGAGGGAGAGCGCCGATGACCGCCGTGGACACGTCGCCGACCGCGGTCCCTGACGACGAGGGCGCATACCGCTGGCGCGGTCGCATCGCCGACAGCCGGCATGACGACCTCCCCATCGACGAGACACTTCCGCGACGTCGTGAGGCGCGCGCGCTGTTGGCCTCGCTGTTGTGGCCTTTTCGTATGACGGTCGGCGTGCTGGCGCTCGTCGTGGTCGTGGAGAACGTTGCGCGCCTTTCGGTCCCGCTGCTCGTCCAGCGGGGGATCGACCACGGCGTCCCGGCACTGGCGGCCGGTGGCTCGGCAGGTGAACTCATGCTCGTCGTCGCCACGCTGTGCGGTGTGGTGCTGGTCCAGGCCGCGAGTCGGCTGTTCTTCCTGAAACGGTCCGGACAGGTCGGCCAGAAGGTCTTGCTCGAGCTGCGGCGGCGGGTGTTCCGTCACTTTCAACTGCTCGATATCGCCTTCCACGACCGGTACACCTCCGGCCGGGTGGTGAGCCGATCCACCAACGACGTCGAGGCGATCCAGGACATGCTGGAGACCGGCTTCGACAGCCTCGTCACCGCCGTGCTTACGCTGATCGGAACAGCGATCCTGCTCGTAACGCTCGATGTGCGGCTGGGACTGATGTGCCTGATGGCATTCCCCGTCCTGGTGGTTCTCGCCGGTTGGTTCCGGTCCGAATCTTCCAAGACCTATCGCGAGGTTCGGGAGAGCGCCGCTCTGGTCATCGTGCAGTTCGTCGAGACGATGACCGGTATCAAGGCGGTGCAGGCGTATCGGCGCGAGCCGCGCAACCAGCAGATCTTCGACGACATCGCCGACCGTTATCGGGTGATCAACGAAAAGACATTCAGACTTCTCGCCGTCTTCATGCCGGGGGTGAAACTGGTCGGCAACCTAACCACCGGCGTGGTGCTGCTCTACGGCGGGTGGCGGGTCCTGCACGGCGACATGACGATCGGAACATTCGCGGCCTTCCTGCTCTACCTGCGGATGTTCTTCGAGCCGATGCAGGACATCACCCAGTTCTTCGACACCTTCCAGTCCGCGTCGTCAGCGCTGGAGAAGCTGTCCGGTGTGCTTGCGGAGGAACCCGGTATCAAGGATCCGCCGTCGCCGGTCGTCGTCAACTCCGTTCGCGGTGTCGTCGCATTCGACGATGTGCGCTTCTCCTACGTACCGGATCGGCCGGTGCTGCCCGGCCTGACGTTTACCGTCCCCGCGGGTCAGACCGTTGCGCTTGTCGGAACGACCGGCGCGGGCAAGACCACCATCGCCAAGCTGATAGCCAGGTTCTACGACCCGACGTACGGGTCGGTGAGGTTGGACGGCATCGATCTGCGTGAGCTCGCCCAGAGCGATCTGCGCCGGCATGTGGTGATGGTGACTCAGGAGAACTTCATGTTCGACGGCACGGTCGCCGACAACATCCGGTTCGGCCGCCCCGACGCGACCGAGGCGCAGATCCACGGGGCCGCCGAGGCGGTCGGCGCTGACGGGTTCATCGCCGCACTGCCCGACGGTTACGCAACCGACGTCGCCAAACGCGGTGGCCGGTTGTCCGCCGGTCAGCGGCAGCTGGTGGCGTTTGCCCGGGCGTTCCTCGCCGACCCGGCCGTGCTGATCCTCGACGAAGCGACGTCGTCGCTGGACATTCCCAGCGAGCGCATGGTGCAACGTGCGCTGGAGACGGTGCTGGCCGACCGAACCGCGCTGGTCATTGCCCACCGGCTCTCGACAGTCGAGGTTGCCGACCGAGTGCTGGTACTCGAGCACGGCCGAATCGTCGAGGACGGCTCGCCAGACGAACTCATCCACCGCGCCGACGGAAGATACGCGGCGTTACACCAGGCGTGGGTGCAGTCGCTCGCGTGACGGGGCTCGCGGACTACGATTGCGCAATGGGCGAGCAGCGTTCGCGCCTGCAGCTTCTCGATGAACTGCAGCGGCTGGATTACCAACACTCCGAGGCGACGGTCATCCTGCACACGGCAGCCGCGTCGCCGAGCACATCGCTGGCGCGACTCTGCGAACGCTATTCGTACGGCGAACTCGAGGTCATCGCCGATTTTCTCGCCGCGGACACCGAGCGCTTACGCGCCGAGGCCGCCGCACCGGCCCATCGGGACTGACTCCAGACGTAGCAACGCCGCACGGAACGCGGGGCGTCAAGCTGATCGGTGCGCGGGCCATCGGGGGCATACTCTAAGCAGCCCGGAGAGGGCGCGAAACGGCAATCCATGGAGGTCACTGTGCGCTTCGACGATCGGGCAGACGCGGGGCGGCAGCTGGCCGGGCGTCTCGAAGGCTTGCGGGATCAAGACGTCGTCGTTCTCGGTCTGCCGCGCGGCGGCGTGCCGGTCGCGTTCGAGGTCGCCAAGGCGCTGCGTGCCCCCCTCGACGTGCTGGTGGTCCGCAAGCTCGGCGTGCCGTATCAGCCTGAGCTGGCATTCGGTGCGATCGGTGAAGACGGAGTGCGGGTGCTCAACGACGATGTCCTGCGTCACACCCGACTGACCGATGCGGATATCACCGGAGTCGAACGCGAGCAACTGGCGGAGCTGCGGCGCCGGTCCGAGCTCTACCGCCGCGGGCGCGAGCGACTTCCCCTGGCGGGCCGCGTCGCGCTGATCGTCGACGACGGTATCGCCACCGGCGCGACGGCTCAGGCGGCGTGTCAGGTGGCCCGGGCGCACGGCGCCAGACGGGTTGTGCTGGCCGCGCCGATCGGGGCGCCGGATGCCGTTGCGGCCCTTGAGAAGTACGCCGATGAGGTGGTGTGCCTGGGAGCGCCGCCGTACTTCTTCGCCGTGGGGCAGGGATACCGCGATTTCGGCCAGACCTCCGACGACGAGGTATGCGCGCTGCTCGACCGAGCACCAGACGGTTTCCGTGCATCCGCCGCGGCAAGCTCCGACGCCGATGATCCGCCGTTGCGCGACGAGGAGGTCGAGGTCGTGGCGGGTCCGGTCACGGTGGCCGGGCACCTCACCATTCCCGAGAACCCGACCGGAATCGTCATTTTCGCGCACGGCAGCGGGAGCAGCAGATTCAGCCCACGCAACCTGTACGTCGCCGACGTGCTCGGCGCCGCCGGACTCGCCACGCTGCTGTTCGACCTGCTCACGCCCGAGGAAGAACGCAACCGCGCCAACGTCTTCGACATCGAACTGCTGGCGCGCCGATTGGTCGACGTCACCGCCTGGCTCGCCACCCAGGACGACGCCGCGTCGCTGCCGATCGGCTACTTCGGTGCCAGCACCGGGGCCGGCGCTGCCCTGCGCGCCGCCGCGGATCCGCGAGTGACCGTCGGAGCGGTCGTCTCACGCGGCGGCCGGCCCGATCTCGCGGGTGAGTCGCTGACCCGGGTGCGCGCCCCGACACTGTTGATCGTGGGCGGGCGCGACGAAGTCGTTCTCGAATTGAATCGGAGCGCTCAGGCCGCGATCCCGGCCGAGTGCCAGATCGCGGTGATACCCGGGGCCACCCACCTCTTCGAAGAGCCCGGTGCCCTGGAAAAGGCCGCCGCACTGGCGCGTGACTGGTTCCTCGCTCACCTC
>CAZDYH010000068.1:6358-14543 GCA_964509355.1 uncultured Mycobacterium sp.
GTTAGCGGGCCTATACGCTGGCCCCATGATCGGTGCCACCCGTGTCGAAGACGTGACCACGATCGAGTTGCAGCGGCCCGAGCGGCGCAATGCGCTCAACTCCCAGCTCGTCGAGGAGCTTCGTACAGCCGTGGAGCAGGCCGCCGCCGAGGGTGTCCGGGCCATCGTGCTGACCGGCCAGGGCACTGTGTTCTGCGCAGGGGCGGACCTCAGCGGTGACGCGTTCGCCGCCGACTATCCGGATCGCCTGATCGCCCTGAACAAGGCCATCGACGCGGCCCCGATGCCGGTGATCGGGGCGATCAACGGACCCGCGATCGGCGCCGGCCTGCAGCTGGCGATGATCTGCGACCTGCGCGTCGTTGCGCCTGATGCATTCTTCCAGTTCCCGACCGCGAAATACGGTTTGGCCCTGGACAACTGGAGCATCCGGCGGTTGTCGTCGCTGGCCGGCTACGGGCGGGCGCGCGCGATGCTGCTGACCGCGGAGCAGCTGCCCGCCGAGGTCGCCCTGCAGACCGGTATGGCAAACCGCATCGGCACCCTGGCCGACGCTCAGGCCTGGGCCGCCGAGATCGCCGGACTGGCACCCCTTGCGCTGCAGCACGCCAAGCGGGTGCTCAATGACGACGGCGCCTACCAGGACCCGTGGCCGACGCACAAGGAGCTGTTCGACAAGGCGTGGGGCAGCCAGGACGTGATCGAGGCGCAGGTGGCGCGCGTGCAGAAGCGGCCGCCGAAGTTCCAGGGAGCCTGAGCGTCGTGCGCGGAGCGCTGCGGCTGGTCGCCGGAACGGCCACCCTGGCGACCGGGGGATGGGCGTTGCGGGCCCTCAACGGGGCGCCCGCGGCGCTGGGCGCCGGGCCGGGGGCCATTCACGCGGTGGCCGACGGCTCCCCGAACTACCGCGACGGCACCTTCGTCAACCTCGACCCAACCTCGATGCTCGACCTGGACCGCGAGGAACAGCGGCTGGTGCTGTGGGACATAGTGAGCAGCCGTGCCGCCAGCCGCCCCCCGGGCCCGATTCCACTGGCGACACCGCCGGCCGCGGCTCTCGCCGCCCCGCCCGCGCCGTTGGCGGTGAGTTGGTACGGGCACTCGACGGCGCTGCTGGAGATCGACGGTTACCGCGTGCTGACCGACCCGGTGTGGAGTGATCGTTGCTCGCCGTCACAGGTTGTGGGACCACATCGGATGCATCCCGCCCCGGTGCCGTTGGCGGCCCTGCCCGCGATAGACGCCGTCGTCGTCAGCCATGACCACTACGACCACCTCGACATCGACACCGTCACCGCATTGGCCCGCACCCAGCGCGCCCCGTTCTTCGTGCCACTCGGTGTCGGTGCGCACCTGCGCGACTGGGGCATCCCCGAGGCGCGGATCGTCGAACTCGACTGGAACGAGAGCGGCTCGGTAGGTGACTTGACGCTGGCCTGCACGCCGGCGAGGCATTTCTCGGGTCGCTTCCTGAGCCGCAACACCACGCTGTGGTCGTCGTGGGCGCTGATCGGTCCGCGGCATCGGGCGTACTTCGGCGGCGACACCGGATACACCAAGAGCTTCGGGCGGATCGGCGCGGATTACGGGCCTTTCGACCTGACCCTGATGCCCGTGGGCGCCTACAACACGGCCTGGCCCGACATTCACATGAATCCGGAGGAAGCGGTTCGGGCCCACCTGGACGTCACGGACTCGGGGTCGGGACTGCTGGTGCCGATTCACTGGTGCACGTTCCGCCTCGCCCCCCATCCCTGGGCGGAGCCGATCGAACGGCTGCTTGCCGCCACCGAACCCGCCGGCGTCGACGTTGCGGTACCCCGCCCGGGCGACCGGGTCGATCCGGGCACGTCATCGACGTTCGACCAATGGTGGCGGCTGTGACCCGTTACGGTGCGAACCCATGAGCGCTGTGGCGAGAAGTGCCGCGACGGTGGCGCTGCTGGCACTGTTGACGGGCTGTGGCGCCGCTCCATCCGAGCAGGCACAGCCGTCGGCCCGGAAGTCACCGTCGGATGTCCCGCCGCCGCTGGTGCCGGCGATGGACCTACCGGAGAACGCCGTCGCCAACGCCGTCGCCAAGCTGGATGGTATCGCCGACGACCTGATGAGGACGTCGGGTATCCCGGGAATGGCGGTAGCGGTCGTTCATGGCGGAAAAACTCTGTACGCCAAGGGTTTCGGCGTGAGGGATGTACGGACCGGCGCGAAGGTCGACCCCGACACGGTGTTCCAGTTGGCTTCGCTGTCCAAGCCACTGGGCGCCACGGTGGTCGCGCATCAGGTCAGCGAGAACGCCATCGGCTGGGACACGCCACTGGTGTCGAAGCTGCCGTGGTTCGCGCTGTCGGACCCGGCCGTCACCCAGATGGTCAACGTCGGTGACATGTACTCGCACCGTTCGGGCCTGCCCGATCATGCCGGCGACATGCTCGAGGACCTCGGCTACGACCGGCGGTATGTGCTCGACCGGCTGCGCCGGCTGCCGCTGGACCCGTTCCGAATCTCTTACGCCTACACCAACTTCGGGGTGACCGCGGCCGCCGAGGCGGTGGCCGCCGCCGCCGGCAGGTCGTGGGAGGACCTCAGCGACCAGGTGCTGTACCAACCCCTGGGGATGACATCGACCAGCTCGCGTTTCGACGACTACGCCGCCCGGGCCGACCGTGCCGTCGGGCACATTCACATCAACGGTAAGTACGAACCGCGGTATGTGCGCGACCCGGACCCGGAGTCGCCGGCCGGTGGGGTCAGCTCCTCGGTCAACGACATGACGCACTGGCTGGCGATGGTGCTGGCCAACGGCACATACGACGGCAAGAAGATCGTCGACGCCAAGGCGCTGCTGCCCGCGGTCACGCCGCAGATCGTGTCGAGCCCCGCCACCGAGCCGGCAATGCGCTCCGGTTTCTACGGCTACGGATTCAACGTGGGGTCGACGTCCGCGGCGCGTATGGAGCTCAGTCACTCGGGGGCGTTCGAACTCGGTGCGGGGACGAATTTCGTCATCATCCCGTCGGCCGACGTCGCGATCGTCGCGTTGACCAACGCCACGCCCTCCGGCGTCCCGGAGACGCTGACCGCGGAGTTCGCCGACCTGGTGCAGTTCGGCGAGGTTCGGGAGGACTGGCGGAGACTGTACAAGTCGGCCTTCCAGCAGATGGAGCAGCCCACGGGTGCGCTGGTGGGTCGGCAGCCGCCGGCCAACCCCGCGCCCGCGGCGCCGCCGGCGACCTATGCGGGCAGCTACGGCAACGACTACTGGGGACCGGCCACGGTCAGCGAGCGCGACGGCAAGCTCGCGCTTTCGCTGGGCCCCCGTGGCGACACCTTCGAGCTCACGCACTGGGACGGCGACGTGTACACCTTCCAGCTGGTCACCGAGAACGCCCCTCCGGGAACGATTTCCAAGGCCACCTTCGCCGGTGACAAGCTCACGTTGGAGTACTACGACAAGGACGATATGGGGACGTTCACCCGATGACCGTTTCACTGGCCACCGGGCTCACCGACGCCGAGGTGGCGCAGCGGGTCGCCGAAGGCAAGACCAACGACGTCCCGACGCGCGCCGCGCGCAGCGTCTCCGAGATCGTCCGGGCCAACGTCCTCACCCGAATCAACGCAATTCTCGGTGTGCTGCTGACCATCGTGCTGGCCACGGGTTCGCTGATCAACGGGATGTTCGGGCTGCTCATCATCGCCAACAGCGGTATCGGCATCATCCAGGAGCTGCGGGCCAAACAGACGCTGGACAAGCTCGCGATCGTCGGGCAGGCCAAGCCGTTGGTGCGCCGCCGGTCCGGGACAGGGTCGGCCGCAAAGGCCCTGGCGCCCAACGAGGTGGTGCTTGACGACATCATCGAGCTCGGTCCGGGCGACCAGATCGTCGTGGACGGCGACATCGTCGAGGAGTCGAGTCTGGAAGTTGACGAGTCGCTGCTCACCGGCGAGGCCGACCCGATTGCCAAGGGCAGCGGCGACAAGGTCATGTCGGGCAGCTTCGTCGTCGCCGGCAGCGGCGCCTACCGGGCCACCAAGGTGGGCCGCGAGGCCTACGCCGCGAAGCTGGCCGAGGAGGCCAGCAAGTTCACGCTGGTCAAGTCCGAGCTACGCAGCGGTATCAACAAGATCCTGCAGTTCATCACCTACCTGCTGATCCCGGCCGGCCTGCTCATCATCTACACCCAGCTGTTCACCACCCAGGCGGGCTGGCGGGAATCGGTGCTGCGGATGGTCGGAGCTCTGGTACCGATGGTTCCCGAAGGGCTGGTGCTGATGACGTCGATCGCGTTCGCGGTCGGCGTCATCCGGCTCGGCCAGCGGCAATGCCTGGTTCAGGAGCTGCCCGCGATCGAAGGGCTGGCCCGCGTCGACGTGGTGTGCGCCGACAAGACCGGCACGCTGACCGAGAACGGCATGCGGTTCTCCGATCTCAAGCCGCTCGGCGATACCGACGTGGCGGATGTGCTTGCGTCGCTGGCCGCCGACGATGCCCGGCCGAACGCGAGCATGCAGGCCATCGGTGAGGCCTACGACCACCCGCCCGGCTGGACCGTGACGGCGAGGGCCCCGTTCAAGTCGGCCACCAAGTGGAGCGGCGCGTCCTACGGCGCGCACGGGAACTGGGTGATCGGGGCACCCGATGTGCTGCTCGACCCGGCGTCCCCGGTTGCCGAGCAGGCCGAGCAGATCGGTGCGCAGGGACTGCGGGTGCTGCTGCTGGGTTCCAGCGAACTGGCCGTCGACCATCCCGACGCTCCCGGCCGGGTGACTCCGGCGGCGCTGGCGGTGCTCGAGCAGAGGGTGCGCCCGGACGCCCGCGACACGCTGGATTACTTTGCTTCCCAACAGGTGTCGATCAAGGTGATCTCCGGCGATAACGCGGTGTCGGTGGGCGCGGTGGCCGGTACGCTGGGCCTGCACGGTGAGACCCTTGACGCCCGCCGGTTGCCGGCCGATCAGGAAGCGCTGGCGGACACCCTCGACGAGTACACCACCTTCGGCCGGGTACGCCCCGACCAGAAGCGGGCCATGGTGCACGCCCTGCAGTCGCGCGGGCACACCGTCGCGATGACCGGTGACGGTGTCAACGATGTGCTGGCGCTCAAGGATGCTGATATCGGTGTCGCGATGGGTGCGGGCAGCCCGGCATCCCGGGCGGTGGCCCAGATCGTGTTGCTGGACAACAAATTCGCCACCTTGCCCTACGTCGTGGGCGAGGGCCGCCGGGTGATCGGCAACATCGAGCGGGTCTCCAACCTGTTCCTGACCAAGACGGTGTACTCGGTGCTGCTGGCGCTGCTGGTCGGACTGGCCGGCCTGTCGGCCAAGCTGTTCGGCACCGGCCCGCTGCTGTATCCGTTCCAGCCGATCCACGTCACGATCGCGGCCTGGTTCACCATCGGCATCCCGGCGTTCATCCTGTCGCTGGCACCCAACAACGAGCGGGCGCACCCCGGTTTCGTCCGGCGGGTGATGACATCGGCGCTGCCGTCGGGAGTCGTCGTGGGCATCGCCACCTTCACGTCCTATCTGGTGGCCTATCAGGGTCGTGATGCCACGCCCGTGCAGCAGACCCAGGCGTCGACGGCCGCGCTGATCACGCTGCTGGTGACCGCGGTATGGGTGCTGGCCGTGGTGGCACGCCCGTACCAGTGGTGGCGGGTGGCGCTGGTGGCCTTCTCGGCGGTCGCTTACCTGGTGATCTTCAGCATCCCGCTGGCTCAGGAGAAGTTCATGCTCGATCCGTCCAATGTGGCCGTGACGTCGACGGCATTGGGGATCGGCCTGATCGGTGCGGCGATCATCGAGGCGTTGTGGTGGATTGAGGGTGCCCTCAGCGGGGAACGACGCCGCTTGTGGAGATAGGCTGCGAACGACAGAATGCTCGCGCTGCCAGACGGGTGGCGGGGGCCGAACGGAAGGTGGGAATCATGGGATTCATTGACAAGGCAAAAGACCTGATGGCGAAGGGCGCCGACGAGGTGAGTGGGGCGATCGACAAGGCCGGCGATGTCATCGACTCGAAGACCGAGGGCAAGTTCAAGGAGACCGTGGACAAGGTTCAGGATGCGGCCAAGAAGGCCGCCGAGAAGGTCCACGATACCGCGGAAAAGGTCCAGGATTCGGCCAAGGATGTTGTCGACAAGGACAAGCCGCAGACCTAGCGGATGGCGAAGCTGTCCGTCGCCGTCGACGTTCCGTTGCCGCCGGAGGATTCCTGGTCGTACGCGTCTGACCTGTCCCGGTACCGGGACTGGCTGACCATCCACCGGGTGTGGCGCAGCAAACTGCCCGAGACCCTGGACAAGGGCACCGTCATCGAGTCGATCGTCGAGGTGATGGGCATGCCCAACCGAATCCGGTGGACCATCGTGCACATCCGGCCGCCCGAGGGCATGACGCTCAACGGTGTTGGCCAGGGCGGCGTCAAGATCAAGCTGATCGCCAAGATCAGGCCGGAGGGTGACGGCTCGACGGTGGCTTTCGATGTACACCTGGGTGGCCCGGCGTTGTTCGGGCCGATCGGCCTACTGGTCGCCGGTGCTCTCAGGCGTGAATTCCACGAGTCGCTGGACAGGTTTGTGAAGGTGTTCGCACCAGCCAATCCGACGTGAGCCCCGGCGTGACGGTGGCGGACCGCCTGGCGGGATTGATACGCGAGTTCGCCGGCGCCGGGCCGCCGGTCCGACTGCGTGCATGGGATGGCAGCGAGGCGGGCCCGGTCGACGGGCCGGTGCTGGTGGTGCGCAACCGTCGTGCGCTGCGCCGGCTGCTGTGGGCGCCCGGCGAGCTGGGGCTGGCCCGTGCCTACGTGACCGGCGACCTCGACGTCGACGGTGACCTCGCCGACGGCTTCCGGCGGGCCTGGCGAATGGCCCGGGCCCGTCCGGATGACGGTGTTTCCGTGACAGCCGGCGCCAGAGCCAGGGCCGTGCTTGTCGCGGCCAGGCTGGGTGCGCTCGGGCTGCCGCCGAAACCGCCGGCCTCGGAGGCGCGGCTGTCCGGCCGACTGCACACCCGGCGGCGCGACCGTGCCGCGATCTCGCACCACTACGACCTGTCGAACGACTTCTACCGGCTGTTGCTCGACGACCACATGGCTTACTCCGCAGCGTATTTCACGCATCAGGGCCAGTCGCTGCACGACGCCCAGACCGCGAAGCTCGACCTGATCTGCCGCAAGCTCGACCTCGAGCCCGGTATGCGGCTGCTCGACGTGGGCTGCGGCTGGGGATCGCTGATTCTGCACGCGGCCCAGCGCTACGGCGTGCACGCCACCGGCATCACGTTGTCTGCGCAGCAGCGCGACTTCATCGCCGCACGCGTCACGGGGCGCCAGCTGACCGGCAGCGTCGACGTGCGTCTGCAGGACTACCGCGAGTTCGGCGAACTGCCGGCGTCGAGGGAGGCGTTCGACGCGGTCAGCTCCATCGAGATGGGCGAACATGTCGGCGCAGAGCAGTATCCGAGGTATGCCGGGATCCTGTTGCGGGCGCTGAAGCCGACGGGCCGGCTGCTGCTGCAGCAGATGTCGCGCGGGCTGGACTCCGCGCCCGGCGGCGGCCCCTTCATCGAGGCCTACATCGCCCCCGATATGCACATGCGCCCGCTGTGGCAGACCCTGCGCTATCTGCAGGACGCCGGTTTCGAGGTACGCGATGTCGAGGCGATGCGCGAGCACTACGTGCGCACCGTCGAGCGGTGGATCGACACGTTCGAGAACCGCTACCACGAGTTCGTCGCGCTGCAGGGGGAGGAAGTGGCCCGCGTGTGGCGGCTCTACCTCGTCGGCGGGGCGCTCGCCTTCGAGGAGGGTCGAATGGGTGTCGACCAGGTCCTCGCGGTCAAGTGCGGCGCCGACGGTGTCAGCGCGATGCCGTGGACGCGGCCTTGGGCAGTGGCCTGAGTCGCAAGGCTCACGGCAGCGGCGCCGACCAGACCAGCCGGGCTCCGCCGTCGGGGGCAGCGGCCACGGCGAGGTGCCCGCTGCACTCGTCGGCACGAGCCGCCAGGTTCGCCAGACCGCTGCGGGTGGTGTCCCGGACGAAGCCGGCCGAGAGGCCACAGCCGTCATCGGTGACCGTCATCGTCAGGTTGTCGTCGACTGTGACGGCGATCGTGACGGTAGCCGCGCCGGCGTGCCGCACGACATTGCTGACGGCCTCGCGGACCACCGCTTCGG
>CAZDYH010000069.1:0-8812 GCA_964509355.1 uncultured Mycobacterium sp.
GCCGGGGACGTCGACGAACATCTACGATCCCGTCGCCAACATCTGCGCGTCGATCAACTATGTGATGCATCGTTATGGCGTGAACCCGGACGGCTCGAACCTTATTACGCTGGTCCAGCAGGCGGATATGCATCGGCCGCCGAAAGGATACTGACCATGCCACTTAATCTGTCGAATCGGGATCAGAATTCGGGTCACCTCTTCTACAATCGCCGGCTGAAGGCGGCGATTACCCGGTTCTCCGTGCGAATGAAGCATGATGACCGCAAGCAGCAGGCCGCGGTGGTGCTGTCAATCGTGTTTGTGTTGATCGGCGTCGGCTGGATGGCGTTGCTGCACTTCATGAAACCGGCCGGGTTGGTGGGGCAGTCGTCCATCATCGGGGACCGTGACACCGGTGCGGTCTACGCGAAGATGAACGGCCGGCTCTATCCGGCCCTGAATCTGACGTCGGCGCGGTTGGCGACGGGCAACGCGGCGGCCCCGACGTGGGTCAGCGCGAAGGAGATCAGCAAGTATCCGACGGGCCCGATGATCGGCATCCCGGGCGCTCCGGACGACCTCGAGGTTGTGCAGAACGCGGTCTCTGCCTGGTCGGTGTGCGACACCGCGGCCGCCCGCGGCAGTGCGGCGACACCAATTGTGACGGCGATCGCCGGACAGCTGTCCAGAGCCGGCCGCGCCGCGCCGATGGAGCCGTCGCAGGCCGTTCTCGTAAACCACGGTGACGCGACCTTTGTGATCTGGGGTGGGCACCGGTCGCGGATCGATCCGGCGGACAGGTCGGTGACGTTCAACCTCGGGCTCGATCCCGGGGTGACGTACCCGATCGACATCTCCAACGCCCTGTTCGATGCGATGCCTGCCACGGAGCCTGTCGTCGTGCCGGTGGTTCCGGACGCGGGGACACCATCGCAGTGGCTGCCCAACTCGACGGTGGGCAGCGTGCTGGAAACCCGCGACGCCACCGGCACCGTGAGCGGCTTCTATGCGCTGCTGCCCGGTGGCGTGCAGAAGATCAGCCCCTTCGTCGCCGATCTGCTGCGCACGGCGGACTCGCAGGGATCCACCGCGCCGCAGTTGGTGTCGCCCGACAAGCTGGTCGACATACCCGAAGTAGAGGTGCTCAACGTCGACTTCTATCCCACCGGCAAGCTCAATTTCGTTGACAAGGCGGCAAACCCGGTGACATGCGTCGGGTGGGAGAAGCAGTCCGGTGACCGGCAGGCCGCGGTCACGATCTTCAGTGGCAGGGGCCTGCCGGTGCCGCAGGGCATGGACGCCCATCTGGTGAGTCTGGTCCGCGATGACCGCGATCCCGACTCGGTGGAAGCCGATCAGACGCTCGTCCTGCCGGAGGCGGCCAACTTCGTCGCCACGACGAGCGGTGTCGCCACGTCCGATACCCGGGAGAGCCTGTTCTGGATCTCCCCACAGGGTGTCCGGTACGGGATCGACTGGGACCAGCGCACCCTGCAGGCCCTGGGGCTGGAACCCCGTAGCGCCGGGCAGGCTCCGTGGCCGATAGTGCGAACATTCGCCGCCGGGCCGGCGATCAGTCGCACCGCCGCGCTGCTGGCCCGCGACACTGTCGCCGGTCCGGTGGCGCTCATCCCGGATGCCAACCAGAACGTGGGAGGCTAGCCGTGTCCAAGAGCGGTTTTGTGCGCGGCCCGCGCAAACCGCCGCCGACCGTTCCACCCACGCGGGTGATGGTCGCGGCTCCGCTGGCACTACCCGAACGCGAGCCGCGCAACATCTTGTTGATGATCGCGCTCCCGGCGCTGTTGGTCGGGATCATCGGCACCTTGGTGGTGATGTACACATCCGGTGTCCGCTCCCTGCAGTCAGGATTCTTCCCGATGATCGGCCTGGTCGGCTTCGGTGCGCTGATGTTCAGCGGCCGCTTCGGCCGGGGCCGCAGGATCACCTGGGGTGAGCAGGAGAAGCAGCGCCGCGTCTACCTGCGCCAACTGGATGAGGACCGCGACGAAGTTCAGCGCGCGACTCAAGAACAACGTCGTAGCCAGTTGTTCGTCCACCGCGATCCGCAGAAGCTGGATACCGTCATCGGCGGTCCGCGGATGTGGGAGCGGCGCCCCGGCGATCCGGACTTCCTCGACGTTCGTCTCGGAATCGGTGTGCAGCAGGCCATCGAATCGGCGGTGTCGCTGCAATGGCCCGACGTGCCCGTCGGGGAGGAACTCGAACCCGTCACGGGCGGCGCGCTGCGGGATTTCATCCTGGAGCAGAGCAAGATCCGTGGGATCGGCAAGGTTCTCAGCCTGCGGTCCAAGCCCGGGTTCAGTTTCGTCGGGCCCGACCAGGCTGAACTGCACGCTTTCCTACGATCGATGCTGTGCTCGCTGGCCGTGTACCACAGCCCCAGCGACGTGAAGATCATGGTGGTCACCCGCCATCCCGAGCAATGGTCGTGGCTGGTGTGGCTGCCCCATAACCAACACGACGAGATGTTCGACGCCTGCGGCCTGCGCCGGCTGGTATTCACCTCGCCCACCGAACTCGAGGAAGCCCTCGACGCCGAACTGCACCGCAAGGGCCGGGGGCCGTGGTCCGCACCAAGCGGGTCCAGCCCCGTCTCGATGCCCTCCCCGATGGAGGCGACGACTGGTTCGCAGCTGGGGCCGCACTGGGTGATCATCGACGACAGTGTCGGGACGCCCGAGCAGTGGGAGGGGGTCACCGGACAGAAAGGTATGGCCGGTATCACGATGGTGCGGCTGTCCTCCCGGCCCGGCACCGGAGTCGGGTTCGGCGACGATGACCAGCGTTTCGAACTGCGGGATGCCAGGTTACGGCACCGCGGCGCCTTCTACGCCGCGGCCGACATGCTCGCCGAGAGCACGGCCGACCGCTACGCCCGGGCTCTGGCCCGATGGTCCCCGATGAGCGCAGGCGAGTTGTCTGAGACCGACAGCCAGGGCGGGGAGCTGTTGCGGGCGTTGGGGATCAGCGACCCGCGGCGGCTCGACGTCGACCGGCTGTGGGCGGATCGCCGGGGCCGCGGCGACCCGAAGTGGGCGATGGTGCCGGTCGGGGTGAAACCCGGCGGAGAACTTCAGTACATCGTGTTGCGCGCCAAGGATTTCGGCGGTTATGGGTTTCACTCCGTGGTGATCGGGACATCGGGTTCGGGGAAGTCGGAGTACTTCCTGTCGCTGTGCAACGGGATTGCGCTGACGCATTCGCCGGAGGCGTTCATCGTCATCTTCGTCGACATGAAATTCGAATCGGCCGCCCAGGACCTGGAAGGCCTACCCCACGTCGCGGGATCACTGTCCAACCTGGGCAAGGATGACCGATATCTGGCGGAGCGAATGCGCAAGGCTGTCAATGGCGAGATCGCCAGGCGTTACCGGCTTTTCAAGGATGCCGGCGCCCGGGACGCCAACGAGTACGAGGAGATGCGGCTGGCCGGGCGGGATCTGGAGCCGGTACCGATCCTGTTGGTGATCATCGACGAGTATCTGGAGCTGTTCCATCACCACCCGGACTGGATCGACCTCGTCATCCACATCGGGCAGGAGGGTCGCGGTTGCAACGTGTTCTTCACACTCGGAGGTCAGCGCCTCGACCTGTCGTCGCTGAGCAAGGCGAAGAGCAATATCGCGTTTCGGGTGGCACTGCGCGCAGAAACCGCCGAAGACTCCCGTGATGTCATCAGCAGCGATGCGGCGCTGCACCTCCCGTCGAAGGAGAACGGATACGCGCTGCTCAAGGTCGGCCCCCGCGATCTCGAGCAATTCCGGTGCTTCTATGTGTCGGCACCGTTCGTGGTGCCGAAGAAGGTTGTCGCCGCGGGGAAGACGGTCGACGTCAGCTTCACCCAGCCGCGCTCGTTCACCTGGGAGTACCAGCCGCTCAGTGAAGACGACAGCGCGGCAATGGCCGTCGCCGACGAGGGCGAAGAGCCCGACGAGTTCCTCTACCATTCCGACGGCTTCAAGAAGAAGAAGCTGCTCGAAGTCATCCGCGACTCCCTGACCGCCCACCCCGCTCGCCCGCCGCACCAGATTTGGCTTCCGCCATTGGAAGTCAGCGAACGGGCCGATGTGCTTGTGGAGCGTTGGCGGGGCAAACCGTGGCATGTCGACTACGGCCAGAACCTTGGTCTGGTCTTCCCGATCGGGGTGGCGGACATTCCCGAGGAACATGTGCAGCGCATCCATGTCGTTGACGCCGAGATGGACAACATCATGGTCGTCGCGACCGCCCAGCGCGGAAAGTCGACGACCCTGATGACCCTGATGACCTCCGCGGCGTTGATGTATCGACCCGAGCGCGTGACGTTCTTCTGCGTCGGGGCGTCGCTGCACCCGATGGAGGAGATGCCGCACGTGGCCTCGGTGGTCAGTCTCACCGACGGTGAAGGGGTGTCCCGGACACTGGCCACCATCGAAGGATTGATCCGTGCGCGTGAGGCCTCGTTCAAGCGCTATCAGATCGATGTCTCGGAGTTCCGGGAGCGACGGTTCTCCTCCGCCGGTGGCGGAGGAACCGATCCGGCGGACAAGTTCGGCGACGTGTTCCTCGTCATCGACAACTTCGGCGACCTCTACGAGAAGGATTCGGGCATGGGCGATCGAGCGATCACGATCGCCCGCCAGGGCCTGTCCTACGGTGTGCACGTCATGACCAGTGCCACTGCCTGGCTGGTAGGCCAGAAGCAGGCGTTGTTGAACGTCTCCAATGCGCGAATTCAGTTGCGGCTGAGCAATCCCGACGAGACGCAGATGGGCACGGGGATGGAGCACCGCAGGGCCGCGCGGCAGACACTCGACAGGCCGGGTTTCGGGATAACCCGGCGTGGATACGAGTTGCTCGTCGGGGTGCCCGAGATCGCAGGACCTGATGGACAACGAATCCCGACGCGGCAGGTGGGCCGGGTCGTCGCCGGCCTCACCGGGGCCGACAAGCTGGAAACCCTGGCACGCCTGCCGGAGCGCATCCCACTGAGCCAGATCGTCGCCGCGTATGCGGACACCGCCGAAGCGGCCGACGCGCTGAACATCCCGTTCGCCATCGGCGAGAGCGCACTCCAACCAGTCGCGCTGCCGACCCGCGCGCTGCCCAATCTGCTCGTGATGGGGCGTCAGTTGTGCGGCAAGACCACGACGCTGGCCGCCATCGGTCAGGCGATCATGAGCCGATCCGCGCCCGGGCAGGCCCAGATCACCATCGTCGACCCCAAGACGACACTGATCGGCAAGGTCCAGGGTCCGCAGGTGCGCGCATACGCGTACACACCTGACGACATCGACGCTGTGATCGGTGAATTGGCCGAGATCATGCGCGATCGCCTCCCACCCTCGGGTCTGACCCAGGAAGAGCTGCTGAACCGCACATCATGGGAGGGCCCGCAGCACTTCGTTCTGATCGACGACGAGCAGGAACTTCGACCCAACGGTGTACTGGGCAAGCCGGCTGCCACGGCTCCGCTGTGGGCGCTGATCGAGCGCAGCCGTGAGATCGGCCTGCACGTGATCGCATCCCGCTTGCCCGGGAACTGGGCCGGGGTGTCGGCGATGAATCCGTTCCTCCAGAAGTTGACTGGCTCGCGTGCCCCCACATTGTTCATGGACAACGACCCGGCCACGGTCAAGGTGTTCGGGAGAACAAGTGCTCAGCAACTACCGCCGGGGCGCGGCCTACTGGTGACAACCGACGGCGTGATCGAGGGAGTGCTCGTTGGTACACCCCAGTAACGGTGCTTCGAAGGCTTCGCTAGCGGCACTCAGAATCCGTGTCGACAGATAGCGCCAGCACACCTTAGTATCAGCCGATACTGCAGACGTGGGCTGCGATCATATGTGGGAGGGCAACGTGACTTTGAATGTAGTCCCAGAAGCCGTCGACTTGTCGTCGGCAACGGAGGCGGGGATCAGCGCAACGATGGGGGCCGGCACAGCAGCCGGATCTGCGGCCCTGGTGGGAGTGACTCCGATGGGATTGGATGCTGATTCGGCGCAGTTCGCTGCGGCACTGAACGCCGCCGGCGCGGCATACCTTGGTGTTGCCACCGAGCACGTCGGGCAGCGCGCAGCCTTTGCCGGCACTCAGGCGCTGGCCGCTGCAACTTACGTCGCGACCGAGGCGGCCAACACGGCCGCTGTCGCGTTGTAACGGGCTGCGATGCCCGATCCGGGGTGGGCCGGGTCTCCGCCTGAAGTCAACGATCTGCGGATCAAGGGCGGGACAGGTACGGCAACGACCATCGCCAGCGGTTTGGTGTGGGCCGCCGAAGCAGCCGGCTGTGCGGTGTCGCTGGGCGCTTCCCTGGTCAACACCGCCGCGACCGCAGCAGCTTGGCAGGGTGCGGGGGCGCTGAGTTCCGCCGCGGCGGTCACCGGCCTGAACACCGGGATGCAACTCCTCGGGGCATATGCCGAAGAGAAGCCGCCGATCGCCACCGCCGCCGCGGCCGCCTACGAGACGGCCAGTTCGGCAATGATCCCAGCGGCGGTGTGCCAGGCCAACCGCGATCAGGAAGCTGCTGACCAGGCCATCAATCCTTGGGTGCTCGGCGCGCTGACGCCGGCGATCGTGGCGCTGGACATGGAGTACTTCGGAGAACACTGGCCACACAATGCCGGCGTCGGTGTCACCTACTCGGCAACGCTGAGCGCGCTCACCGCGGCCCTGGCTGTCCCTCCGCCGGTCGCGCCGATGGGGGCGTCGCCCGCTGCCCCGGCAGCCGCGGCTGAAGCGGTGGCACAGGCAACGGCGAGCGGCGCCGCGGGGGATGCGATGCGTGAATCCAGCCAGGCGGCCCAGATGCTCGGTCAGGGCGCCGCGTCACCCGCTGAGATGGCCGGCCAGCTGAGTTCGCTGGCGAGCCCGATGCAGTCGATGTCGGGACTCATCCAACCGCTGACAGGACTGTTTCAGGCTCCGATGCAGGCGGTCCAGGGGCTGTCCAGCCTGCCGCAATCGATGATGGGTTCGGTGGGCGGGATGTTCTCCTCGATGAAGCCGACGGATGCCGCGGCCGAGGCCCTGTCCGAGCCGGTACGCGCCGGCGGCGGATCCGCGGGCGGCCTCGGTGCCGGCCCGGCCGGCGGCGGTGTCGGGACAGGTGGCTACCCGGGCGCGGGGCTCACCAGCTATACCCGTCCCACCAGCAGTTTCGCTCCCGAAAGCAGTGGACGCCCGACGGGGTTACGTCCCGGTTCGCTCAACGCGGCGGAGATGCGCGGCCCGACCACTTCGGCACCCGTCGGAGGCACGGCGATGCCGATGTCACCGGCGGGAATGTTGGCGCGCGCCAACGGTGACGCTGACAAGGACAAACTCACGCATGCGCGCATCGTCGTGGACGGCGACCGGCAAGATCCGCGGTAGCAGCCAGCTGGCAAATGTTTCGCCGGGTCCGTCGTTGAGTCGGTCAATGTTGCGAATAGTGACCCCAGTTAACAGCGATACGCGTGTGAAATCGCGCAACCCACAGTTTGCTAGCTGGTGAAGTGACAGCCGCCGCCAACTGCTTAGACTGTGCCAAGACCCCGGCCTGGGGGGAGTGGAGAAGCAAGGGAGAAGCAAATGGGAGAACCTGCGGTCGTTGTTACCCCGGAGGTGCTGCGGGCCACGCAGCAGGCGATCGAGTCGGCTCTGCAGCATGCGACTGCAATCGCCAACGACTATCTGAGCAGCCACGAAAGCATAGGTGGCGCGGTGTGGAACGGACACGCGCAGAGCACATCGCTCAACACGGCGGCGCAGATCAACAACGACCTTCAGCAGACCATTACCGGCGGCATGAGGCTGGCCAACGGGCTGGGCAGAGCCGCAGCGCTGATGGAAGAGCACGAAACCGACGCGGCGCACAGCTTGAACGGTTTCTACAACGCCGGCCAGTCGGCCTGACGCGTTCGTTCACCGACCCAATCGCACCGACTTTTCGAGTAAGGAATCTACAGACATGGCGGATAACATCACCTATGCGTTCGGTGGCATCGCTGACTTTGCGTCCGGCGTCGGAACGCGGGCAGCCCAGCTCATGGAGATCCACGACGACATCGCGCAGCGGACCAATGCGATAGCGGATTTCTTCCGGGGCGAGGCCGCGACGGCATTCCATGACGCGCAGATGCAAATGCTGCGCGGGCTGGAGGGTCTCACCCAGACCGTAAGTCAACATGCCCACGTCGTTAACCAAACGGCCGAGAACGCGCAGGTAACCGACAACTTGATGAGTCAGGGCTTTACCGCCTAGACGCAGCATTCAGGCTTAGCGGGGTGCACGCCACGCGTGCCCCCCGCGGCTTGTGTTGGGGGACAGAGTGTTAACGACCACCGTCGACGGCCTGTGGGTGCTTCAGGTGCTCACCGGTATTGAGGTGCTGGCTCCGGAACTGGGATTGCGACCGCATCTGCCCAGCATCGAGACGAAGCAGATGGCGCTGGCGCATCCGGTGACCACCGAGTTGCGGGCCGAGGGCGTCATCGACGACTCGGGCGTGGTGGACGAGGCGATTGTGGAGTGGCTGACGGTCGTCTCCCGCCGCGATATCGCGTTGCTGCTCCAGTTACGTACGCCGGCCGATGGAACTGCACCCGTGCGGGTGACGCTGGCCCGCTTCGCACAGTGGTGGGTCAGCCTGGAACGGTCGGCGGACTTGGTCCGCCTCGGCGGGGCCGGACTGGCCAGCTCAGAGAGTGCCGCCAACATGGCGATCAATGCGCAGATCGAGCGGTTGTGCGGAACGCAGCCGCCGGCATTGCTGCGTCCGGTGACGGTTGAGGTGGACGCGCTGGTGGACGGGGTGAGCGGTCCGGAAGCGTTGCGCCGATT
>CAZDYH010000069.1:8912-14537 GCA_964509355.1 uncultured Mycobacterium sp.
TGCGGCGACTTCCCGCAGACCAAGAATGGTTTTCCTATCGAAAGGTTATCTAGACGGTGCATGAGGCACGCATGTTACCATCGGCGTCGTGACAAATCCGTGGAATGACCCGGCCAATTCGACGGACCCGGGCGGTCCGGCACGAAGGGAATCGCCCGCCGCACGCCATCAGTACCAAGACTCCGTGTCGGGAACATTGCGTATTTCCGATATGGTCGCACCGCGAAAAATCCCGCCCGGATCCGGTTGGCGTAAGTTTATCTATGCAGCCTCGTTCCATTCGGTGAACCTGGGCGAGTCGCCTGCCGAGCGGCATTACCGGGAGCTGAAGGACCGGATACGGCGGCATATCCGGAAGCAGTATGTCATCGTCGTGGTCTCGGGTAAGGGCGGCGTAGGCAAGACCACCCTGACCGCTTCGATCGGCGGGGTGTTTCGGGAGTGCAGACCGGAGAATGTGGTGGCCATCGACGCCGCGCCGGGATTCGGGACGCTGGCCGGGCGGATTGACGAGGCGCCGCCGGGCGATTACTCCGCCGTCTTGAACGACACCGATGTCCAGGGTTACGCCGATATTCGGGAACACCTGGGGCAGAACAGCCTTGGGTTGGATGTCCTGGCCGGCAACCGGGCTTCCGATCAGCCCCGACCGTTGGTGCCTTCGATGTTCACCGGCGTCCTTTCCCGGCTGCGCCGCACTCACAACGTCATCCTGGTCGACACCGCCGACGACCTGGAGCACCCGGTGATGAAGGCGGTCCTGGACGCCTGCGACACCCTGGTCTTCGTATCCGGCCTTACCGCAGACACGTCGTTGCCGGTGACCCGGTCTATCGACCTGCTCCGGTCGATGGGCTACCACGAACTGGTATCGCGCAGCATGGTTATTCTCAATGACTGCCACAACAAATACGACTCGGATGCCCGGGCCTATCTCACCGAACGTTTCAGCCAGTCGGGTGCGACGGTCGAATTCATGCCCTATGACCCGCATCTCGCAACCGGCGGGATTATTGACACTCAGAACGAATTGAAGAAGAAGACCAGGCTGCGATTGTTCGAAATCACTGCTGCATTGGCAGACAAATACACGCCGGATGCCGATCGGCCGCGCTAATGGCGAAGGCTTCCTTTCCGGCCCGCTGCGCGGTGGCAGTGGTGTGTGGAGAACACCTTGTTTCCCAGGTGTATCCGGCCTCGGTGCCGGTCGAGGTATTCGTCGACGATATTGTCGAACTGCTTAACGACGAGCTCAAGCGCCGGGGCCTGGCCGGGCTCGAACCGGGAATCGGCTACGAGTTGCACAGGGCCAATGGGGCGCGGCTGGATGTGACCAAGACGCTGGACGAACTCGGTGTCGAGGACGGCGCCACCCTGGTTCTGGTGCCGGCCATTGACGGCGATTCGTTCGAACCCCAATACGAGTCGTTGTCGACCGGACTGGCCAGAGTCGGGAAGAGGCTGTTCGAACCCGTCACGGCGGAAACCGCGGCGCACACCGCGGTGGCCATCCTGGCCCTTGTCACGCTGACGGTGCTCGCGCTGGCCGTCCGTGACCGCACCTTCACCGATTCGCTGGTCCCGACGGTCGTCACCGCAGTACCGGGTCTGCTGGCGGCGGGTGCAGCCGGAGCGGTCTGGCGCTGGTGGCCGCAGCGCGTGGACCTGGTCAGCGGATTCGGCTGGCTCACCGCGCCGCTGCTCGCGGTCAGCGCCGGCGCCGCCGCGCCGGGCCGGTTGGGCGCACCGCACCTGTTCATCTCCGCACTGGCGCTCACGCTGCTGACCTGCGGTGTCGCCGCGATGACCCGGCGTCACGTCAACGTGGCCGCCGCGGTCGTCACGCTGTGCGCGCTGGGCGGGGCAGTGGCGGCAGCACGCATGTGGCGGCCGGTACCCGCGCAGTGGCTGGGGATGTGCACGCTCATCGCGCTGCTGCTGTTGCTCACGCTGGCTCCGATGATCGCCCTGTGGGCGGCCAGGATCCGGCCACCCCACTTCGGGTCGATCACCGGACGCGACCTCTTCCGCCGCAGTGACGGCCTGCCGGTGGACACGGTGTCGCCGGTGGACGAGGACGCCCAGGACGAACCCAACCCGGACACCACGCCGCGCGGCGCCGCCATCGCTGCGGCGGCAACCCGCGCCAACAACGTGCTCACCGGGATCTGTGTGGGCGCCGCGCTGGCGCTGCCCGCCGCGGTGTGGGCCACGCTGATGCCGGGCAGGGACCGCAGCACCGGCGCCGCTGTGCTGGCCGGCCTGTTCGTGGTGATCTTCATCAGCCGCGGCCGGGCCTTCGCCGACAGGCGCCAGGCGGTGGCACTGGTGTGTGGCGCCGCGGCGGCTGTCTGTGTCGCGGTGATCAAGTACGTCTTGCACGAGCCGGGTGGCTCCGGGGGGTCGGTGGTGTGGGGTGCGCTCGTGCTGGTCGGATTCGGCGGCGCGGGCCTGGCGGCCGCACTGCTGGTACCCGTCACCCGGTTCACGCCGCTGGTGCGGATGATCGCCGAATGGCTTGAACTGGTGGCGATCGTGGCGGCGCTACCGCTGGCGGCCTGGATCGGTGGACTGTTCACCTGGGTGCGCATGCGATGACCGCGTCGGCGCGCATGCGGCGGATCGCGACGGCAACCCTGGTGGCACTGCTGGTCGGTATGACGACCAACCTGCCTGCAGCGCAGGCTATTCCGCCGCCAACCGTCGATCCGGCGCTGGTACCGCCGGACGGGTCACCCGGCCCGGATCAGCCGATGCGGCAGAGCAACATGTGCAGCCGGACGATCACCGTGGCGGATCCTAATGTGGCGGTCACCGCGCCGGGATTCACGATGCTCAACATCAGCAAGGCCTGGCAGTACTCGACCGGCAACGGGGTGCCGGTGGCGGTCATCGACACCGGGGTGAGCCCAAGTCCGCGGCTTCCGGTCGTCGGCGGCGGGGACTACATCATGGGTGGCGACGGGCTGACGGACTGCGATGCCCACGGCACCATCGTGGCCTCGCTGATCGGGGCCGCCCCGCAGGGCACCCCGATGCCCGCGCCGATGCCACCCGGCCCGGCGTTCCCGCTGCCGCCCGGACCACCGCCACCGCCACCTCCACCGCCGCCGCCGCCGGATCAACCCGCCAACGGGCCGGGCGACGCTGAGGTGCCGCCGCCGGCTCCGGGCGTGCCGGATGGTGTCGCCGGGGTGGCGCCGCATGCGGTGGTCATCTCCATCCGCCAGACCTCGCGGGCTTACGAACCGGTCAACCCGCAACCCGGCGACGCGGACGCACACCGCAAGGCCGGCACCGTGGCGACGCTTGCGCGCGCGATCGTGCACGCGGCCAACATGGGCGCCAAGGTCATCAACATCAGCGTGACATCGTGCGCGCCCGCCGATGATCCGATGGACCAGCGCACACTCGGCGCCGCGGTCTGGTACGCGGCAACGGTCAAGGACGCGGTGATCGTCGCCGCAGCCGGCAACGACGGCGAGGACGACTGCGCCCAGAACCCGTCCTTCGACCCGCTGGACACCGCGGACCCGCGGGACTGGCATCAGGTCAAGACCGTTTCGTCGCCGTCTTGGTTCTCCGATTACGTGTTATCGGTTGGCGCCGTGGACAACTCGGGCGCGCCGATCCCGAAGAGCCTGGCCGGGCCATGGGTGGCGTCCGCCGCTCCGGGCGTCGGGATCATGGGACTGTCCCCGCAGACCGGCGGGCCCGTCAATGCGTACCCACCGATACGCGCCGGCGAGAAGAACATGCCGTTCTGGGGAACCAGCTTCTCGGCGGCCTATGTCAGCGGTGTGGCCGCACTGGTGCGCGCAAAGTTTCCCGAACTGTCCGCCCATCAGGTGATCAACCGCATCCTGCAGACCGCGCACAATCCCCCGCGGGGTGTAGACAATCAGGTCGGTTACGGGGTTGTCGATCCCGTTGCCGCGCTTACCTTCAACGTGCCTCCCGGGGAACGGGTGCCGCCCGGCGCCCAGAGCCGGGTCGTCGTGCCGGCCGCCCCGCCGCCACCACCGGATCACCGGGCCCGCAACATGGCGTTGGCATTCGCCGGACTGGTGGTGGCGGTGGTCTTGATAGCATCGGTCATCGCACGGGCCCGGCGCGCGCGATGACCACGACTACCAAACTCGCGGTCATCGTCGGAGTGCTCGCAGCGGGCCTCATCGGATGGAGTGTCGGCGGATATCCTTGTGCTGCAGTTGGATTAGCACTCGGTGGGGCCATCGGCGTGGTCCGCTGGAAGGGTCAGCCACTGTGGTCCTGGCTGGGACTGCTGATCCGGCGTAATCGGCCGATCGTGTGGAGCGATCCGGTCACCGTGGCCAACGACCGGGCCGGTGGCGGCGTCCGCTACCAGGACGGCGTGGCTGTTGTCGCCGTGCAACTGCTGGGCAAGGCGCACACCCCTACCCTGTTCACCGGATCGACATCGACCTACACCGAGAACACCGTCGACGCGGCGGGCCTGCTGCCGCTGCTCCACCAGAGCCTGGGTCTGACGATCGACTCGTTGAGCGTGGTCAACGCGGGCGCGCGGCGGCGCAGTACCGGTGACTATCCGCGGGTATACGACACGCTGATCGGCACACCGCCGTATGCGGGGCAACGGGAAACGTGGCTGATCGTGCGCATCGCTTCCGTCGACAACGCCGAGGCGTTGCGGTGGCGAGCCTCGGCGGGTACCGCCGCCCTCGCGGCCGCGCAGCGCATCAGCGCGGCGATGCGCGGCCAGGGCATCCGCGCCAAGGTCGCCACGGCGACCGACATCGTCGAGCTGGAACGAAGGCTGGGGTCCGCGGCGCTGGAAGCCCAGAATCGGCGCTGGCGGTCGCTGCGCAGCGATGCCGGCTGGCTGACGACGTACTGGTATGAGCCGCGTGATGTCAATGACGAGAATCTGGCACAGGCCTGGTCCATGCGCGCCGACGGAATCATCCAGAACCTCACGATCTTTCCGGACGGGACGGTAACGGCCGCGGTGACGGTGCGCACCGCACAGCCGCCGACTGTCTCGCCGAGCGTGATGCTGCGATCCTTGGCCGGCGAGCAGGCCCAGGCGATGGCCGCCAATCTGTGCGGCCCAACTCCGGCGCTCCGCGGAATCCGCCGCGGCATCCTGCCTCACTCGCTCATCGTGCCGATCGGCCCGTCGGGTGTGCTGCTGGGCAAGGTCGCTGCCGGAAACAGGTTGATGCTGCCGCTGGGCGACCCCGGGGAGTTCAGCCGCGTGCATATCGCCGCCGAAGATTCGCTCGCGAAGCGCATCGTGGTCCGCGCCGCCGGAGCCGGCGACCGGGTCACGGTGCACACCAGGGACCCGCAACGGTGGGCCAGTGTTCACATGCCGGATATCGCCGTCACTGAACAGCCGCGGCCGGTATCGGGCACCACCGTCAGCGTCGTGGACGGAACACTCGCACCCGCCCCCCGGCCGAACACCGTGATCTCGGTCGGCGAGCCGGGGGCCCCGTACCGCGGGACGGCCGATGTGGTGATCACCCAGACCGGTCCGGCGACCGTTGAAGTGAGCGCGGCCGGACAGGTGCACAGCGTCGAGGTCGAATTGTTCCGGGCCGAGAACCGCTATGTGTCGTTGGAGCCGACGACATTGTC
>CAZDYH010000070.1:0-12527 GCA_964509355.1 uncultured Mycobacterium sp.
CGCGCGAACATCAGCGCGCGCTTGACCTCCTGGATCGCCTTGGTGACCTCGATGCCGCGCGGGCAGGACTCGGTGCAGTTGAACGTGGTGCGGCAGCGCCAGACCCCGTCGACGTCGTTGAGGATGTCGAGGCGCTCGGCGGCGGCCTCGTCGCGGCTGTCGAAGATGAAGCGGTGCGCGTTGACGATGGCCGCCGGACCGAAATAGCTGCCTTCGTTCCAGAACACCGGACAGCTGGTGGTGCAGCACGCGCACAGAATGCACTTGGTGGTGTCGTCGTAGCGGGCGCGGTCCGTCTGGCTCTGGATGCGTTCGCGCGTCGGCGGGTTGCCGCTGGTGATCAGGAACGGCTTGACGGCGCGGTAGGCGTCGAAGAACGGCTCCATGTCGACCACCAGGTCCTTCTCGACGGGCAGGCCGCGGATCGGTTCGATGGTGACGGTCAGTTGCCTGCCGGGTTTCTTCGGCAGCAGGTCACGCATGAGCACCTTGCAGGCCAGCCGGTTGAGGCCGTTGATCCGCATCGCGTCGGAGCCGCAGACGCCGTGTGCGCAGGACCGCCGGAAGGTCAGTGTGCCGTCGAGGTAGCCCTTGACGTACAGCAGCAGGTTCAGCATCCGGTCACTGGGCAGGCACGGCACCCGGAAGCTCTGCCAGCCGGCGGCGTCGGGATTCTCGGGATCGAAGCGCGCGATTTTCAGCGTCACCATCACCGCGCCATCGGGGACGGGGGGCAGAGTGGGATCGGCACTCATCAGTACTTGCGCTCCATCGGCTCGTAGCGGGTCTGCACGACCGGCTTGTAGTCCAGCCGGATGTCGGAGAGCAGATCTTTCGCTCGTGTTGATCCCCCGGTCGCTTCGCTCCTGCCCTCCAGGACCTTGTACGCCATCGTGTGGCGCATGTAGTTGGTGTCGTCTCGGTTGGGGTAGTCCTCGCGCGCGTGGCCGCCGCGGGATTCCTTGCGGTTCAGTGCGCCGGCCACGGTGACCTCCGCGAGCTCCAGCAGGAAGCCCAGCTCGATGGCTTCCAGCAGGTCGCTGTTGAAGCGCTTTCCCTTGTCGTGCACGGTGATCCGGGCGTAGCGCTCCTTCAGCGCGTGGATATCGGTCAGCGCCTGCTTGAGCGTCTCCTCGGTGCGGAACACCGCGGCATTGTTGTCCATCGACTGCTGCAGCTCACCTCGGATGTCGGCGACGCGTTCGTTGCCGTCCTCGGAGAGGATGTCGCCGACCCAGCCGACCACCATGGCCGCGGGCTCGGGCGGCAGGTCGACGAAGTCGTGGCCCATCGCGTAGTTCGCCGCGGCGATGCCGGCGCGGCGGCCGAACACGTTGATGTCCAGTAGCGAGTTGGTGCCCAGCCGGTTGGCGCCGTGCACCGACACGCACGCGCATTCACCGGCCGCATACAGGCCCGGGACGGTGTTGGTGTTGTCCCGCAGCACCTGCCCGGTCACCGTGGTCGGGATACCGCCCATCAGGTAGTGGCAGGTCGGGTAGACCGGCACCAGTTCCGTGACCGGGTCCACACCCAGATAGGTGCGGGCGAACTCGGTGATATCGGGCAGCTTGGCCTCGAGCACGTCCGCGCCGAGGTGGCGGACGTCGATGTAGACGTAGTCCTTGTGCGGGCCGGCGCCGCGGCCTTCGAGCACCTCGAGCACCATCGAGCGCGCGACGATATCGCGGGGCGCCAGGTCGACGATCGTCGGTGCGTAACGCTCCATGAAGCGCTCGCCCTCGCCGTTGAGCAACCGGCCGCCCTCACCGCGCACCGCCTCGGAGATCAGGATGCCCAGACCGGCAAGGCCGGTCGGGTGGAACTGGTGAAACTCCATGTCCTCCAGCGGAAGTCCGTTACGGAAGACGATGCCCAGCCCGTCGCCGGTGAGGGTGTGCGCGTTGGAGGTGGTCTTGTACATCCGCCCCGAACCGCCGGTGGCGAACACGATGGCCTTGGCGTGGAAGACATGAATGTCACCCGTCGCCAGCTGGTAGGCGATGACGCCCGTCGCGACCGGTCCGCCCGGCGTATCGGTGAGCGTGATGTCCAGCGCGTAGAACTCGTTGAAGAACTCGACGTCGTGTTTGACGCAGTTCTGGTAGAGGGTCTGCAGGATCATGTGGCCGGTGCGGTCGGCGGCGTAACACGCGCGGCGCACCGGTGCCTTGCCGTGGTCGCGGGTGTGCCCGCCGAACCGGCGCTGATCGATGCGGCCCTCGGGGGTGCGGTTGAACGGCATCCCCATCTTCTCCAAGTCGAGCACCGCGTCGATGGCCTCCTTGGCCATGATCTCGACAGCGTCCTGGTCGGCCAGGTAGTCGCCGCCCTTGACGGTGTCGAAGGTGTGCCACTCCCAGTTGTCCTCTTCGACATTGGCCAGCGCTGCGCACATGCCGCCCTGCGCCGCCCCGGTGTGGCTGCGGGTGGGGTAGAGCTTGGTCAGCACCGCGGTGCGCACCCGCGGACCGGCTTCGACGGCGGCCCGCATACCGGCGCCGCCGGCGCCGACGATCACCACGTCGTAGCGGTGTTCTTGAATCATCGCTGCTCACCGTTCCTTAGGAGATGTTCGCGTCGAAGGTCAGCAGCACGTAGCTCCCGAGCACCAGCGTGAACACCATCGACAACGCCAGCAGCGCGTTCAGCCAGAATCGCGTCGAGTCCTTGCGGGTGTAGTCGGCGATGATGGTCCGCATGCCGTTGCCGCCGTGCAGCTGAGCCAGCCACAACATCAGCAGGTCCCAGGTCTGCCAGAACGGCGACGACCAGCGCTGTGCCACGTAGTTGAAGTCGATGCGGTAGACGCCGTTCTCCCACATCAGCCCGATGAACAGGTGGCCCAGCACCAGGAAGACCAGCACGATCCCGGAGAACCGCATGAACAGCCAGGCGTACTTCTCGAAGTTCGGCATGCCACTGCGGCGTCGGGGAGCGCGCGGGTTGTCCAGGCCGGCGGGCCGGTCGTGGCTGCGCTCCAGTACGGGCGCGGTCTGGCCGCGCTGCAGCTGCCGATCCGGCGCGCTCACAGGAAACGCTCCGCCATGTGGATTCCCAGGACGACAAGGGCGGGGACCATGAGAAGGAGCCAGACAGCGCCGATCACCCACAACATCTGGCGCTGATAGCGCGGGCCCTCGGCCCAGAAATCGATCAGGATGACGCGTATGCCGTTCAGAGCGTGGTAAAGGACAGCGGCCACCAGCCCGACTTCCATCAGCCCGACGATCGGCGTCTTGTAGGTCTCGATGACCTCGTTGTATGCCTGCGGGCTGACTCGGACCAGTGCGGTGTCCAGCACGTGGACGAAGAGGAAGAAGAAGATGGTGGCGCCGGTGATGCGGTGCAGCACCCACGACCACATGCCGGGATCACCGCGGTACAGGGTGCGTCGGCGAGGCCTGTCTTGAGGGGCCGGCACTGCCGGGTTCGCGGATGCTGTTGTACTCATCAGCGCCTCCAACGCCATCGGTGTTGTACAAGGGAGCCGTCGGGTGGACTCTAAACCCATTTGTACAGTTGAACGAACTGCTGCGCAGCCACGACGGCCTTCGCGGCGGCGCAGTAGAGGTGGCCTTTGCGACGGGCCGGGTTGCGCATTCGGCTTCGGAATGCATTCAGAACAACGGGGGGTGTGACCGGAATGTCGACTGATATCGACTGGAAAGTACTGCGGGACAGCGCAATAGAGGCGTCGAGGTGCGCCTATGCGCCCTATTCGCGTTTCCCGGTCGGCGCCGCCGCACTGGTCGACGATCACCGGGTGATCACCGGCTGCAATGTGGAGAATGTCTCATACGGCCTAGGTCTCTGTGCCGAGTGCGCGGTGGTCTGCGCCCTGCATTCCGGTGGGGGCGGCCGGCTGGTGGCGCTGGTCTGCGTCGACGGTGCCGGTTCGCTGCTGATGCCGTGCGGCCGCTGCCGTCAGCTGCTGATGGAGCACGGCGGACCGGACATGCTGATCGATCATCCATCGGGGCCGCGGAGGCTGGGGGAGCTACTGCCGGACGCATTCGGCCCCGCCGATCTGGCCCGGATGCCTTGATGCAGTACACGTTCGACGCGCCGACCGTGATCCGGACCAAGCGTGACGGCGGTCGGCTCACCGATGCCGCGATCGACTGGGTCGTCGACGCCTACACCAGGGGTGAGGTCGCCGACGAGCAGATGTCGGCGCTGTTGATGGCGATCTTCCTGCGCGGTATGGACCGTGCCGAGATCGCCCGCTGGACCGCCGCGATGGTGGCGTCCGGGGAGCAGCTGGATTTCACCGATCTGCGGCGCGGCGGAGAACCACTGGCAACGGTGGACAAGCACTCCACCGGTGGCGTCGGGGACAAGATCACGTTGGCTTTGGTGCCGGTCATCGCCGCGTGTGGCGGTGCGGTGCCGCAGGCGGCCGGTCGTGGACTGGGCCACACCGGCGGCACCCTGGACAAGTTGGAGTCGATCCCCGGCTTCACCGCAGAGCTGTCGAACAGCCGGATCCGTCAACAACTCTGCGAAATCGGCGCCGCCATCTTCGCGGCCGGTCAGCTCGCGCCTGCCGACCGGAAGCTGTATGCGCTGCGCGACGTCACCGGCACGGTCGAGTCGTTGCCGCTGATCGCGAGCTCGGTGATGAGCAAGAAACTCGCCGAGGGCGCCGCTGCGCTGGTGCTCGACGTGAAGGTCGGCTCGGGAGCGTTCCTGAAGTCGGAGGCCGAATCGCGTGAACTGGCCCACACCATGGTCGAGCTGGGCGCGGCCCACGGGGTGCCGACCCGGGCGCTGCTGACCGATATGAGCTGCCCACTCGGCCGCACCGTGGGCAACGCGCTGGAGGTGGCGGAATCGCTGGACGTGCTGGCGGGTGGCGGCCCCGCTGATGTGGTGGAGCTGACGCTGCGGCTGGCCACCGAGATGCTCGAGGTCGCCGGGATCGACGGCAGGGATCCGGCGCAGACGCTGCGCGACGGCACCGCGATGGACAGCTTCCGGGCAATGGTCACCGCGCAGGGCGGGGACGTGTCCCAACCGCTGCCGATCGGCGCGCACACCGAGACCGTGATCGCCGGGCGAGGCGGCACAATGGGAGATATCGACGCGATGGCGGTGGGGCTGACGGTGTGGCGGCTCGGTGCGGGCCGGTCACGGCCGGGTGAGCGGATCCAGTACGGCACCGGTATCCGGATTCATCGCCGTCCCGGCGAACCCGTCACCGCCGGTGAGCCGTTGTTCACGCTGTACACCGACACCGCGGAACGGTTCGACGCCGCGATGGCCGAGCTGGACGGGGCCTGGAGCATCGGGGACACGCCACCGCCGCGCCGCCCGCTGATCATTGATCGGATCGCATCATGACCACTCCGCTGGATCTTGACATGATCAGGCACGCGCCGAAGGCCCTGCTGCACGATCACCTCGATGGCGGGCTGCGCCCGGCGACCGTGCTCGACATCGCCGGGCAGGTCGGCTACGAGGATCTGCCGGCGACCGACGAGGCCGAGCTGGCGACCTGGTTTCGCACCGCCGCGCACAGTGGCTCGCTGGTGCGCTACCTGGAGCCGTTCGCCCATACCGTGGCCGTGATGCAGACACCGGCGGCCCTGCACCGGGTCGCCTACGAGTGTGTCGAGGACCTGGCGGCCGATTCAGTCGTCTACGCCGAGGTGCGGTTCGCCCCGGAGCTGCACATCAACCAGGGGCTTTCGCTCGACGATGTCGTCGATGCCGTGCTGGCAGGCTTCGCTGACGGCGAGAAGGCCGCCGCGGCCGAGGGTCGCACGATCACGGCGCGCTGCCTCGTCACGGCGATGCGGCAGGCCGCGCGGTCACGCGAGATCGCCGAGCTGGCGATCCGTTTCCGGGACAAGGGTGTGGTGGGTTTCGACATCGCCGGCGCGGAGGCGGGCTACCCGCCGAGTCGGCACCTCGACGCGTTCGAGTACATGCGGAACAACAACGCCCGCTTCACGATTCACGCGGGCGAAGCCTTCGGGTTGCCGTCGATCCACGAGGCGATCGCCTTCTGCGGCGCGGACCGGCTGGGGCACGGGGTTCGGATCGTCGACGATATCCAGGTTCAGGCGGACGGCACCGTCCACCTCGGGCGGCTGGCGGCGATCCTGCGGGACAAGCGGATCCCGTTCGAAATGTGCCCGAGTTCCAATGTGCAGACCGGCGCGGTCCGCAGCATCGCGAACCACCCGTTCGACCTGCTGGCCCGGTTGCGGTTCCGGGTGACCGTCAACACCGACAACAGGCTGATGAGCGACACCACCATGAGCCAGGAGATGCACCGGCTGGTGGAGGCGTTCGGCTACGGGTGGAGCGATTTGGAACGCTTCACCATCAACGCGATGAAGTCCGCGTTCATCGCGTTCGACGAGCGCCTGGCCCTGATCGACGAGATCATCAAGCCCCGGTTCGCGGTGCTGATCGGTTGAGTCCGCCCGGAGAACGCGCACTCTCGCGAGCGTGCGTGTCGCGCCGGCGACACGCCGCTGAAGCTGGCATTTTGCGCACGCTCGCGCATGGAGATGCCCCGCCCCGCTACTCGCGGCGCAGGCGTGACTCCACGAAGGCCTCCAGCTCCTCCCACTGCTTGACCGCGTCGGCGTAGGGCGGCGTGGGCTTGCGGGCCGAGTCGGGTTCGAGCACGTAGGCAACCAGCTTGCCCAACGGACGGTCGGGCTGCAGAGCGTCGTCGACGCTGTCGTCCTCGGAGTAGTCGCTGACATCGCGGAGCAGCTCGACGGCCAGGTCCAGTTGGTCACGGTCCACGGCGTCCGGGCCGTCGGCGATATCGTCGGCCAGCCCGGTCAGCACGTAGACGTTGTCCTCGATGACGTCGATCTGCAGCGAGCCGTCGGTGGCGGCGGTCCGGATATCGTCGTAGGTACTCAGGTCGGACAGGTCGTGGTCGTGCTCATCGGCCAGATACCGGGCCAGCGCCCGCTCGGAGCTGAACACGCTGATCCTGCCGTTGCGGCCGAGGAAGCGCGGGTGGCCGTCGAAGTAGCAGCGCAGCGTGTGGAGCGTGCCGGCACCGGTCATGATCCGGATGGGGTCGATACCGACCTTGACCCAGAAGTCCTCGTCGCCGCCAAGCACGATCCCTTCGTCGTCCTCATCGGACTCGGCGACGTCAACGGCGATGGTCGTCGGTGCATCGCCGGGCTTCTCGTGCGTGACCCCTGCGTCCTCCAGGTCGTCCTCGAGGTCGTCGGCTTCGTCCTCGACGGGTTCGGCCAGTTCGGCCGCCGCCTGCGCCGACACCTTGTCATCGACGTCGGGAGTGGAGACGATCTCGTCGATGGCGGCGATCACGTTGTCCCAGCTGCGTCCGACGACGGCGGCGATCGCGTTCCAGCGCTTGAGCCCGGCCCTGCCGGTGAACTGCTCCAGTCCGCCGGAGACGGTGCCCAGCGTCGGGTTGCCGTTGAAGAACTTGGTCACGGCCGCCAGCTCGCACACCGATCCGATCGACGACACGATCGCCAGCGTGTCGGCAAGTGTCTTGACCGACTCCTCGGTGGGCTTCTCGGCGAGGAGCTCCTCGACGGCGATCAGGTCGTAGTGGCTGTCCTCGGCCGGCTCCAGCTTGTGGGCGTTCGCCTTGGTCAGGTCCGCCCAGGCCGGGTGGTCGACCAGGTCGTTGTCGCTGTCCGTGCGCACGAACGCCACCAGGTCGGCGGTCGACTCGAAGGCGTAGAGGTCTTCGTCCTTGCCCAGGAAGGCCTCCCATTCGTCGCCGGCGTCGCGCCAGCGGGGCGCCCACAGCGTGTAAAGGTCACCAGCGGTGAGCGCGAGACGGATCGGCACGAAGTCAGCAGCCATGCGGCACAGAATAACGACGCGGTCTGGGGCGCCCGGCGGCGCTAGGGTCATCGACCATGGATGTGCACGTCGTCGACCACCCGCTGGCCGCCGCCCGGCTGACCACTTTGCGTGACGAACGCACCGACGACGCGGCGTTCCGGGCGGCGCTGCGTGACCTGACGCTGATGCTGGTCTACGAGGCCACCCGGGACGCACCCAGCGAAGCCATCACGGTTCGCACGCCGCTGGCCGAGACGGTCGGGAGCCGGCTGGCCAGGCCGCCGCTGCTGGTGCCGGTGCTGCGCGCCGGACTGGGCATGGTCGAGCAGGCCCACGCGCTGATACCGGAGGCGCGGGTTGGTTTCGTCGGGGTGGCGCGCGACGAGGAAACCCATCAGCCCAGGCCGTACCTGGAATCGTTGCCCGACGACCTGAGCACCCTGCCGGTGATGGTCCTCGACCCCATGTTGGCCACCGGCGGGTCGATGACGCACACCATCGGGCTGCTGGGTTCCCGGGGCGCGGTCGATATCACGGTGATCTGCGTGGTCGTCGCACCCGAAGGTATCGCGGCGCTGGAGAAGGCGGCACCGCAGGTGCGGTTGTTCACCGCCGCGATCGACGATCACCTCAACGACATCGCCTATATCGTGCCCGGGCTCGGCGATGCCGGCGATCGTCAGTTCGGGCCGCGCTGAAGCAGTTCGGCCGCCACCGATTCGACGACACCCTGAAGTGACCCCGCACGCGACCGCGCCGCGGCCAGGTCGCCTGTGACCGCCGTCCGAATCTCGATGTAGCACTTGATCTTCGGCTCGGTGCCCGACGGCCGGACGGCCAGTCGAAGCGATGTCCGGTCATCGCCGCCGGTGAAGATCAGCGCGTCGGTGCGCAGTCTCCCGCGCCGCTCGAGCAGGTCCGTCACCGTCACGTCGGTGTCACCAAACCGGCTGGGGGGATGTTCCCGCAGCCGGGTCATCACCGCCGTCGCGTCATCGACGCGTGCCGACACCGCTGACGTGGTGTGCACACCGTGGCGGCGGGCCAGCTCGTCGAGGGCGTCGGGCACCGAACTGCCCCGCGCCCGCAGCGTCGCCACCAGATCACACGCGAGCACGGCGGCGCTGATCCCGTCCTTGTCGCGTACGGCGGCGGGGTCGACGCAGTGTCCGATCGCCTCCTCGTAGGCGTAGATCAGGGTGCGGCCCGGCAGGCCGGCGTCGGCGCGCGCCAGCCACTTGAAACCGGTCAGCGTCTCGACGTGGTGCGCACCGTAGTGCGTGGCGATCGCCGCCAGCATCCGCGACGACACCACCGTGCTGGCCACCACGCTGGCTGCCGCCACATCGCCCGGTTCGGTCTGGGACAGGATGTAATCGCCCAACAGCCAACCGGTTTCGTCGCCGGACAGCATCCGCCAGCCAGTGGGCGTCGGTATCCCGACCGCGCACCGGTCGGCGTCGGGGTCCAACGCGACGGCGATATCCGCTTCGACGTCTGCGGCCAGCGCGAGCAGGGCATCCACCGCGCCGGGTTCTTCGGGGTTCGGAAACGCCACATCGGGGAAGTCGGGATCGGGGGCGAACTGCGTGGCGACGGTGTGCACATCGTCGAAGCCGGCGCGCAACAGGGTTTCGACGGCAACCTCGCCGCCCACCCCGTGCAGCGGGGTCAGGGCAACCCGAACCGAACCGGTACCGCGTCGCACCCGGGCGGCCCGCTCGATATAGCGCTCGATCAGCTCGACGTCGGCCGGTTCGACGGTTTGCCTGGCGATCTGGTCGGCGGGCGGAGCCTTGGCAATCGCGGCCTCGATCTCGCGGTCGGTGGGCGAGACGATCTGGACGCCGCCGTCGAAGTACACCTTGTAGCCGTTGTCGGTGGCCGGATTGTGGGATGCCGTGATCTGGATACCGGCTGCGGCGCCGGCATGCCGCACGGCGAAAGCCACCACCGGGGTGGGCACCGGATCGGGCAGCAGGATCACCGAGAAGCCTTCGGCAGCAAGCACTTCAGCGGCCGCGGTAGCGAACTCGACCGATCCGTGCCGGGAGTCACGTCCGACCACGACCGCGGAGCCACCCAGGCAGCGGTCGTTGAGCACGTGCGCCACCGCCCAGGTGGCCTTCGTTACGACGGCAACGTTCATCCCGTCGGGCCCGCCGCGCAACGGTCCGCGCAGGCCCGCGGTTCCGAATGTCAGTGGTCGGGCGAACCGGGCCGCGAGTTCCTCGACGCTGCAGGCGGCCAGCTCCGCGGCCGTGGCCGGGTCGGGGTCATGGGCGATCCACTGCTGCGTCATGGTCCTGATTGTGCCGTCGCCCCCTCGGCATCGGCTAGTTTGCGCAGCACCGGAGCGACCAACATCAGCAGGTTGAACTCCAGCTCGGAGAGGTTGTCGCGCATGGACGCGGACAGCCAGGCGTCGCGTTCGGCACGGTCGCGATCCAGCAGCGCGGTGCCTGCAGGGGTGATCTCGATCAGCTGACGGCGGCGGTCGGCGTCATCGGGTCGCCGCGACACCAGGCCCCGGCCCTCCAGTTCGTTGATGCTGTCGGTCAGCGACTGCACCCGCACGTGCATGCGGGTCGCCAGTTCGGCCGGCGTGCTGACGCCGGTGCGGCTCACCTCGCCCAGCACCTCCAGCTGGCTCAGCGTCAGACCGTGGTCGGGGCGGTGCCGGCGCATCTGGCGGGTCAGCGCCATCATCGACTCCCGGAGTTCGGTGGCGGCCGCGGGGGGATGCGCCTGCGTCATAACCAAGTTATACCTTGTTAATCGATATTTGATGTCGCATAATAATGCGATCTGTCAGGAAATAAAAACAAGTTCATACTTGTCTTTACCAGAGGAATCATGGTCAGGAGGCGCGAACCGGTGTTGAGGTGGCTGCTGCTAATGGCGGTGACGGTCGTCGTCACCGTTCCGCTCAGCATCCTCGGCGTGCCGTCCGCGGCGCTGTTCGCCGCGCTCGCCGTCGGCGTCGCGTTGGCACTGACCTCGCTGGCTCCCGGCCGCGCGCCACGCCGCGCGGGCGTGGCCGCCCAGGGCGTGCTGGGCGTCTACATCGGCACCATGGTGCAGCGTGATTCGCTCGGCGCGTTGGGATCGGACTGGCCGATCGTGCTGGCCGTCTGCGTGGCGACGCTGCTGCTCAGCGTCGCGGCCGGCGCGCTGCTCGGCCTGCACCGCGATGTCAGCCCGCTGACCGGCGCGCTGGCACTGGTGGCCGGCGGCGCCTCCGGCCTGGTGGCCATCGCGCGCGAACTCGGCGGGGATGACCGCATTGTCGCGGTCGTTCAGTATCTGCGGGTTGCCCTGATCACCGCCTCCATGCCGGTCATCGTCACCCTGGTCTACCACGCCGACAAATCCCGCCCCGCGTCCTCGCATGCCGAAAGTGGTTCGGCCCCTTGGTATCTCAGTCTTCTCATGCTGACAGGGTTGGTGGTGGTCGGCGTTGCGGGCGGCCGGTTCGCCCGATTGCCCGGGGCGGGTCTGCTCGGTCCGATGGCGTTGACCGTCGTGGCAGAGCTCACCGGCCTGTCGTTCGGCCTGCAGGTGCCCGCGGTTCTGGTACAGGTGGCCTACATGCTGATCGGCTGGCAGGCCGGGCTGGCGTTCACCCGCGAATCGCTGCACGCCATCGAAAGACTGTTGCCCCTGGCGTTCGGACTCATCGTGGCGCTCAACGTGGCGACGGTCGGACTTGGCGTCGCGCTGGCGAAGGTGGCGGGTATCAGCCCGCTGGAGGGCTACCTCGCGACCAGCCCCGGTGGCATCTACGCGGTGCTGGCCACCGCGGTCGAGACCGGGTCGAACGTCACGTTCGTCATTGCCGCCCAGGTCCTGCGGGTGCTGCTGATGCTGTTCGCGGCGCCGCTGCTGGCCCGCGGCTTCATCCGGGTCGCTCAGAGGCGCGCGATAACGCCGGCCAGCAGGGAACCCATCGCGGTCGCCGACTGACGGCCCACGGCCAGCACCTCGTCGTGGCTGAGCGGCTTGCCCGTCATTCCGGCCGCCAGATTTGTCACCAACGACACACCCAGCACCTGGGCGCCCGCCGCGCGGGCGGCGATCGTCTCGTGCACGGTCGACATCCCCACCAGGTCGGCGCCGAGCGTGCGCAGCATCCGGATCTCCGCCGGCGTCTCGTAGTGCGGCCCGGGCAGGCCGGCGTACACCCCCTCGGCCAGTGCCGGATCGATCTCGCGGGCCAGCGCCCGCAGCCGGGGTGCGTAGGCATCGACCAGGTCGACGAACTGGGCGCCCACCAGCGGGGACCGGGCGGTCAGGTTGAGGTGGTCGCTGATCAGCACCGGCTGTCCGACCTCGAAGCCGGCGCGTAGTCCGCCGGCGGCGTTGGTCAGCACGACGGTGCGCGCTCCCGCCGCACAGGCCGCGCGCACCGGGTGCACGACATGACGCAGGTCGTGACCTTCGTAGGCGTGGATGCGGCCGACCAGCACCAGCACGCGGTGGCCGCCGACCGGTACCGAAAGCACCCGTCCGCCATGCCCGGCGGCCGTCGGCGGCGTGAAGCCCGGCAGCTCCGCCATCGGCACGACCGCGGTCGGGGCGCCCAACGCGTTGGCGGCCGGCGCCCAACCCGACCCGAGGACGATCGCCACGTCGTGCTCGGCGACGCCGGTGCGCTCGGCGATCGCGGCAGCGGCGGCTGCTGCCTCCGGGTCGGTCACAGTGGGCGAGCTTAGCCGTCG
>CAZDYH010000070.1:12627-14266 GCA_964509355.1 uncultured Mycobacterium sp.
GAGGATGCCCGCAGCCACCGCGTCGTTGAGCGTCGAGGACGCGGTGCTGCGACGTCGTGGCGACCTGGTCGAGCTGTCGCACGCTATCCACGCCGAGCCCGAGTTGGCGTTCGCCGAGCACCGCAGCTGCGCCAAGACGCAGGCCCTGGTCGCCGAGCGCGGATTCGAGATCACCGCGGCCCCGGGTGGTTTGGCCACCGCATTCCGTGCCGAGTTCGGCAACGGCCCGCTGGTCGTGGGCGTGTGCGCCGAATATGACGCGCTGCCCGGCATCGGCCACGCCTGCGGGCACAACATCATCGCCGCCTCGGCGGTGGGCACCGCGCTGGCCCTCGCAGAGGTGGCCGACGACCTGGGGTTGACCGTCGTGCTGCTCGGCACCCCGGCCGAGGAGTCCGGCGGCGGGAAGGCGCTGCTGCTGCGGGCGGGCACCTTCGACGACATCGCGGCAGCCGTGATGCTGCATCCGGGTCCGATCGACATCGCCGCCGCCCGCTCGCTGGCGTTGTCCGAGGTCACCGTGACCTACCTGGGCCGCGAGTCGCACGCCGCGGTCGCCCCGCATCTCGGGCTCAACGCCGCCGACGCCGTCACTGTCGCGCAGGTGGCTGTCGGGCTGCTGCGCCAGCAGCTGGCGCCCGGCCAGCTGGTGCACGGCATCGTCACCGATGGTGGCAGCGCGACCAACGTCATCCCCGGTCGTGCGGAGCTGCGGTACACCATGCGCGCGACCGAATCGGACTCGCTGCGCGACCTGGAAGCAAAGATGTTCTCCTGCTTCGCGGCCGGCGCGCTGGCGACCGGTTGTGAGTACGACATCGACGAGGCCGCACCGTCCTACGCTGAGTTGGCGCCCGACGGATGGCTCGCCGCGACGTGCCGGGCGGAGATGCTGCGACTGGGGCGCCAGCCGGTTCCCATCGAGGTCGAGGCCGCGCTGCCGCTGGGCAGCACCGACATGGGCAATGTCACGCAGGTGCTGCCGGGCATCCATCCGGTGATTGGCATCGAATCGAACGGCGCGGTGATCCACCAGCCCGGTTTCACCGTGGCGGCCGCCGGTCCCAGTGCCGACCGCGCCGTCGTCGACGGGGCGATCATGCTGGCACGCACCGTCGTTGCCCTCGCCGAGACTCCCGCCGAGCGCGACCGGGTGCTGGCGGCGCAGGCACGGCGGGTGGCATCATGAGCCTGGTCGACAGCGCCGAATCATGGCTGGCCGCGCACTACGACGACCTGGTCGATTGGCGCCGGCACTTCCACAGCTACCCCGAACTCAGCCGCCAGGAGTTCGCCACCACCCAGTTCGTTGCCGAGCGGTTGGCCGACGCCGGCCTCAATCCGAAAATGCTGCCCGGCGGAACGGGTTTGACCTGTGACCTCGGCCCCGAAATTCGACCCAGGATCGCATTGCGGGCGGATATGGACGCGCTGCCGATGGCCGAGCGGACCGGCGCGCCGTACGCCTCGAGAGTGCCGAATGTCGCGCATGCATGTGGGCACGACGCGCACACCGCGATCCTGCTGGGCACCGCGCTGGCGCTGGCGTCGGTTCCGGAACTGCCGGTCGGGGTGCGGTTCATCTTCCAGCCCGCCGAGGAGCTGATGCCCGGCGGTGCGATCGACGCGATCGCGGCCG
>CAZDYH010000071.1:0-2829 GCA_964509355.1 uncultured Mycobacterium sp.
TGCGGTCGGATAGCGGCGTGCGCACCCGGCCGGTTCTGCTGGCACTGACGCTCGACAGCGTCAGCGTGGTCGTGTTCTGTGCCATCGGCAGGCGCAGCCACGCCGAGGGGCTGACCGTCGCCGGCATCACAGCGACCTGCTGGCCCTTCCTGGCCGGCACTGCGGTCGGGTGGCTGGTGGCCCGCGGATGGCGGCGCCCGGCCGCCGTGGCCCCGACCGGCGTCATCGTGTGGGCCTGCACGGTCGTGGTCGGCATGCTGCTGCGCAGGGCGAGCTCACAGGGAACGGCGCCGAGTTTCATCGTGGTGGCCTCGCTCGTGACGGCGGCGCTGCTGCTGGGCTGGCGAACAGCGGCAGCCGTGGCGACCCGCTGAGCTAACCCGAGTTCAACGACTGGCCGGGCGAATTCGATTCCTGCTCAGGCGAAGTCGATAAAGACAGCGTCGCGCGCAGGCCCCCGAGCGGCCCGTTGGACAGCTCGATGCAACCGCCGTGCAGTGCGGCCTGCTGGGCGACCAGCGCCAGCCCCAGCCCCGATCCACCCGGCTCAGCCGTGCTGCCGCGGGCGAACCGGCCGAGCACGTCGCGATGCTCTTCTGCCGGCAGTCCGCGGCCGTTGTCGTCGACGATGATCGTCATCCGATTGCCATCCCGGTGCGCGCCCAGCACGATCCGGGTCGCGTCGCCGTGCGTGATCGCATTGCGCACCAGGTTGTCCACCGCCAGCCGCAGCCCGCCCGGCCAGCCCCAGATCGTGCCGGCGTTCTCGGCCTCCACACTGATCTCCACCGCACCGGACGGCCGCACGTTCTCCTGCGCCACCCGGTCGAGCAGCTCCTCGACGTCGATGGCCTCACGGTCCTCGGCCTGCGCCAGCTGCCCGGACGCCAGCTGGCCGAGCGCGGTGATGATCGCCTCAACCCGGCGCTGGGCCCGCGCGAGATCCTGCACCACCTCGGCCCGCTCCTCGGGCGGCAGATCATGGATGCGCAGCGTGTCCAGGTCGGCGCGCATCGCCGTGAGCGGTGTGCGCAACTCGTGGGCGGCGTTGGCGGCGAAGTCCCGCGCGGCTTCCAACGAGTTGGTCGTCGCCAGCTGCGCGTCGGCCAATCGCCGCAACATGCCGGCCATGGCCTCGGAGAGCTCCTCGGCCTCCCGAACACCGCGCACCTCCGGCAGCTGTGCCGCACCCTGTCCCAGCCGCATGGTGTGCTCAGTGAGCTTGCGCAGCGGGCGGATCGCCGGCCCGGCCAGCAGCCAGCCCAGACCGGCTGCTATCAGCACGGCCAGCCCACCGATCAGCGCGTACAGCGGGATGCGCGCCCGGTTCAGCAGAACGCTGTCCGCCCGGATCCCGATCGATACCAGCACGCCGCCCTCCTGATCCACCGGGACGGTGCGCACGCGATAGTCGACACCGTTGACGGTGACCGTCGCTGTGCCCGGCTGCAGGGGGGGAAGCTGAAACCCGCGCTGGAAGACCACCTGCCCGGTCGAACGGGACCGACCGGTCGACAGCACGCCGCGCCGCGGATCTTGCAGCTGATCGGGATACATGCTGGCGTCGACGATTGAGTCAAGCCGCCGATCAAGCTGCGCGACGTCGTTATTGGCCAGTACGAACGAGGTCAGAATCGCCAGCGAGGCGACCACGACTGCGGCCGCGACCGCGGCCGCCAGGGCGACCCGGGTGCGCAGCGAGGCGGTGTGACGCCGCCGACCGGGAGTCACGGCTCGGAGCGCAGCACGTAGCCGATCCCGCGAACCGTATGAATGACCCGTGGCACGCCGTCGCGTTCGAGCTTGCGCCGCAGGTAACTGATGAACACGTCGGCGACGTTGGTGTCGACGTCGAAGTCGTAGCCCCACACCAGCTCGAGCAGCCGCTGCCGGGTGAGCACCACCCCGGCATTCTCGGCGAGCACGGCCAGCAGGTCGAACTCCCGCTTGGTCAGCTCGACCCGTTCACCGGCGACGAACACCAGCCGCCGAGCGGTGTCGATGGTGAGCGGCCCCAAAGTCATTGCGGCGGAGCCCTCGTCGGAATACGCCGACCGGCGCAGCAGGGCATGCAGCCTGGCAACGAGTTCGCCGAGGTCGAAGGGTTTGGTCAGGTAATCGTCGGCGCCCGCCTCCAGCCCGGCGATCCGGTCGTTGACGGTGTCGCGCGCAGACAACACGCAGATGGGGATGTCGTTGCCCAGCGCGCGCAGAGCTGTCACCACCGCAACGCCGTCCAGTTCGGGCATCTGCACGTCCAGGACGAGTGCGTCGTGTGTTTCGTTGGACAGCAGCCGCAGCGCTTCCTTACCGGTCGCGGCGACCCGGACGTCGAAGCCGGAATGGCGCAACCCTCGGGCGACAGAGGTTCTGACGTCCGGGTCGTCGTCGACCATGAGCACAGTGCGGCCCGTACTGTCCTGCCCGGGCAGCTCCTGCCCAATTCGCACTAGCGGATTACTGCAAGCCGTCGTCGCCGGCCCCGCAGCGGTTCCTCAGGTCGACGAGCGGCTGGCGGATCGCCGACATCTCGGCCTGCACCTGCGGATTGGCCGCCATGTAGTCCTTCACCTGGGCGCGGATGGTGTCACGCGGAGAACCCTCCAGGCTGGTGAAGAAGGCGTTGACGTCGGGATGGGTGAACAGGTAGACGGAGGTTCCCGCCGAGACGCCGGACGCGACCTGTGCCAGGTCGCCGGCCGTGCAGTTGGGCGGCTGGGCAAGCGCTGACGGGGCCGCGGCAACCAGCATCGCACCGGCGACGGCACCGGTACCGATCGCACCGACGACCGCGCGACGCGCGAGACGGGCATTGAGCAACATGGTCGG
>CAZDYH010000071.1:2929-11043 GCA_964509355.1 uncultured Mycobacterium sp.
CCGGCCTCGCGAACGGTGGCGATCGGCCGTTCATGGTTCTCGGCCGGGAAACGGCCAGCGGCCATCCTGCCATTCCGGGCGGCGACGCGGCCGATTCGTGCGGCGAACCCCCAGCTCAGCGCCACTACCCCGGCAGGTACGGGCAATGATCGCAGAGCCGGGTCGATCGCCGGTCGTCGCAGCTCAGGGCCAGTGGCGGGCGGTAAACGCTACCGGATCCTGCGGTAGGCTCACATGCACGCAACGCCGGGGAGAATGCGGGGAGATTGCCATCCAGCAGTTCATGATGCGCCTGAGCAGCAACCTGCGCAGATTCCGCTGGCTGGTCTTCGCCGGATGGGTGCTCACTTTGCTGCCTGCGTTATACCTGATGATGACGCAGTCGGGTCACCTCACCGGCGGCGGCTTCGAAGTGTCCGGGTCGCAGTCTCTGCGGGTGCAGTATGAACTCGAAGATCATTTCCCCGACCAGGGCGCGTCGCCGTTGGCACTGGTGGCAGCACCGCGTGCGAATGCCACCTACGACGATATGAACGCCGCCGTCGCGCAGCTGGAGCGCGCGGCCACGGAGGTCAAGAGCGTCTCCGTGGTGCCCAATCCCGCCCAGCCGGCCCCACAGCCGGACCGGCCCTACGTGGTGTCGCTGCGACTGGACTTCAACAACACCGGCGCGGTCGACGTCGCCAAACAGCTGCGTCAAAAGGTCGGAATCACCGCTGACCAGCCCGGGCAGATCGAGAACGGCAGGGTGCGCCTCTACGTCATCGGACAGGGTGCGCTGGGTGCGGCGGCCCAGACCAACACCAAGCACGACATCGCCGAGGCCGAGCGGTGGAATCTTCCCATCATCCTGATTGTCTTACTCGCGGTGTTCGGTTCGCTGGCCGCCGCCGCGATCCCGCTGGCACTCGGCATCTGCACGGTCGCCGTCACCATGGGCGTGGTCTACCTGCTGTCGACGTACACCACGATGTCTGTGTTCGTCACCTCGACCGTCTCGATGTTCGGCATCGCGCTGGCCATTGACTACTCGCTGTTCATCTTGATGCGCTACCGCGAGGAGTTGCGGGCCGGCCGGGAACCGCAGCAGGCTATCGACGCCGCCATGGCGACCTCCGGGCTGGCGGTGGTGCTGTCCGGCCTGACGGTCATCGCTTCGGTCACCGGTATCTACCTCATCAACACGCCCGTACTCGTGTCGATGGCTACCGGCGCGATCCTCGCCGTTGCGGTGGCGATACTGACCTCGATTACGCTGACGCCCGCGGTGCTGGCCACGTTCGGGCAGGCGGCCGCCAAACGATCGTCGCTGCTGCAGTGGTCACGGCGCCCGGAGAACACCCAGTCCCGGTTCTGGACCCAGTGGGTCGGTTGGGTGATGCGCCGTCCGTGGTTATCGGCATTGGCGGCGTCGGCGTTCCTGCTTGCCATGGCGGCGCCGGCGTTCTCGATGGTGCTGGGCAACAGCATGCAGCGGCAGTTCGAACCCGCCCATGAGATTCGTGGCGGGGTCGCGGCCGCGGCCGAAGCACTGGGCCCCGGGGCGCTGGGACCGGTTCGCGTGCTGGTCAGCTTCCCCGGCGGCGACGCATCCAATCCTTCGCACGACGGAACCCTCGACGCGATCAACCAGGAAATGGCACGGGCTCCCAACATCGTGTCGGTATCGCCGCCGGTGTTCGCCGACAACGACAGCAGCGCGCTGCTGAGCGCTGTGCTGTCGGTGGATCCCGAGGACATGGGCGCGCGCGAGACCGTCGACTGGATGCGCGAGCACCTGCCCGATGTTCCCGCCGCTGCGTCGGCACGGGTGGATGTCGGTGGCCCGACGGCGCTGATCAAGGATTTCGACGACCGGGTGTCCACGACACAACCCCTGGTGTTCGGGTTCGTCGCGCTGATCGCATTCGTGATGCTCCTGATCTCGATCCGCTCGGTGTTCCTGGCGTTCAAGGGTGTCCTGATGACGGTGCTCTCGGTGGCCGCGGCCTACGGCAGCCTTGTCATGGTGTTCCAGTGGGGCTGGCTGGAGCGCCTCGGCTTCGAACCGATCTCGTCGATCGACAGCACCATCCCGCCGGTGGTGCTGGCCATGGCCTTCGGCCTGTCGATGGACTACGAGATTTTCCTGCTGACCCGAATCCGCGAGCGCTTCCTGCAGTCCGGCGACAACCGCGACGCGGTCGCCTACGGCGTCAGCACCAGTGCACGCACCATCACCAGCGCCGCGCTGATCATGATCGCGGTGTTCATCGGTTTTGCGTTCGCGGGTATGCCGCTGGTCGCCGAACTAGGTGTCGCCTGTGCAGTGGCGATCGCCGTCGACGCCACGGTGGTGCGCCTGGTGCTGGTGCCCGCGCTGATGGTGATGTTCGACCGGTGGAACTGGTGGCTGCCGCCCTGGCTGGACCGCATCCTGCCGTCGGTCGACTTCGAGAAGCCGCTGCCCAAGGTCGACCGCGGCGACCTGGTTATCATTCCCGATGACATCTCCGCGCTGGTTGCCCCGGGTGCAGACCTGCGGATGGTGGTGAAGTCGGCGGCCAAGTTCAAGGACCTGACGCCCGACGCGATCACGGTCGCCGACCCGCTGGCGTTCAGCGGCTGCGCCGGCAAACCGAGTGATCTGCACGGCAAGATCCAAGGCAGCGACGACGCCCGTGCTCACCGCTCGCCGTTCCGTGGCAGCCGGGCCAGAACCAACGGGCACTCCCTCGGCGAGTCGGCGGCGCACGGACGGCAGTACCGCAACGGCCACACCAACGGTCACGGCAAGGCGCGCCCGACGGGCGGGCGGCCGATTCACCCGGTCACCATGTGGCGTGGCCGGTTGTCGGTCGCTCTCGACGCGCTGGAAACCGAGACCGACGTCGGCCATCCGGCCGTGGAGCGACGCAGCCCGGTGGAGACCACCAACGTCCAGCTGCCCACCGGTGACCGGCTGCAGATTCCCACCGGCGCGGAGACACTTCGGCTCAAGGGCTACCTGATCATGTGCCGCAATAGCAGCCGCGACTACGCAGAGTTCGCTGAGCTGGTCGATGCGATGGAGACACAGACCGCCGCAGTGGTGCTGGCCGGGATGGACAGGTATTACTGTTCTCAGCCATCTAGGGGACAATGGGTTGCCACCCAGTTGGTCCGCCACCTCGCTGATCCGCACCCTTCTGACCTGCCTGACGACAGTTGGACGGAACCGGACGCGGCGGCGGACTGGGACAAGGTCAAGCAGCGTTGCCTGTCGGTGGCGGTAGCGATGCTCGAGGAGGCGAGGTGACGTTGGCAGCGGACGCACGCCGCGACGCCGTGCCGGCACCGGCCGACCGCCCCGGCGATAACGACCGTCCGGTGGAGTTCTGGCCGACCTCCGCCATCCGCGCCGCGCTGCAGAGCGGTGACATCGCCGTGTGGCAGCGCATCGTCGTCGCGATGAAACGCGATCCGTACGGCCGGACCGCACGGCAGGTCGAAGAGGTTCTGGAGACCGCCCAGCCTTACGGCATCTCCAAGGCACTGGCCGAGGTGCTGGTCCGCACCCGCGAGCACCTGGAAGCCAACGAGCGCGCCGAAGCGGCCCGCCATGTGCGACTCCTGCTGGACCGCTCCGGTCTGGGACAGCAGGAATTCGCCTCACGCATCGGCGTTCCCACGGCCGACCTGGCGGCCTACCTCGCGGGTGACATCAGCCCGCCCGCGTCGCTGATGATCCGGATGCGCAGGCTGTCCGACCGGTTCGCCAAGATCAGAGCCAAGCGCGCGACCGGCTCACACTGACCACGTCGACCTGCCCGCTACGAGCTCTATCTGGTCAACCCCAACATCACCGAAATCGACTGTGTACCAGTGTATCCGAGCCTCGCAGACCTTCCGGTCGTGCCTGATCTGGTCGACGTGTTCCGCCGGCACGGCGAGCTGCCGTCGGTGCTGGCCGAACGCTGGCCCTCGAAGGCGATTCTCGTGCCCCGGGAACGGCGCTCATCCGGCGTTGATGGGGGACACGCCAAACACCAGCCAGTGACCGCCCTCCTTGGACAGCGTCACCCGCAGCGCCAGCACCGCCCGGCTGGGTGGTTGCCCGGGGGCATTCTGGGTGCCGCGCATGATCACCGCCACGCTGGCCGCTGCCGGGCCGATCGCCTCGACACCGGCGGAGATGGTCGTCGCCTGCGCGGTGATTTTCTTGCGGGCCAGATCCGCGGTGGCCTGACCGAACTGGTCCTTGAAAGTAGCGGCCTGTTCGGGCGCCATCATCGCCGCGGCCCGGTCGATCGACGACGTCGGGTCCCGAGGGGAGAACGTCGCCGTCGCCTCCGACACACTCGTCGCGATCCCGACCACCTCGGCCGAGTCGCTCGTCAGGGCCCGGTCCGGCAGTGTCCAGCGGGTGTACCCGACCAGCACCGCGGCCACCAGGGCCGCCGTCGTGAGCGCAACGGCGGCCAGCCGCAGGCCGGGTCCGTCGTCGTCGGTGCCGAGAGTCACCGAATCGCGCCGCGCCAGAACAAAGTTCACCACCATGCTCTGGACGATCAGCAGACCCATGATCGAACAAACCGACACCCACCACACCGGCCAGCCGAGAACGATCCCGATCATCACCAGTGCGGCCAACGCGGCCAGCGGCGCCGCGATGTCGACCGCCAGCACTCGCCACAGGTTCCTCATCGCATCGACTCCAGCCGCGAGATCAGCAGCTTGCCATCGACATCGGCGACGGCCAGCCGCAGGTTCCAACGCACGGTCTGCGGCTTGTTGCCGACGTTCTCGCTGACCGACGTCGCGACGACCAGCACGGTGTCGGTCCGGGCCGCGATGGACTGGGGCAGCGGCGGCGGCGTGGACGGCGGCGGGGAGCCGGGCTCGGTGTCCAGATCGTGGTGCACGGATTCGATGGCCACCGCCTCGATCTGGCCGGTGGTGCGGGACTGCAGGGTCCGCACCACCTCGCGGTAGGGCTTGACGACCGCCTCGAAGTCCGCGTTGAGTTCACCGACGGTTCCGTCGCGCAGCTTTATCAGGCCGGCATCGACGGTGTCCTTGTTCATGTTGATCAGCACGCCGGTCCACTCAACGGCTGTCTGCAGGACCCGGCTCTGGTAGCTGCGTTCCTGAACGTCCCGGTGATGTCCCGACCAGATCAACGCGGCCAGCACGATCGCTGCGACCGAGATCGCAGCGAGAACCGCCGACGCGATGCCGTACCCCGAGAAGACGGGCCCGACCGGCACCTCAGCGGCGGCGGCGTCACCCTCAGCCGACGGCATTGTCTGCTCCCCCTTGGACATGCTGGCGAGGCTACCCGCGCCGCTTGCGCGCGACCGACTCGGTCGCCACCGCATGGAAGGATGGCGGGGTGACGGTAGACACCATCCGCTCGGGTATCGACCTGAGCCATGTCGACGACTCGCTGCGCCCGCAGGACGATCTGTTCGGCCACGTCAACGGCCGCTGGCTGACGGGCTACGAGATTCCGGCCGACCGAGCCACCGACGGCGCGTTCCGCTCGCTGTTCGACCGCGCCGAGGAACAGGTCCGTGACCTGATCGACGAGGCCGCTGATGCGAACGCCGCCACCGGCACCGACCAGCAGCGCATCGGCGACCTGTACGCCAGCTTCCTCGACGAGGATGCTGTTGCGCGTCGCGGCGTGCGGCCGCTGCTGGACGAACTCGCGATGATCGACGAGGCCGCCGACCCGGCCGCGCTGGCGGCCGTCATCGGCAGACTGCAGCGCACGGGTGTCGGTGGCGGCGTCGGGCTCTACGTGGACACCGACTCGAAGAACTCCACCCGGTACCTGGTGCACTTGACGCAGAGCGGCATCGGCCTGCCCGACGAGTCGTACTACCGCGACGACCAGCACGCAGCCATCCTGGCCGCCTACCCCGGGCACATCGCCACGATGTTCGCCCTGGTCTACCGCGGCAGCCCGGAGGAGTGGATCGACACCGCCGCGCACATCGTCACACTGGAGACCAAGCTGGCCGCGGCGCACTGGGACGTCGTCAAACGCCGCGATGCCGACCTCAGCTACAACCTGCGGGCCTTCGCCGACCTGCCCGCCGAGGCGCCCGGCTTCGACTGGGCGGGCTGGGTCACCGCGTTGGGCAGTTCGCCGGAGTCGGCGGCGGAACTCGTGGTCCGTCAGCCCGACTATCTGACCGCGTTCGCCGCACGATGGGCCGGCGAAGATCTCGAGGACTGGAAATGGTGGCTGAGCTGGAGACTCATTCATGCCCGCGCCGCCATGCTGACCGATGACCTGATCGCCGAGGATTTCGCGTTCTACGGCCGCACGCTGTCTGGCACCGAGCAAATCCGCGACCGGTGGAAACGGGGCGTGTCGCTGGTGGAGAACCTGATGGGCGATGCGGTGGGCAAGCTGTACGTGGAGCGGCACTTCCCACCGGATGCCAAGTCCCGGATGGACGTGCTGGTGGACAACCTGCGTGAGGCGTACCGGGTCAGCATCAACGACCTGGACTGGATGACGCCCGAGACGCGGCAGCGCGCGCTGGCCAAGCTGGACAAGTTCACCGCCAAGATCGGATACCCGAAGAAATGGCGGGACTACTCGCAGCTGCGGATCCAACGCGACGACCTGTACGGCAACTACCGGCGCGGCTACGAGGTGGGCTACGACCGTGAGCTGGCCAAGCTCGGCGGACCGGTGGACCGCGACGAATGGTTCATGACCCCGCAGACCGTCAACGCCTACTACAACCCGGGGATGAACGAGATCGTCTTCCCGGCCGGCATTCTGCAGCCGCCGTTCTTCGACGCCGAGGCCGACGACGCCGCCAACTACGGGGGCATCGGTGCGGTCATCGGCCACGAGATCGGGCACGGTTTCGACGATCAGGGCGCCAAGTACGACGGTGACGGCAACCTCGTCGACTGGTGGACCGATGAGGACCGTGCCGAGTTCGGGGCGCGCACCAAGAAGCTGATCGAGCAGTACGACGGCTATGTGCCGCGCGATCTCGAGGGCCGCGGCGACGCCCATGTCAACGGCGCGTTCACGGTCGGCGAGAACATCGGCGACCTGGGCGGGTTGTCCATCGCGCTGCTGGCCTACCGGCTGTCACTGGGCGGCAAGGAGGCACCGGTGATCGACGGGCTGACCGGCGTGCAGCGGGTGCTGTTCGGCTGGGCGCAGGTGTGGCGCACCAAGTCCCGTGAGGCCGAAGCGGTCCGGCGGCTGGCGATCGATCCGCACGCACCGCCGGAGTTCCGCTGCAACGGCGTGATCCGCAACATCGACGCGTTCTACGACGCGTTCGAGGTCAGCGAGAACGACGAGCTGTACCTGGACCCGCAGCAGCGCGTTCGGATCTGGAACTAGTCGGGCGGGTTAGAACCACTGCCAGTCGTCGGCGCCGTCGGGTTTGGTGTAGAGGCCGACGGAGTTCTTGACGACGACCGGGTCGCCGCTGCCGAAGTTGTCGTAGAACCACTTGGCGTTGTCCGGGCTCAGGTTGATGCAACCGTGGCTGACGTTGCGTTTGCCCTGATCCCCGACCGACCACGGCGCGCTGTGCACGAAGGCGCCGCTGTTGTCGATCCGCACCGCCCACTGCACCTTGAGCTTGTAGCCCTCGGGTGAGTTCACCGGCACACCGTAGGTCGAGGAGTCCATCACGAGGTCGGGGAACTTCTCCAGCACGTAGTAGGTGCCGTTCTTGGTCTCATGCTTGCCGTCTGGCTTGCCCATCGACACCGGGAATGTCTTCTCCAGCTTGCCGTTGCGCATGATCTGCATCTGGTGCGTCTTGTCGTCGATGGTCGCGACCAGCGAGTCGCCCACGCGGAAGCTGGACTTCGCGCCGCTGGCGTCGATGTTGACGACGGTGCCCGCCGGCCAGAAGTCCTGCGGACGCCAGCGCACCTGGGAGTTGGTCGTCCAGTAGAACCTGCCGGTCACCGGCGGCACCGACGAGATGTGGATGGCCTGCTCGGCCAGCGCACGGTCGGCGATGGGACGCTGGAAGTTAATGATGATCGGCTTGGCGACGCCCACCATCGAGCCGTTGACCGGGTTGAACGTCGGCGGCGCGAACACCGGGTCGCCGGTGAACGGCAGCGGGTTCTGCCCGGCCGGCGTACCTGCGGCA
>CAZDYH010000071.1:11143-14195 GCA_964509355.1 uncultured Mycobacterium sp.
CCCGGCAACCATTCCGGCCGTGCAGAAGCCGGCGACGAGCGTCCTCCTCGTCCATCGCGACATGTGCATACCTCCAGTCACATACTTCATCCAGTGTCGCACAGCGCGGGGACCAGCTATCGCCACCGATAGCCGCCCGACCCCCAAGCAAGCGCTCGGCCCAAGGCGTTGAACTGCAGTGTTCATCGCAATGCGGCCGGGAGTGTTACTTCTGACTGATCGCCCCAGGAACATCGAAGAGGTGCCGGATGGCCGTCACACCGGCCAGCGCACTGGCCACCAGGACCGCCGAGGCGGCGAGTATCACCGGCACGCCTGAACGTTCGTACAGCAGTCCGCCCGCCAGCGATCCGGCCATGATGCCGACCTGAAATGCGGCCACATACAGCCCCGACGCCCCGTCGGGGTCGCCTGGAGAGGTACGCATCGCCACGGACTGCAGCATCGGCGGAAGCGAGGTGGCCATGGCGCCCCACAGCAGCAGCGCTCCGATTCCCACCACCACGGTGGCGGCGGTGTGACCAGCACTGAACGCCAATGACGCCAACACGGCGAAGGCCAGCGCGAGCGCGGCCAGAGAACCGACCACGGCCGCCTTCGGTCGACGGTCCAGTGGGCGGGCCATCAGCCCCATCGAGACGAGTCCGGCGATACCGTAGGCGCCCAGCAGCCAGGCCAGCTGGGGTCCGCGCACACCCACCACATCGCGAATGACCACCACGATGAACGTGTAGGAGATGAAGTGGCCCGTCACACCGATCAGGGTCAGCACGCTCAGGGTGACCAGCCGGCCGTTGCGGTGATGCCGCTCCCGGCGGCGGCCGGCCTCGCCATGCTCGGAGGGCATCATCACCATCGGGGGCAGCATCAGCCACACCGCCAGCGTGACGGCCGCGGCCGCCGCCGTGATCACCGCCACCGCCGACCGCCAACCCCACAGCTCGCTCATCGCTGCCGTCATCGGGCTTCCGACCACCAACGCCAGGCTGGTCCCGACGTACACGGCGGTGGTTGCGCGCCCGGCATGGCTGGCCGGCACCAGCCGCGCGCCGATCGGGGCGATGACGGACCACATCAGCCCATGGGTGATCGCACACAGCACCCGGGCACCGGCCAGCACCGTGAAGTTGGGCGCCAGTGCAGAGATGAGCTGCGACACCGTCAGGCAGACGAGGGTCACCAGCAGCGTCCGGCGCCGGGGCCACCGCGCGGTCCAACGGACCAGCGGGACCGTCGTCAACGCCGCCACCAGGGCATAGCTGGCCAGCAGGGTGCCGACCAGGGCCTCGCTGACATGTAGATCGAGGGCGATCGCGGGCAGCGCGCCGACCGGAACGATTTCGGCGGTGACATAGACGAAGGCCGCCGCGCTCAGCACCGTCAACTGGAGCGCGATCCGCGGCGTCCACGGTCCGGTGCGTGCCGTTCGGCTTTCGACAGTCATAGTGTTAGCAGCGACCACGGTATCGGCTCGACCGACCGATGGTGGTTCGGAGCGCCGTGAAAGGAACGCGATGGTTGCCATTCCCGATGGCTACGAGGATCTGCTGGAGCGTCCGTTGTACGGACATCTGGCCACCACCAGACCAGACGGCACGGTGCAGGTGAACCCGATGTGGTTCGACTGGGACGGCGAGCGGCTCCGTTTCACGTACACCACCAAGGGACAGAAGTACCGCAATGTGATGACCCATCCCCGGGTCGCGATGTCGATCATCGATCCCGACAACCCGTACCGGTATCTTGAGGTCCGCGGCAAGCTCGAGAACATCGAGCACGACCCCACCGGCCGATACTTCCTGCATCTGAACGACCGCTACGGTGGGCCGTTCACGGCAGCCCCCGATGATGCGACGGAGCGGGTGGTGTTCGTAGTAAGGCCCACCGCCTTCAGCATTCAGTAACCAGCGCGACAACGCTCAGGATCGGACCAGCCGTGCGATGGCGGCGGAGGCTTCGGCGAGTTTCGCCTCGGCCTCTTCACCGCCCTCGGCGACGGCGTGGCTGACGCAGTGTCCGAGATGCTCGTCGAGCAACCCCAGGGCCACCGACTGCAGGGCGCTGTTGACGGCGCTGATCTGGGTGAGGATGTCGATGCAGTACTTGTCCTCGTCGATCATCTTGGCGATGCCGCGAACCTGTCCCTCGATGCGGCGCAACCGCTTGGCGTAATTGTCCTTGTGCGGCGAGTACCCGTGTGCGGCTGTCATCTAGCCTCCCAACATCTGCTTCATCTGGTCGATTTCGGCCTGTTGCGTGCTGACGATGCGCTTGGCCATGGCTACGGCGTCGACGTTGTCGCCGTTGGCAATCTCGGCCTTCGCCATCTCGATTGCGCCCCGGTGGTGGTCGATCATCGATTGCACCCACAGTGTGTCGAACTCGGTACCCTTCAGCGACTCGAGTCTCACCATGGTGGCCTCATCGACCATGCCCTGCATTGACATGGCGCCGTGGCCGCCGTGGCCGGAACCCGTGTCGGGGTTTTCCTTCCACTGCACCAGGAACACCTTCATGGTCTCGATCTCCGGAGTCTGCGCCGCCGAGATGTCCGCGGCCAGCTTGATCACCTGGGGGTTGGCGGAGCGGTCGGGCACCAGCGCCGACAACTCGAGGGCTTGCTCGTGGTGGGGGATCATATTCGTGGCGAACGCGATGTCGTCGGCGTTGTAGCCGGCCGGCTTCTCGGTTATCAGGGGTGTGTCCTCATGTTTGGCTTGGCCGGCGGGGTCGTTCGACGATGAGCTGCCACAGGAGGACAACACGGCGGCGGTGACGAGCGCCACAACGCCTGCAACGATGCGAGCAGTGGCGGGCGCCATAGCGCCACCTTACCCCGATACCCCGCCGGGGTATACGAAGTGATTTTGGCGGCCACATCCGTGCGGGCATACTTGAACGATGCCCGAAACCACGCAGGTTGATGCTCTTCGCGCAAGCGGCTCATCGCAGGCTGATGCTCTTCGCGCAAGCAGCTCATCGCAGGCTGATGCCACAGTCGATATCAAGCCCCGCAGTCGCGATGTCACCGACGGCCTGGAGAAGGCCGCCG
>CAZDYH010000072.1:0-1596 GCA_964509355.1 uncultured Mycobacterium sp.
TGGTGTGGGCCTATGCCTTCAACCACGACGAGGCGATCCGCTGCTTCGAGCGTGCGCTGAGCCTCGACGCCGACCTCGCGATCGCGCGCTGGGGTATCGCCTATGCCGTCGGACCGAACTACAACAAGGCGTGGGAGGTGTTCGATCCGGTCGACCTGACGGCATCGCTGACCCGGGCCCGGACGGAACTTCGGCTGGCGGCCGACGGCCGCGCGACCGTCGTCGAACGCGGCCTCATCGACGCGTTGGCGACCCGGTTCCCCACCGCGGACCCCGAGGATGCCGACGCACTCGCCGCCGGATACGCGGCCTACGCCGACGCGATGGCGACGCTGGCCCGGGCCTACCCCGACGACGTCGATGTCCAGACGTTGGCCGCCGATGCGCTGGTCAACGTGACGGCGTGGGCACTCTGGGACACCCGCACCGGCGAGCCCGCTCCCGGATCCCGGGTCGTCGAGGCAAAACGGATTCTCGATGACGCCCTGGCCAGCTCCGCCGGGAAGGCGCACCCCGGCCTGCTGCACCTCTACCTGCACACGATGGAGATGTCGGCCCACCCCGAAGATGCCCTGCCGGCGGCTGATCTGCTGCGCGGGCTGGTACCGGATGCCGGTCATCTCCAGCACATGCCCAGCCATATCGACGTGCTGTGCGGCGACTATCACAGCTCGATCGTGTCGAACCTGTCCGCGGTCGCCGCGGACCGCAGGTTCGTGGAGCGCGAAGGCCCGCTGAACTTCTACTCGCTCTACCGCGCCCACGATCTGCACTTTGTGGTGTATTCGGCGATGTTCGCGGGTCAGTCGAAGATCGCGCTGCAGGCCGCCGAGGAACTCGCCGGCCAGCTCACACCCGAGCTGCTGTCGATCCAGTCCCCGCCGATGGCGGACTGGCTGGAAGCATTCGTTCCGCTGCGCGTCCACGTCCTGATCCGCTTTGGCCGCTGGGACGACCTGATCGCCGAACCGCTGCCCGCGGACCTCGAGCTCTACTGCACCACCGCCGCCATGATTCACTACGGCCGCGGCGTGGCGCTCACCGCCAAAGGTCAACTGCCGCAGGCACGTGCCGAGCGGGAAGCGTTCACGGTGGCTTATTCGCGGATTCCCGAATCGCGCTGTCTGTTCAACAACACCAGCCGCGACATCCTTGCTGTGGCCGCCGCGATGCTTGACGGCGAGATCGCCTACCGCGAAGGCCATTTCGACGATGCGTTCGGACATCTGCGGCGTTCGATCGAACTCGACGACGCGCTGCCCTACGACGAGCCCTGGGGCTGGATGCAGCCGGCCCGACACGCCTACGGTGCACTGCTGCTCGAGCAGGGCTACGTCGAGCAAGCAGCCGAAGTGTATGCCGCCGACCTCGGCCTGGATCCCACCCTGAGCCGACCCTGCCAACACCCGGGCAATGTGTGGAGCCTGCACGGCTACCACGAATGCCTGCAGCGCCTGGGCCGGACCGCCGAGGCAGCCCTCGTCGAGCGGCAACTCGAACTGTCCCGGGCCCGCGCCGACATCGCGATCACCGCGTCATGCGCCTGCCGGCTGGATGTGGCCGCTCCGGGGTGCTGTGGCGACTAGGCCGGTTCAG
>CAZDYH010000072.1:1696-12717 GCA_964509355.1 uncultured Mycobacterium sp.
GCCTGCCGGCTGGATGTGGCCGCTCCGGGGTGCTGTGGCGACTAGGCCGGTTCAGTGCTCCTGGCCCGGCGTCGTCGGGCGGTACTTGCGTAGCGCGGCGTCGACGTTTTCCTGGTTGACGGCGCTGTTGCTGACTACCGTCATCCAGCATTCGCAGCCCCCGGAGAGTCTGCGTGAGCTGCTGCTGTATCGGTCGACCAATCTGCACCACCTGGCCGCCGATCCGATTCATGTGCTGTTCTCCAGCTTGTTCTGGATCGACGGCCGCTACCGGTGGCCGTATCTCATGGTGTTCTGCGTCTTCCTGGCGTCGAGCGCATGACCACGCCGGACTGGGTTCAGCACGCGATCTGGTGGCAGATCTATCCCCTGGGTTTCGTCGGCGCCTTTCCCGCGGATCCACCGCCCGCGGCCACCGAACACCGGTTGCGCAGGATCGTCGACTGGCTCGACCACGCCATCGAACTGGGCGCATCCGGGATCGCGCTCGGCCCCGTCTTCGCGTCCCGTACGCATGGCTACGACACCAGCGACCACTACCGCATCGACCCACGGCTCGGCGATGACGCCGACTTCGACCACCTCGTCGACGAAGCACACCGGCGGGGGCTACGGGTTCTGCTGGACGGTGTGTTCAACCACGTCGGCACCGACTTCCCCCGCTATCGCGAGGCCCTCGACCAGGACGCCAAGCATCCCGCGGCGCGCTGGTTCCGCGGACGACCCGGACGCTTCGCGACGTTCGAGGGCCACGGTGACCTCATCACCCTGAACCACGACAACCCCGAGGTGATCGACTACACCGTCGACGTCATGACGCACTGGCTGGGCCGCGGCGCAGACGGTTGGCGGCTGGATGCGGCATACGCCGTGCCGGAACGGTTCTGGGCCGCCGTCCTGCCCCGGGTGCGCGATACCCACCCCGATGGCTGGTTCGTCGGCGAAGTCATCCACGGTGACTACGCCGCAGTGGTCCAGAACACCGGCTTCGACTCGGTCACCCAGTACGAGCTGTGGAAGGCGATCTGGAGCAGTCTCAACGACGGCAACTTCCACGAGCTCGACTGGGCGCTGCAGCGGCACAACGACTTCCTCACCCGCTTCGCCCCGCTGACCTTCATCGGCAATCATGACGTCACCCGCATCGCCAGCGCGCTCGAGCATCCCGGGCATCTCGCGCACGCCCTGGTGATCCTGATGACGACCGGCGGTATCCCCAGCGTCTACGCCGGTGACGAGTTCGGCTACCGCGGGGTCAAAGAGCAGCGATTCGGCGGTGATGACGCGGTGCGGCCCCAGTTCGGTTCTCCCCCAGTGCAGCTCGATGCCCTTGAGCGTGAGGTATTCGCGTTGCACCAGTATCTGATCGGGCTGCGCAGACGACACGGGTGGCTACATGACGCGCGCACCAGCGCGCTGCGACTCGACAACCGGCAGTACGTCTACGAGACACGCCACGATGACGACGCGCTGATCGTCGCCCTCAACATTGCCGACACGCCGTCGGCACTGGAATTGTCCGGCCTGGTTCTCGGCGGAACGGACGCTCCCCCGGAGGAGGTTGTCGGCGAGGCGGTGGTGCAACCGCACGGCTGGCTGATCCTGCGACCCGTCTGACCGTCAGTCGCCTCCCGTCAGCCGCGCAACCGTCACCGGGTCTTCCTCGCCGTCGAAGTACTTGTCGAGCACCGCGACGAAGTCGCGGTTGTCGGGGGCGCAGCGGGCGAACAACGTCATCGACGAACGCACCTTGAGGTTGTCGGGCCAGCCGAATATCTGCTCGATGGACCTGCCCTGCACGGCGCTGACCATTTGCGCACACTCCCGCAGGCGCGACCCGAGCACCGCGTGCGCCAGATACGCTTCGGCCTCGGCCGACGAAGAGATTCCGTACCTCATCGCCGTCGGGCTGCTGCCCAACCCCGACAGCTGCGGAAAGATGAACCAGATCCAATGGCTGCGTTTCCTGCCGCTGCGCAGTTCGCCGACGACGGTTTCGTAAACCGGCGACTGCGCGTCGACGAACCGCTGCAGGTTGTAAGGATCGGATGCGTCTGCACTACTCATGGGAGTAAACGGTCGCACAGCGGCGGTCGGCAATCCGGGCGGTCTCCCCGCTGCGATGTTGTTTTCCCAGTCCTGCAAGCTAGTCTTCTGCGGGGATTCGGGTGGTGGGTTCCCCCGGACGACATAGATCCACGGGCCCGCGCCTGATCCGAAAGGACGCCGATGCCGCCATCTTCCACAGAGACACGTGCGGAGCCGACGACACCGCCCACGGACTCGCACATACCAGTCGACGAGGACCCGAAGCGGAAGGCCCGCAGGTTCAACCGGCGCCGCCCGCTGTCGCGCGTGAGCATTCAATCCAAGCTGCTCGTCATGTTGTTGCTGACCAGCATCCTGTCGGCAGCGGTGGTCGGCGCCATCGGCTACCAGTCCGGGCGCAGCTCCCTGCGCGCATCGGTGTTCGATCGGTTGACGGAAATACGCGAGTCGCAGTCCCGCGCGTTGCACTCGGAGTTCTCGGACCTGAGGAACAGGTTGATCATCTACTCGCGCGGATCGACGACGATCGACGCCCTCCAGGCGTTCACTGCCGGGTTCGACCAGCTCAACACCGCGACGATCAATCCTGCCCAGCAGCAGTCCATCGAGAACTACTACAGAAACCAGTTCGCCAGGAGCGAGGGGCAGCAGACCGGAAACCAGGTGGACGTCGACGCGCTGCTGCCGACGTCGAATGCGCAGAAGTACCTGCAGGCGAACTACACCGCGCCCTTCACCGACTGGGATGCGTCGATCAAGAACGACGACGCGCGCGACGGCAGCGTGTGGTCTGCGGCCAACGCCCGCTACAACGGCTTCTTCCGGGAGATCGTCAACCGCTTCGAATTCGAGGATGCTCTGCTGCTCGACACCCGGGGAAACGTGGTCTACACCGCCTACAAGGGCGTCGACCTGGGCACCAACATCCTGACCGGACCCTACCGGCAGGGCGAAGTGCGGGACGCTTTCGACAAGACCCTGCTGTCGAATGCCGTCGGCTATGTCGGCATCACCGACTTCGGTGACTATCAACCCGCGGACCAGCCCACCGCGTGGATGATGGTGCCGGTCGGCCCCCGGGGGCGCGTCGACGGTGTGCTGGCGGTGCAATTCCCGATCTCGAAAATCAACCGGCTGATGACCTTCGACAGGAAGTGGGAAGCCGCCGGCATGGGCAAGACCGGCGAGACATTCCTGGTCGGGCCCGATGACCTGATGCGGTCGGACTCACGGCTCTTCATCGAGGATCCACAGGCTTACAAGCGCGACGCGGTGAACGCCGGCACCCCGCCGGACGTTGCTGAGCTGGCAGTCCGTCAGGGCGGCACCACGCTGGTGCAGCCGGTGGGGGGTGAAGCCACCAAATCCGCCCAGCGTGGCGAGCGGGGCACCCTGATCGCGCGCGACTATCTCGGAAACAAGACGCTGCAGGCTTACGCCCCGGTGGATCTACCGGGGCTGCGCTGGTCCATCGTGGCGAAGCTCGACACGTCGGAGGCCTTCGCCCCGGTCGCGGCGTTCACCCGGACTCTGGTGCTGTCGACGGCCGCTATCATCTTCGCCGTCTGTCTGGCGGCCATGCTGATCGCCCAGCTGTTCGTGCGACCGATCCGCCGCCTGGAGGCAGGCACCCAGCGGATCAGCGGCGGCGACTATGACGTGGTCCTGCCGGTTCGGTCCCGCGACGAATTCGGCGATTTGACTGTCGCTTTCAACGACATGAGCCGAAACCTCAGAATCAAGGAGGGTTTGCTCAACGAACAGCGACGGGAGAACGACCGGCTGCTGCTGTCCATGATGCCGGAGCAGGTCGTCGAGCGCTACCGGGGTGGCGAGGAGACGATCGCCCAGGATCACCAGGACGTCACGGTGATCTTCGCTGACATCGTCGGCCTGGACGAACTGTCGTCGCAGCTGACGTCCGATGAGTCGCTGGCCATCGTCAACGAACTTGTGCGCCAGTTCGACGCCGCCGCGGAGAACTTGGGTGTCGAGCGCGTGCGGACGCTGCACAACGGCTACCTCGCCAGCTGCGGATTGAATGTGCCCCGGCTGGACAATTCCCGCCGGACAGTCGACTTCGCGCTCGAGATGCAGCACATCGTTGACCGGTTCAACCGCCAGACCGGAAATCACCTCGAGCTGAGAGCCGGGATCGACACCGGCGCCGTCAGCAGCGGCCTCGTCGGCCGCTCCAGCGTGGTGTACGACATGTGGGGCGCCGCGGTCAACCTCGCCTTCCAGGTGCAGGGCGATTCCCGTAAGCCGGGTGTCTACGTCACCTCGGCGGTGTACGACGCGATGCGGGACACCCGCCACTTCACCGCCGCGGGTGAAATCACGGTGGACGGTGAGCCGCAGCCCTTCTGGCGGCTGTCGGAGCGGCACTCATGACCAGTGTGCTGGAGGCGCCGTGGTTCTTCTGGGCTGTCGGCGTTGCGGTGGGGCTGCCGGTCGGCCTGGTGCTCCTCACCGAACTGCAGAATGCGCTGATTCGGCGGCACAGCGGCCTGGCCAGGCCCGTTTCCCTGGTGCGCAACTACATCCTGCCGCTGGCCGCGCTACTTCTTCTGCTGGTCAAGGCGACCGAGGTGTCGGCCGAGGCGACGTCGGTGCGGATCGTGGCGACCGTGTGCGGCTTCGTGGTGCTGGTCCTGCTGCTGTCCGGGCTCAATGCCACCCTGTTCCAGGGCGCTCCCGAAGGCAGCTGGCGCAAGCGGATCCCGTCGATCTTCCTCGATGTGGCCCGGTTCGTGCTCATCGCGGTCGGTCTCGCGCTGATCTTCTCCTACATCTGGGGCGCCAACATCGGTGGCCTCTTCACGGCGTTGGGCATCGGCTCGATCGTCCTGGGCCTGGCGCTGCAGAACTCCGTCGGGCAGATCATCTCGGGTCTGTTGTTGCTGTTCGAGCAGCCCTTCCGACTGGGTGACTGGCTCGACACACCCTCGGCCCGCGGCCGCGTGGTCGAGGTGAACTGGCGCGCGACGCACATCGACACCGGTAGCGGACTGCAGGTCATGCCGAACTCCGTGCTGGCCGAGGCATCGTTCACCAATCTGAGCCGGCCGCACGGTGCCCATTCGATGACGGTGGACACCGTGTTCTCGTTGAGCGACCCCCCGGACCAGGTCTGCGCCCTGCTGTCCCGGGTGGCCGGCACGCTGCCGAACCTGCGTGCCAAGGCCGTGCCGGACACGGTTCCCCTGGGCAATCGCCAGCTCGATGCGTCGGTCGGCGGTACCGGGTACAGGACGTTGATCCCGCTTCGATCGCCGAGCGATGATGCCGCCGCACGCGCCACCTTCCTGCGCTGGATCTGGTATGCGGCCCGCCGGGCGGAACTGCACCTCGACGAAGCCGACGACGACTTCCCGACGGCGGAACGCATGGAGAAGGCGCTGCGTATCGTGGCCCCGACCCTGCGGCTCAGCCACCTTGACCAGCAGGAGCTTCTTCCGCACACCAAGATCACCCGGTACGGTGCCGGCGAGGTCATCCAGCTTCCCGGTCAGGTGCCCACGCGGATGACCTTCCTGGTAAGCGGACGGGTTGGATTGACGGTCAACACCGACGACGGATCGACCCTCCCCGTCCGAACGCTGGAAGAGGGTGACTTTCTGGGGCAGACCGCGTTGACGCGCGAACCCGCCACGGCCGGCGCCTACGCGACGGAAGAGACCACCGTGTTGCAGATCAACCGCGAACACATTGAGGAGCTGGTGCAGCGCAAGCCGCTGCTGGCGCAGGAGATCGGCCGTGCGATCGAGGAGCGCAAGGTCAACGTCCAGCGTGCATTGACGGCGGTCGACGACTAGGCCTGAGTTGATCGCAATCAAACGACGGGTGCCCAAGGTTCGCGACTTCGCGCCACTGATCCAGTTCAAGAAGCCGCAACTGAACCTGAAGCAGCGACGGCTCGAATCCGCGCTCACCATCGAGGACCTGCGACGCATCGCCAAACGGCGTACCCCGAGGGCGGCGTTCGACTACACCGACGGCGCAGCCGAGGACGAGCTGTCGCTGGCGAGGGCCCGGCAGGCCTTCCGCGACATCGAGTTTCACCCGAGCATCCTGCGTGACGTGTCCCACGTGAGCACCGGATGGAACGTCTTCGGACAACCGGTCGCACTGCCGTTCGGCATCGCACCCACGGGCTTCACCCGGTTGATGCAGACCGAGGGCGAGGTCGCCGGCGCCCGCGCCGCAGCCAAGGCCGGCATTCCGTTCTCGTTGTCGACGCTGGCCACCACGTCGATCGAGGACGTCAGATCGGCAGCACCCAACGGCCGCAAGTGGTTTCAGCTGTACATGTGGAGAGACCGGGACCGTTCGATGGCGCTGGTGGAGCGAGCCGCCGCCGCTGGCTACGACACCCTGCTGGTCACGGTCGACGTACCGGTCGCCGGCGCACGGCTGCGCGACACACGAAACGGCATGTCGATACCCCCGGCGCTCACGCTGCGAACCGTGCTCGACGCCGTAGGCCGACCGCGGTGGTGGTTCGACCTGCTCACCACCGAACCGTTGGCGTTCGCGTCGCTGGACCGCTTGTCCGGCACGGTGGCCGAGTACCTGGACACCATGTTCGACCCGACCGTCACTTTCGATGACCTGGCGTGGATCAAGACGCAGTGGCCGGGCAAGCTGGTTGTCAAGGGCATCCAGACACTCGAGGACGCTCGCGCGGTGGTCGATCTCGGCGCCGACGGCATCGTGCTGTCCAACCACGGCGGCCGCCAGCTCGACCGCGCGCCGGTGCCCTTCCATCTGCTGCCACGGGTGGCCGGAGAGCTCGGCATCGACACCGAGATCCTGCTGGACACTGGGATCATGTCGGGCGCGGATATCGTCGCTGCCGTCGCGTTGGGTGCGCGTTGCACATTGATCGGTCGGGCCTACCTCTACGGTTTGATGGCCGGCGGCGAGGCCGGCGTGAACCGGGCCATCGAGATCCTGTCCGGACAGCTGGCCCGGACGATGCGCCTGCTCGGCGTCACGTGCCTCGAGGAGTTGTCGCCCCGTCATGTGACACAGCTCCATCGGCTGGTGCCGCTGACTGCCGATGATGATGGCAAGGCGTAACCACACGGATCGGAAACCGTTGCTGTGGCGTGACCTCGCTGTGACCCGAAGGATGCCACGGCGTCCGAGTCGGCGGTGACATTGCGCCATACTCCCAGTTCAAGTCCGTGTCAATGTCATTCAGTGGCCCGCCATGGCCTGCGGGCCGCACATTCCCCGAGTCCGCGCCGACTCATAACCGTTAGCTAACCGCGACGTCGGCGCTCCGTCTTGCGTACCTGGCGACGGCAACTTCGCGTGTTCCACTACCGAGGCACAGCAACGTCGATCACTAGCGGCATGCGTAGGAAAGGTGAAGGTAGTCGTCATGAAGTTCGTCGAGAAGATACGAGGTACCTGGGCACGCCGGCTGGCTGTCGCCGCTGTGGCAGCGGCCGCACTGCCCGGCCTGATCGGCGTGGCCGGGGGTTCGGCGACCGCGGGGGCGTTTTCGCGGCCGGGTCTGCCAGTCGAGTACCTGGATGTGCCGTCGGCATCGATGGGCCGCAACATCCGGGTGCAGTTCCAGGGTGGTGGCCCGCACGCGGTCTACCTGCTCGACGGTCTGCGGGCACAGGACGACTACAGCGGCTGGGACATCAACACCCCGGCGTTCGAGTGGTTGTACGGGTCCGGGCTGTCGACGATCATGCCGGTCGGCGGCCAGTCCAGCTTCTACACCGACTGGTATCAGCCGTCACAGGGCAACGGCCAGACTTACACCTATAAGTGGGAAACGTTCATGACCCAGGAGCTGCCGGCCTACCTGCAGGCCAACCGGGGCGTCGATCCCAACGGCAATGCCGTGGTCGGTATCTCGATGGCCGGCAACTCCGCGCTGATCTACTCCATCTACTACCCGCAGAAGTTCGTCTACGCCGGGTCGCTGTCGGGCTTCCTGAACCCGTCCGAGGGTTGGTGGCCGATGCTGATCGGTCTGGCGATGAACGATGCCGGCGGTTACAGCGCCACGAGCATGTGGGGCCCGTCCAGTGACCCGGCGTGGCGGCGCAACGACCCGATGGTCAATGTCCAGCAGCTCGTCGCCAACAACACCCGGATCTGGGTCTACTGCGGTACCGGCACCCCGTCGGACCTCGACGCCGGCACCACCACCGGGAACCTGATGTCGGCGCAGTTCCTCGAGGGCTTCACGTTGCGGACCAACAAGACCTTCCAGGAGAACTACATCGCCGCGGGTGGCACGAACGGCGTGTTCAACTTCCCGCCCAACGGCACCCACAGCTGGGGCTACTGGGGTCAGCAGCTGCAGCAGATGGTGCCTGACATCCAGCGGGTGCTGAACGGCCCGCCTGCTGCGCCCGCGCCGGCCGCGCCCGCGATACAGGCGGCCGGATAGAAACGCACGCGCGTTCGGCATTCCGCTGCCGGCGGTACCTCAACGTCGAGGGCCGCCGGCAGCGGCGTGTTCAGTCCACCGAGAGCGAACGCCAACAAAGGGTTGGGAACAAACCGGCCATCACCAGGGTTGAGCGCAACAGGCTTAACTTTGGAGGATTGATGGCCGAGGCCACATCAGTGCCGGTGCTGTTCATCAGCAACCCGATCGTGCTGCCGGGAATGGTGGTGCCGATCGCGCTCGACGATGCCGCACGGGCCGCCGTCGACGCCGCGCGGGCCAGCGACTCGGGCAAGCTGCTGATCGCCCCGCGGCTGGACGACCGCTACCCGTCCTACGGTGTGCTGGCTTCGATCGTGCAGGTCGGACGCATCGCCGGCGGGACTGCCGCAGTCGTGCGGGGTGAGCGCAGGGCGCATATCGGCGCCGGCACGAGCGGGCCGGGTGCTGCGCTATGGGTCGAGGTGAGCGAGGTCGCCGAGACCGAACCCACCGATGAGACCCGCGCCCTGGCCGCGGAGTACAAGAAGCTGCTGCTGGCCATGCTGCAGCGCCGCGAGGCCTGGCAGATCGTCGACGTCGTCAACAAGCTGACCGACCCGTCGGCGCTGGCCGACACGTCGGGCTATGCGTCCTACCTGACCGACGTGCAGAAGCGGCAGCTGCTGGAGACCGAGGACGTCGCCGAACGGCTGCGCGCGCTGATCGACTGGACCAGCGACCACCTGGCCGAGGTCGAGGTCAACGACAAGATCGCCGAAGACGTCCGCTCCGGGATGGAGAAGACGCAGAAGGAGTTCCTGCTGCGCCAGCAGTTGGCCGCGATCCGCAAGGAACTCGGCGAGAGTGAGCCCGACGGCTCCGATGACTACCGGACCCGCGTCGAATCCGCCGAACTGCCGGACAAGGTGCGTGCAGCCGCGCTGCGCGAGGTCGGCAAGCTGGAACGCTCCAGCGAGCAGAGCCCCGAGGGCGGTTGGATCCGCACCTGGCTTGACACCGTCCTGGACCTGCCCTGGAACGTCACCACCGAGGACTCCACCGACCTGAAGTCGGCCCGCGAGATCCTCGACGCCGACCATCACGGGCTGGAGGACGTCAAGGACCGCATCGTCGAATATCTGGCGGTGCGTGCTCGCCGGGCGCAGCGCGGTCTGCAGGTCGTCGGCGGCCGCGGGTCGGGTGCGGTGCTGGTGCTGGCCGGCCCGCCCGGGGTCGGCAAGACCTCGCTGGGCGAGAGCGTGGCGCGTGCGCTGGGCCGAAAGTTCGTCCGGGTTGCCCTGGGCGGTGTCCGCGACGAGGCCGAGATCCGGGGCCACCGGCGCACCTACGTCGGCGCGCTGCCCGGCCGCATCGTGCGGGCCATCGGCGAAGCGGGTTCGATGAATCCCGTTGTGCTGCTGGACGAGATCGACAAGGTCGGCTCCGACTACCGCGGCGATCCGAGCGCTGCGCTGCTCGAGGTGCTCGACCCGGCGCAGAACCACACCTTCCGCGACCACTACCTCGACCTGGATCTCGACCTGTCCGATGTGGTGTTCCTGGCGACCGCCAACGTTGTCGAGAACATCCCGTCGGCACTGCTGGACCGGATGGAGATGGTGACGATCGACGGGTACACCGAGGACGACAAGGTTGCCATCGCCCGCGACTACCTGCTGCCCCGGCAGCGGGAACGGACGGCGTTGACGGCCGACGAAGTGAACGTCACCGACGCCGCGCTGCGCAAGATCGCCGCCGACTACACCCGCGAGCCCGGTGTGCGGCAGTTCGAGCGGCTGCTGGCCAAAGCGCTGCGCAAGGCCACCATCAAGCTGGCTGACGATGCTGAACCGCTATTGATAATCGACGAACCTGACCTGGTCGGCTACCTCGGGCGGCCCCGGTTCACACCGGAGTCGGCGGAGCGGACCGCGGTGCCCGGAGTGGCCACCGGCCTGGCCGTGACCGGCCTGGGCGGCGATGTGCTCTACATCGAAGCCGGGTCGAACGAGGGCGAACCGGGCCTGCAGTTGACCGGTCAGCTCGGCGATGTGATGAAGGAGTCCGCGCAGATCGCGCTGTCCTACGTGCGCTCACATGCCGAGCAACTCGGTGTCGACCCGAAGACCCTGGACCGCCGCATCCACGTGCACGTGCCCGCCGGTGCGGTACCCAAGGACGGACCGTCCGCCGGTGTCACCATGGTCACCGCGCTGGTGTCGATGGCCACCGGACGTCAGGTTCGCGCCGATGTCGGCATGACCGGTGAAGTGACGCTGAACGGTCGGGTGTTGCCCATCGGCGGTGTCAAGCAGAAGCTGCTGGCCGCTCAACGGGCCGGTCTGTCAACGGTGTTCATCCCGCAGCGCAACGAGCCCGACCTGGACGACGTCCCAGCCGAAGTGCTCGAAGCCCTGGAGGTGAAGCCGATGGCGGACGTCGCCGAGATCGTGGTGGCTGCCCTGGAGCCCGCCGTCGGCCATACTGGTTCGATGGCTGCTTGAGCAGCTGCGATGAAGCGGCGAGTCGTGCACGGTGTGCAGCGGTACGTCGTCAACCCGATCGG
>CAZDYH010000072.1:12817-14156 GCA_964509355.1 uncultured Mycobacterium sp.
CGATGAAGCGGCGAGTCGTGCACGGTGTGCAGCGGTACGTCGTCAACCCGATCGGCCGGCGGTTGCCGGTCACGATGCTGGAGACCACCGGCCGTAAGACCGGGCAGCCCAGACGCACCGCGGTCGGTGGCCGCGTGGTGGACAACCAGTTCTGGATGGTCTCCGAGCACGGCGGGCATTCGCACTATGTGCTCAACATCAAGGCCGACCCGGCCGTGCGGGTGCGCATCCACGGCCGGTGGCGCAGCGGCACCGCCCATCTACTGCCCGACGACGACCCGGTGGCACGGCTACGCCTGCTGCCCGGCCTCAACAGCACGGTTGTCCGCGCGATGGGCAGCGAGTTGCTGACCATCCGCATCGACCTCGACTGACGGCAAGCCCGGCCGCGGCGTCGGCGCTAACGTTTCGACATGGGCTATGACACTGAGCTCGCGGACCGGATCCGTGAACTCCTCGGATCCGAGCGTGGCGTGGCGGAAAAGGCGATGTTCGGCGGCCTCGGGTTCCTGATCGGCGGACACATGGTTGTCGCTGCGCTCAGTGGGGGCGGCTTGATGGTCCGGGTTCCGCCGCAGGACACCGAAAGGCTCTTGGAACGCCGGCATGTCAACCCCATGGTGATGGCGGGCCGCGAGACCCGCGGCTGGCTGCGGGTGGACACCGAAGGGCTGAAGACCAAACGCCAACTCCAGTCCTGGGTGAATCGCGGCGCGGACGTCGCCAGGGGCCTGCCGCCGAAGTGAGGGGCTGAGGCGCGCGTGACTGTCCGTATCGGCACATCCGGCTGGTCTTACGACCACTGGGTCGGGGTGCTCTATCCACCCGGACTCCCGTCGGCTGCTCGCCTCGCCCGCTATGTCGAGGTGTTCGACACCGTCGAGCTGAACGCCAGCTTCTACCGGTGGCCGCGCGAATCGACGTTCGCGGGCTGGCGCGAACGACTGCCCGACGGCTTCATGATGTCGGTCAAGGCACCCCGCGGCCTGACCCACGCCCGCCGATTGAAATCGCCCGAAGTGTGGGTGGAGCGCATCGAGCGCGGCTGGCATGCGCTCGCGGACCGCCGTGGGATGTTGCTGGTTCAGCTGCACCCCGCGCAGCGGCGCGACGATGCCCGCCTGGACTACTTTCTCGGCTGCCTGCCGGACTGGCTGCGGGTCGCCGTGGAACTGCGCCACCCGTCCTGGGACGAGCCGGAAGTGTATGCGCTGCTCGAGCGGCGCCGCGCGGCCTACGTCGTGATGAGCGGCGCCGGCCTGCCCTGCATCCTGCGGGCCACCACGGATCTGGTGTACGTACGAATGCACGGCCCGGACCCCGCTGTGCTCTACGCGGG
>CAZDYH010000073.1:0-14058 GCA_964509355.1 uncultured Mycobacterium sp.
TGGGCACACTTGACGCATGGACCCAGTCATCGCGCTGCGACAGATCGCCTACTACAAGGATCGGGCCCGCGAGGACTCTCGCCGGGTGATGGCCTACCGCAACGCCGCTGACATCATCGAGGCGCTCGATGGTGCCCAGCGGGCGCGCCATGGCAAGGCCAACAGTTGGCAGTCGCTGCCCGGTGTGGGGCCCAAAACCGCGAAGGTCATCGCCCAGGCCTGGGCCGGCCGAGAACCCGACGCGCTGGTCGAACTGCGTTCGGCCGCAGCGGACCTCGGCGGCGGCGAGATCCGGACCGCCATCCGCGGCGACCTGCACTGCCATTCGAACTGGTCGGACGGATCCGCGCCCATCGCGGAGATGATGACCACGGCGGCGGCGCTGGGCCACGAGTACTGCGCGCTGACCGATCATTCGCCGCGGCTGCGGGTGGCCAACGGGCTGTCACCGGAGCGGCTGCGCGCCCAGCTCGACGTCATCGACGAACTCCGGGAACGCCTGGCGCCGATGCGCATTCTGACCGGCATCGAAGTCGACATCCTCGACGACGGCAGGCTGGACCAGGAACCGGAGCTGCTGGACCGGCTCGACATCGTGGTGGCCAGCGTGCACTCCAAGCTCGCGATGGATTCCGCGGCGATGACGCGGCGCATGGTGCGCGCCGTGTCCAGCGGGGACGCGAACCTGCTCGGACACTGCACCGGGCGGCTGGTCGAAGGCGACCGGGGCCGGCGCGGCGAGTCGAAGTTCGACGCCGAGAAGGTGTTCACCGCCTGCCGCGACCACGGCACGGCGGTGGAGATCAACTCCCGGCCCGAGCGCCGGGACCCGCCGACCCGGCTGCTGAACCTGGCGCTGGAGATCGGCTGCCACTTCAGCATCGCCACCGACGCGCACGCGCCCGGCCAGTTGGATTTCCTCGGCTACGGCGCTCAACGGGCGCTGGACGCCGGTGTGCCCGCCGACCGCGTCATCAACACCTGGTCGGCCGACCGGCTGCTGGAGTGGACTTCGTCTTCGCGCCGTTAACCGACTTTCAGTCCGGCAGGTGTGGCAGCTCCAGGCCGGGGTCGCGGCCCAGCAGCACGCCACGGGTCAGGGCGGTGCTGCCGTAGCGACGACGCACCTGGTCGACAGCAGCATCGATCGCCAGACCGTCTTCGACCCTGCCGTCAAACGGCAGCTCGAGCTGTTGCGCACCGCTGCGGTCGATATTGCACACCGCGAACCCCACCAGCGTCAGTCCCCGCTCGGCGATCAACGGCGCGGCCGTCCCGAACAGCCCGCGGGCGGCCGCCAGGATGGGCCCGGTCGACGATGTGGCACGCGCCAGGGTGCGCGATCGGGTCACCCGGCTGAAGTCGTCGAACCGCATCCGCAGGACCACCGTGCGCCCGGTGCGCTGAGCGCTGCGCATCCGCCGGGTGATGCGGTCGATCAGCGTGACCACTGTGGCGTCCAGTTCGGCCGCCGACATCGTGTTGCCGGCCCGCCCGAGCGCCCGCTGCGCCCCCACCGACCGACGGTGCACACCGGCCTGCACCCGGCGCCGGTCGATATTGCGCGACAGGGCATAGAGCTGGCGGCCCATTGCGCCGCCGACCATCGCTGCCAGCGTGGACTCGCTGAGCTCGGCCACCTCGGCGACGGTCTCGATACCGTGCGTGTGCAGCTTCTCCGCCGTCTTGGCGCCGACACCCCACAGCCGCCGCACCGGCAACGGATGCAGGAAGGCCAGCTCGCGGCCCAGCGGAACCAACAGCAGCCCGTCCGGTTTGGCCTCCTGGCTCGCGACCTTGGCCAGGAACTTGGTCCGGGCGATCCCGACGGTGATGGGCAGCCCGACGCGGTCGCGGACGTCGGCGCGTAACCGCGCCGCGATCTGCACCGGCTCGCCCGACACCCGGCGCAGTCCGGCCACGTCGAGGAATGCCTCGTCAACCGATACCGGTTCCACCAAGGGGGTGGTGTCGCGGAATACGTCGAAGACCGCCTCGCTGGCCCGTGAGTAGGCCGACATCCGTGGCGGCACCACGACGGCGTGCGGGCAGAGCCTGCGGGCCGCAGCGCCGCCCATCGCGGTGCGCACACCGTAGGCCTTGGCCTCGTAGCTGGCCGCCAGCACCACCCCGCCGCCAACGATGACGGGCCGCCCACGCAGCGTGGGGTCGTCCCGCTGCTCCACGGACGCATAGAACGCATCCAGATCCGCATGCAGGATGGCAACCTCGCGCGACACGAACATATGTTCGCACCGGGGTACGACGGCTACCACTGTTCGCCCCAAATGCTGCTCGTTCAGATGTTGATAACGTGACGGGCATGACCGAACATGTCGACGTCGTCATCGTGGGAGCCGGGATCTCGGGGATCAGCGCCGCCTGGCACCTGCAGGACCGCTGCCCGGGCAAGAGCTACACCATCCTCGAAGCCCGCGAGAACATCGGCGGCACCTGGGACCTGTTCCGCTACCCTGGCATCCGCTCCGACTCCGACATGTACACGCTGGGCTTCCGGTTCCGGCCGTGGACTGAGCGCCAGGCGATCGCCGAGGGTGGGCCGATCCTCAACTACGTCAAGAGCACCGCCGACATGTACGGCATCAGTAAGCACATCCGGTACCGCCACAAGGTCGTCGGCGCCGACTGGTCGAGCACCGAGAACCAGTGGACCGTACGCGTCGAGTGCGGCGGCCGGGAAGACGAGATCACCTGTTCGTTCCTGTTCATGTGCAGCGGCTACTACAACTACGATCAGGGCTACTCACCAGAGTTCGCCGGTTCCGAGGACTTCACCGGCCCCATCATTCACCCGCAGCACTGGCCCGAGGACCTCGAATACGCCGGCAAGAATGTCGTCGTGATCGGCAGTGGCGCGACGGCGGTGACCTTGGTTCCGGCCCTGGTGGATTCGGGCGCCAAGCATGTCACCATGCTGCAGCGCTCACCGACCTACATCGTCTCGCTGCCCGATGAGGACCCCATCGCGGCACGGCTCAACAAGATGCTGCCCGAGGACAAGGCCTACACCGCGATCCGATGGAAGAGCGTCGTCCAGCAGTCGGTGATGTACCAGGCCTGCCAGCGGCTGCCAAAGCGGATGCGAAAGACCCTGCTGGGCTGGGTGAAACGCCAACTTCCCGAGGGCTACGACGTCGAGAAGCACTTCGGGCCGCGATATGACCCGTGGGATCAGCGGCTGTGTCTGGTGCCCAACGGCGACCTGTTCCGCACCATTCGGAACGGCCAGACCGACGTGGTTACCGACACCATCGACAGGTTCACGGCGACCGGTGTCAAGCTCAAGTCGGGCACCGAGATTCCGGCCGATATCATCGTCACCGCAACGGGATTGAACTTGCAACTGTTCGGCGGCGCGACCGTCACGGTCGACGGCGAACCGGTGGACCTGGCCCACTCGATGGCCTACAAAGGCATGATGCTGTCCGGTCTGCCCAACCTGGCCTACACCACCGGCTACACCAACGCCTCGTGGACTTTGAAGGCCGACCTGGTCTCCGAGTTCGTCTGCCGTGTACTGAATTACATGGACTCGCGCGGCTACGACATGGTGGTGGCCGAACATCCCGGTGCCGACGTCGACGAGCGGCCGTTCATGGAGTTCACACCCGGCTATGTGCTGCGTTCCATCGACTCGCTGCCCAAACAGGGTTCGCGTACCCCGTGGCGCCTCAACCAGAACTACCTGCTGGATCTTCTGCTGATCCGGAAGGGCAAGGTCGCCGACGAGGGCCTACGATTCGCCAAGAAGCCTGCAGTCGTAACGGTTTGACGCTTTGATCAGCTTGCGGCGACGATGACGATCCCGTCGTCGTCGCTGTAGGCGATCTCACCTGGCGCGAACGTCACCCCGCCGAATGTCACCGTCACATCCCGCTCGCCGGCACCGGTCTTCGTGCTCTTCCGGGGATTGGTGCCCAACGCCTTGATGCCGATGTCCAACGTGCGCAGCGTGGCTGCGTCGCGGACCGCGCCGTTGATGATCAACCCGGTCCAGCCGTTGGTGCGGGCCAACTCGGCGATAACGTCGCCAACCAGCGCGCTGTGCAGTGAGCCGTTACCGTCGATCACCAGCACCCCGCCGGCACCGGGCTCCGACAGCACCGACTTGAGCAGCGCGTTGTCCTGAAAGCAGCGTACGGTGCTGATTGGCCCGGCGAACTGCGTGCGGCCACCGTACTGGCCGAACTGAAGATCGCAACTGCGGACGTCGGGGCCAATCTCGTCGACCAGGTCGGCGGTCGCGCGGGGGATCACGGGCACCGGTCGATTATCGCAGCGCGCGGGTCAAGCCTCGTCGTGTGAGCGTCGGCGCAGCTGGCGTGCCAGCAGCGCGGCCAGCAGGGTGATCGCGACAGCGACCGCGAGTGGCAGGCGTGACCGGCTTGGTGCGGGCACCGGCAGCGGTGTCGGTCTGACTACCGGGTCGCTCGCCCCGTCTACGGTCGACTTTGCCTGGGCCGCAGCTTCTCTGGCAGCCTCGGCGAGCTTGCCACTGCCATTGGTGTCGGCAAGCGGGGCGGCCGTCGGTTCAGAGGTCGCGGGCTTCGTCTTCGGGGTGGCCTTGGCCGGTGCCTTCTTCGCGGGTGCCTTCTTCGCGGCCTTCGCGGGTGCGCGCTTGGTGGCCTTGGCGGGCGTGCGCTTGGCCGCCGGAGGGATTGGCGGCTTCGCCGCCGCGGGTACTTCGGGCACGGCGTCGGGTACTTCGTCGGGTCGATCCTGCTGGTCTGCCATGTGGCTGCTCCTTTGCAGTTTCTCGTCGCGTACGCCGGCAGCGATTCCCATCATGCCAGGTCGGATGATGGCGTCGGGCCTCCTAGCCGGTAACCGCCAGCGCGGCGGCCATTGTGAGCGCGGCGACCATCAGTGCGATTTCGATCCGCGACCGCGTTCGTGACTCCCCGGCGCTGATCTGGTGCGAGCGTGCTGCCGGCACCCAGCGGGTGCGGTTGCGCAAGGCTAGCACCAGCAGCACCGCGGTAAGGACGACTTTGCCCAGCAGCACCCGACCGTAACCGCTGCGATACAACTCGGCGACCGAGTCCACCGTCACGAGCGCTCCGGTCACCCCGCCGGCGAGCAACACCACCACACACACCAGCGCGAGCTGGGAGAAGCGCGGCAGCACCCGGGCCCACTGCCCACGATGGCTGACCGTCACGGCCAGCGCCACGAGCGTCCCGCACCACACCGCCGCCGCCAGCGCATGAACCGCGATCGCGACCGCGCCCACCGCGCTCTCGGAAAGGTGGCCGGCCACGGCGCGGGCCGCGAGGCCAGCGGCGGCCACTCCGGTCGTGGCCGCACCGACCGCCGGTGTGCGGGAAGTGGTGAGGGTGACCAGACACACCAGGGTGGCCGCGGCCAGGCTGAACAGCCCCGACCGCCCCGCCGTCGTGCTCACCGCGAACTCCGCGGCCCGCCATAGCGGCAGCCGCCCGACCGGCACGGCCGCCGCTTGCGCGGCCGCCACGACGAGCCGGACCGCCTCAGCCAACAGCCACACCGCGCTCACCGCGGCCAGCGGGCCCGCGGCACGCCGGGCCAACTCAGTGCGGTGACGCGGGCTGTCCAACGCGGGCACCGCCGCCAATCCCAGACTGGCGACCGCGGCGCCGTCGGCGACGGCGCGCACCCCGGCCGCGGCGGGCGACGCCTGCGGGTAGGCCAGCGCCCACGCTGCCCCGGCTGCGGCCAGCGCGACCAGCAGGACGCCGGCCAGCACCCTGGCCCGGTCGGCGGTCACGTCCGGCGCCGCGCCGCCCACAACGCGCCGCCCGCAATCAGCACGGTTGCGCCGACCAGGAACGGCCACGCCGGAATTCCCCGATCCGAGGTATCCGCGGCGGCGGCGGGTCCGGGCTTACCAGTTGCCGCAACCGTCAGCTGGAAGAGCCATGATCCCGACACCACATGCCCGTCGGCGGACGTCGCCCGGTAGTTGACCGTGTAGGTCCCGATCGGGCCGAGCGGCAGCACCGCCACGCTGATGACCGCACCCTGGACCTCCGGTTGGCCGGTGGACCACAGGTTCCCGTCGGGTCCGACGACCGTCATGGCCGCGAATGCGGTTTGCAGCTGCTCGTTGAATGTCGCGCTGACGCGGGCCGGGCCCGTGCTCAGGACAGCGTTCTCGGCGGGGTCGGTGGCCACCAGGGTGGCGTGTGCCGACGCCACCGCGGTTCCGCCGACCGTCATCGCGGCCAGCAGCAGGCCCAGCGCGACGACGCGCGCCAGGGTCCTCATGTCCGCCGCCTGGTCAGTGCTCCCCCGACGCCCAGGGCGCCGAGCAGAAGTGCGCCGCCGGCCAGCGCCCGAGCGGTGTTGTCCGGGGAGGAGGACGGCGCTGCCGGCTCGGCCATAGCCGGAACGCTCGTCGGTACGGGCGGCTGGGTTGCGCCGGTGGGCGGCGCGTGATGGTCGGGCGGCCCCACGGGTCCCTCGGTGAGGGTCAGCACCGGTGCCGGGTACTCCGGTTCGCTGCCGTCGGGCAGCGGCGGCTGGTCCCAACGCACGACGGTTCCATCGGCGTACGTCTGCGTGGTCGGGAAGCTGACCGCTTCCGCATCCGGCAGCGTCACCGACATCTGGAACAGCTCGAACTGTTCCGCCGGGATACCGGCGTTTGGCGCCGCCGTCCAGGTCACCGACCGGTAGGTACCGGCCGCGGTGTCGCGGCCGAGCTTGGCTGTCCAACCCGGCATCAGGTCGGTACTCGCTGATGCCACATCGGGCAGAAGGATCGTGACTTCAGTTGTGGCGGAACCTTTTTCAGATTCGTTGGGTACTTGAAAGGTGACGATCGACGTGCTGCCGCGAACGGCGTCGTCGGCGTTGACGTGGACATGGGCCCAGGCCGGAGCGATACCGGCCCACGAACCGAGGTAGAGGGTTGTCGAGGCTGCGGCCGTGATCAGGGCGCGCGATACCAAGCGAGGGGGGAGTGTCATTCGATTGTGACTTCCTGTGTCGAGGGGTTTGGATCGGTCAGCAGAACGAGCCGACCGGCGGTCCCCGACGTGAAATCGACACGGCAACAACAAGTGCGGAGTGCAGCGGCTGGTCGGCGCCTGTCGTCGCGGTGCCCGCCGCTGCGGTGGACGGGCGCAGCCCGGCGTGGACGCAGGCGCGCAGCGCCGACGACAGCGCCCGCCAGAGCCGTTCACTGCCCGCGATGAGCGCCGCGCCTGCCCCGAGGGCCAGCACATGAACCAGCACCATCACCGGTGCCGGCTGTGCTGGAATTGTCCCGGCATGGCCGTGTCCGGCAGTGGCGAGTGTGATGTGTCCCAGCGCCTGGCCCGTCGCGAGCAGGCCGAGCAGGACACGGGGGTCGGATGCCCGGTGTGAGGTGCCCGCGACAGCGCCGACGGTGGCCGCCAGCACGCAGAGCAGCGCCGTTGCCGCGCCCGAGGGCGGTACGCCGTTCGCGACCCCGTGCGCCCCGGCCGCCAGCGCGCCGGTGAGTAGACCCGCCGCCGTTCCGCGCAGGCGTGCTGCGGGCTCGGTCGGGCGGTGTTTCATGAGCGGGTCAGATCAGTCCGAGCCGGGCCAGCAGGTCCGCCTCGACGCCGTCGAGTTGTTCGGAAATCGCGGCGTGGGCCGCGCGGCGGCGTGCCCCGGGCATGTTCTCCGCGGCGGTGATCGCCGCTGACAGATCGGTCAGCCGCTCCGTCATGGCGGCGACGAACTGCTTGGTTTCAGCGTCCTTGGGCTTCTTGTCCGCAACGGTTCGCATCGAGTGTTCGGCGCTGGCGACGCGGGCCGAAAGGCGGGCGCCGTGTCCGGAGAACTGGCCGATCTGGCTCAGCGGAACCCCGAGCCGATCGGCGCGCCGCTCGTCGATCAGCCCGCGGGCGGCGATGGCCGCGCGGTACACCAGGGGCACTAAGATGGGCGCCAGTAGCCGAGATACCGTCAGCAGTCGCCGGATTCGCTTCGGCGAGAGCAGCTTACCCTCGCGGGCCGCCTGCAGCTCTGTCTCGGCGACCTTCAACGCCACCCGGTCGCTGTCGCGCTGGGCCTTCAGCTGAGCCTTGAGCACCTTCGCCTCGGTTCGCTCGACGGACTTGATCCGGCGTGCCTCGTTCTTAGCGGCCAGCCGTGCCTCGAGCTTGGCGCGGGCCTTGATCGCCCGGGCCTCGGCACGGCGGGTCGCGCGGGACTTTCGCTTGGTGAACAGGCCCATCCCGGCCGCCTCCCGGTGATCTCGTCAACTATCGCGATATGTGGCCGCGAACGGTGAGCCAACCCTAGCGCCCTTGTCATCGAGCAAAATCGCGACCTGCGGATATGCGACAATGTGGCAATACCATCGACGCCGGCGCGCTGCGCGTCGCTTACTCGTAGGAAGAGGCGTGGACCAGTCGCGGATAGGTGTCGCGGCGATCACCTGTGTGATCGCCTGCGGTGTGCTACTCGGCGGCGCAAGCGCGATGGGTGGCGCGGTGGCCATCGCCGATACGGGACGCGGCTCGGATCACGCCGGTAGCCATGACAACGACGGCGACAATAAGCCAGGTAGTGGTTCCAAGGGCAACGAAGGCGACGGCGAAGGACGCCGCGATCGGCCCGGGGGCGATGACAAAGAGGGGCCCAACCACCCCGGGCACGACCCGGACAAAGACCCCCGGCCGAAACCGGGTGAAGACCATAACGGCGACAACGACGGCGGCGACAACAGTGGCGGCGGCGACAACGACGGCGGCGAGACCGGCGGCGGCGACAACGACGGCGGCGGCGACAACGGCGACGGCGAGACCGGCGGCGGCGGCGACAACGGCGACGGCGAGACCGGCGGCGGCGGAGACAACGGCGACGACGACAACGGCGACGACGACGGGAAACCGCCCCCCTGGTGGTGGTGCGGAGGCTCGGGTGGTGATGGTGGCGACGGCTGCGTCGGGCAACCCCCTGGCGGTGGCGGCGGGGGCGGCGGTGGCGGTGGGCAACCCCCCCTCGGCGGCGGGGGGCTCCCCGGTCTGCCCGGCGAGCCCGGTGTAGCGCCCGTTGTCGACGCTCAGGGTGCGATAGCGGCGCCGGCGGCGGCCGCTGAACCAGCCCCGATCAGCCCGCCCCCGTTGATTTCTGCGCCGGAGCTGGTTCCCATTCCATTTCGGCCGCCCCCGGTACCGAACGGACGTCCCGGCGCCGGCGCACCTTCTGCGTCAAATGCAGTCCCGGCTGCGGACCCGCTGGCGGGCCGCGAGCGGTTGCCCGCGAGTGCGGGCAGCAGAGTTTCGCCGCCTGAATCCTTCCGGGTCGGGTATCCCGACTACCTGAGATCCGCCAGAATGAGTGAAGTCGCACTCTTGGCTTTGCCAGGTGTGGCGGGCATATTGGCTCTTACCGCTGCCGGGGGGCTAGTAGGTTACCGCCAGGCCAGAGCTGGTCTTATGGTGCGGACCGCGGGAACCGCTCGGTTCCTCCAGTGACGGCCTGTCGGCTCCGTAAGGAGTCGACATAGGTCTACTCGGAAGGGGGTGACATGTCGGCCAGTCGCCGTGTGACGAAAGCGGTGAGCGCAGTGCTGGATCTGGCGCCTCACCATGGTGAAGTGTCACTGAGCCGGCTGGTGAACGCCGTCAGCGACCACCGCTCCCGACCGATCACCGTAGAGCTGGCCGATCTGCCTCCGGGCGTGGCCGGGCAGTGGCGCCAGTACAGCGACCATGACGTCTTTCTGATCCAGCACGGCCTGCCCACCTGGGACCGCACGTTGGCCCACGAACTCGGCCACCTGGTGCTAAGCCACGACGGCATCCCGGTGGTGCAGGCGGCCCGCGAAAACGCAGAGTTGGCGAGCGACGACCTGATCGGCTACATGCTCAACCAGCGAACCGGGTGTATGGGCCCCAACGGCGAGGACGCCGAGCAGGAGGCGGAGGACTTCGCGGCTCTGCTCATCTACCGACTGGGCCGGCTGCCTTCTGACCGGGCGTCGATCGTCCAGGTTCGTCTCGGAGAGGCGTTTGGTTGATCGTCTGGGTTATCGCCGGTCTCTTGGGGATGGCCACTGGGGTACGCATCGGCTGGGCATTGGTGAACAAGCAATCTCTGGTCAGCGCCGCGATGATCGTCGCTTTGGGCAGCCTGGCGCTGGTTGCAGCGCTCAACTGGCAGCCGTTGACCCTGTTGCTGGACACCGCGCTGCACTGGTCCAACATTTCGGTCGGCCTCAGCCAGGTCGCGCTGATCGCCTGCGCTGCCGGCAGTTGCGTGATGATCACGAGCGTGGCCTCCGAACGTAAGCCAGCCACCACCCGCCGCATTGCACTGGTGCAGTACGGCGTGGCGGCGATCATCGCTGCGATCAGCCTGACGCTGTTCTTCGCCGGCGGCCAGCAGCCGGAGATGTCACCCGAGCAGTATCTGTCCCACAACCTGGGGTCGTCGCACACCTCGCTGCCGTGGCTGGTACCGCTGCTGTACGTCCTACTGGCGCTGACGCTGGTGTCCTGGGCCGGGATGCGGCACTCGAACCGCAGCCGCCGCGGCCGCGCGCTGTTCGTGTTCACTGTGGGTATCGTGCTGATCGTGCTGGCCAGCGCCTTTTTCTTCATCCGAGCGGTCGGCACGACCCACCTGGTGGGAGTCGGTACGGCAGCGACGCTGCTCGGCTGTGCGATGGCGGTGGTTGCCGCAGGATCGCTGCTGCCGACGGTCGAGGACTGGTTCGGCGGACGTAACGAGCTACGGACCATCGACCCGCTGCTGCGCGAGCTCGCCCGCCGCCAGCCCGACGTCGGGATCGGTGTGCGCCCCCGCGGTCCGCTGGTGTTCCAGGTCGCCGAGCGCCTGTCACTGATCTCCGATGCCCTGTTTCTGGAGGCCACCGCCGCCGACGCGGCCCAGAGCCGGACAACGGGCGGCCTGTCCACGGCGGCTGGTGCTGACCTTGGCGACACACTCGCCGATGTTGCGCCGCCAGCTGCCACGCCCTCCGAACAGGCACGTGCCATCGCGAAATGGATAAATGCCGGGCGCGCTTCAGTAAACGACCCCACCGCCGTGTTCCCCGGGTTGGCGTGGCTGCGGCAGCCGGACACCTATTCCGATCGGGAATGGATCCTCGAGATCGCCCGGCAATACCACAGACTCGACCGATCAGACGTTTCCGACTTGGTTTGAGTTCGCCGCCACGTTTCCCCGCCCGCTGCGACCGGGGCCGGACGGGCTAATCGTCGAGTTGCTCCCTGCGGCGCAGCTCGTCCACCTTCTGCGCGACGTCCTGCTGTGCCTCCGGTGACAGCCCGACGGTCCGCGCCGCAATTCGGCGGACGCCCTCATCGCGCATATTCGCCAGCCAGGTCAACTCTTTGTCGAGCTTTTCGTAGTACTCGTCATCGGTGAAGTACGCCGGCTTGATACGGAAGAAGTTGGCAAGAGCCGCCATCGTCGCTGCCGACGGGTTGGTGCGGTTGCCAGACCGAAGCTGTGACAGGTACGGAGCGGACATCGTCACGCCCTCGGACTTGAGCGCCCCGATGACTTCGGCGGACGTATGTGGCCCGCGCCCAGGGGGATACACCGTGTCGAACAGGCGATTGAGTCGTGCGGCGAACGTCGTGCTCATCGAATTGACCTCCACATGCTGGCAGAGCGAACGTATCCATCGGCGTATTTGCTGATCATCGTAGCGACAGTTGTGCCAACAACCAAGTGCAAACCGCTAGAAACTTCAAGAAGGTTCCGCCAGCAACCACCGGCCCAGGCGGCAACGGATGTCCGCGGGAGTCCGTAATGTAGGCGCATAGTGCACCAAGGCAAATATGCGGGGTCCCGTAACGAGGGCCTCGCCTGGCGGTTTTCGCAAGGGCGCCGGCGGGCAGCACCGCCGTTAGCGGGCAACGAACAGATCACGGCCGCGCTTCGAAATGTATCTTTGCTGTCGGCGCGTCACGCCGTGGCATGCGATCGCCGGAGCCGCGCGAATCGCGCCGCCGCCGCCGTTGCCGCCCCCACGGCCACCGTCGCGGTCACCGCGACGGCGACCCACCGCCACCCCAGCGCACCGTCGAACAGCATCCACAGCCCGAACAGGAGAAACAGCAAGCTGGCCAGAATCTGCAGAAGTCTCTCAGGTAACCGACGGTGCAGCATGCCGCCCACCGCGATGGCCACGCCGTCGGCGAGCACCATGCCCGCCGTGGCACCGATCCACACCTTCGCCCAGTTGTGATCGCTGGCGAGTGCGACCGTCGCGAGCATCGTCTTGTCGCCGAGTTCAGCAAGCACAAATGACGAGATCACCGCGAGCAGCACGAATCGCGGTTCGGGGACGGTCTGGACGCCGTCTTCGTCATCGCCGCCCTCGCACCAGTTCCAGACGGCGAAGCCCAGGAAGGTGATCGCGGCGGCGAACGCGATCGGGCGATCAGGCAGCGTCAGCCCGAGGAAATGCCCAATGGTCACCGAAAGTCCGTGGACCAGGAACGCGGCGACACCTACACCGGTCAGCACCACCCACCATCGGAAGCGCAGCGCGTATGTCATGGTGATCAGCTGCGACTTGTCCCCGAGTTCGGCGAGGAACACCACTCCGAAGCTGAGCAGAGCGGCGGCAAGCATTCGGGACGGCCTTTCGACGCTGTCGACGACCGAGTTCAAGCGGTCATCGAGCACTCCGTCAAAGGTCTCGCCCACCGCGTTGTAACGTGCGGTTCGCCGGCCGGGCTTTACGCCAGTATGTCGACACGGCGATTCGGGGCTACTCCCCTTCGCTGATCCCGTCAGCGTAACGGCCGGATCTGGCATACGCCAGCGCTACGACAGAGTTCGAGCTGCCGTATTCCTATCTTCGAGCACCGGACCAGATTCTTCTAAAAGCCTTATGCGGCAAGGAGCATCGCCAGAATCGCGGTATCGGGATGGCTTATCGGATCGACGCCGACACGGCTGACCATAGACGTGATCGTTCCGTCGGCCTCGGCCTCTACCCAGGCCGCCCGGTGTTCCAGGCCCAAATGCGGCAGCCCGGGCAGCAATACGCATCCTGACGCGGCGCCGATGCATTCCGGCAGGGAGGGCATCGTTTCCGCGGGTGGGTGCAGCATCAGCAGCGCGGGCGGCTGGTGGTCGGCGAAATGTCCTGGCGGTACAGCGGATTCACCGACCACGGTGCCTTCGGCCAGCACAAGCCCCACGGTCCCGGGCTCGGGTGCCTCAGGGAGCTCCTCGTGAACGCCGAATATTGTTGTGGTGGAGAGTAATCCCGGCAGCGATGCAACCCGGACCGCGACTATCAGGAGCTGCGCCCACTCTTTCGTCGAATCTGGCCAGCGGCCCGATACCACGAACCCCTTGAGGGCACCACGGGAATGGAACGGCGCAACTTCGATCGCCCGACCGGAACCAGTTTCCATCTCGTCCTCCGCGGCACTCGGTTCGGACATCGATCGCGACACGACAGCGGGTCGATTCGCTCAGCATGCGATACGTGCGGCTGGCACGCAAGTGGACACGCGTGCCAGCCGCAAACCCGACGAACGGCCGGGCTCGGACGGTGACGGGCTGGATTCAGCCGAAGATGAGCCCTTTGGTCTTGGAGACGGCGGCCGCATAGCGCGACTGCACGTCCGCCCAGTTGACAACGTTCCAGAACGCCTTGACATAGTCGGCCTTGACGTTCTTGTACTGCAGGTAGAAGGCGTGCTCCCACATGTCGACCTGCAGCAGCGGAATGATGCCGAGCGGGACGTTGGCCTGCTGGTCGTAGAGCTGGAAGGTCAGCAGCTTGTCCCCGAGGCTGTCGTAACCGAGCACCGCCCAGCCTGATCCCTGCAGTCCGTTGGCGGCCGCGGTGAATTGGGCGCGGAACTTGTCGAACGACCCGAACGCGTCGTCGATCCCGGCGGCCAGATCGCCGGTCGGCTTGTCACCGCCGCTGGGGGATAGGTTCTTCCACCAAATGGAGTGGTTGACATGACCGCCCAGATGGAAGGCCAGGTTCTTCTCGTTGAGGAAGATCGCTGCGTGGTCGTCCTTGGCGCGGGCCTCTTCCAACTTGGCGACCGCGTCGTTCACACCCTTGACATA
>CAZDYH010000074.1:0-10567 GCA_964509355.1 uncultured Mycobacterium sp.
CTCTTCGCGCAAGCGCTCATCGTGGTCCAAATGCTCTTCGCGCAAGCGCTCATCGTGGTCCTATGCTCTTCGCGCAAGCGCTCATCGTGGTCCTATGCTCTTCGCGCAAGCGCTCATCGCCGCTTGCTCTTCCGGTCGTCCTTGATATGACCCTTGAACGTCCGTGTCGGCGCGAACTCCCCGAGCTTGTGCCCGACCATCGCCTCGGTGACGAACACCGGGACATGCTTGCGTCCGTCGTGGACGGCAAAAGTGTGCCCGATGAAGTCGGGGATGATGGTCGACCGACGCGACCAGGTCTTGATGACCTGCTTGGTGTTCTTCTCGTTCTGGACGTCGACCTTCTTGAGCAGATGGTCGTCGACGAACGGGCCCTTCTTCAGGCTGCGTGGCATCGCTGGCTACTCCTAGCGCTTCTTGCCGGTGCGCCGGCGTCGGACGATGAGCTTGTCGCTCGGCTTGTTGGGCTTACGGGTCCGCCCCTCGGGCTTGCCCCACGGGCTGACCGGGTGACGGCCGCCGGAGGTCTTGCCCTCGCCGCCGCCGTGCGGGTGGTCGACCGGGTTCATCACCACACCGCGGACGGTGGGGCGCTTGCCCTTCCACCGCATCCGGCCGGCCTTGCCCCAGTTGATGTTGGCCTGCTCGGCGTTGCCCACCTCGCCGACGGTGGCGCGGCAGCGCACGTCGACGCGGCGGATCTCACCGCTGGGCATCCGCAGCGACGCGTAGGCGCCTTCCTTGCCCAGTAACTGGATGCTCGACCCGGCCGAGCGGGCCATCTTGGCGCCACCGCCGGGCCGCAGCTCGACGGCGTGGATGGTGGTACCCGTCGGGATGTTACGCAGCGGCAGGTTGTTGCCCGGCTTGATATCGGCGTTGGGGCCGGACTCGACGATGTCGCCCTGCGACAAGCCCTGCGGCGCGATGATGTAGCGCTTCTCGCCGTCAAGAAAATGGAGTAGGGCAATCCTCGCGGTGCGGTTCGGGTCGTACTCGATGTGCGCGACCTTCGCGTTGACGCCGTCCTTGTCGTTACGACGGAAGTCGATCACCCGGTAGGCGCGCTTGTGCCCGCCGCCCTTGTGCCGGGTGGTGATGCGACCGTGCGCGTTCCGCCCGCCGCGACCGTGCAGCGGGCGAACCAGCGACTTCTCCGGAGTCGAGCGAGTGATCTCGGCGAAATCGGACACGCTGGCACCGCGACGACCGGGAGTCGTCGGCTTGTACTTGCGAATTCCCATATCAGTAGGTCCTGAGTCTCTCTTTATTCGCCGGCTAGGCCGGTGCTCCGAACAGGTCGATCGGCTTGCTGCCGGCCGCCAGGGTGACGATTGCGCGCTTGGTGTGCTTGCGCTTGCCGTATCCGGCCCGGGTGCGCTTGCGCTTGCCCTGCCGGTTCAGGGTGTTCACCGAATCGACCTTGACTTTGAAGATCTTCTCGATGGCGATCTTGATCTGCGTCTTGTTGGAATCGGGGTGCACCACGAACGTGTACACGTTGTCCTCGATCAGCCCGTAGGACTTCTCCGAGATGACCGGGGCCAGGATGATGTCGCGGGGGTCGGTGACGGTCGCCATCAGGCCGAAACCTCCAGCTCGTCGGAACTAGCGCTCTTGCTGTTGGCGCTGATGTAGGCATCCAGCGCCTCGACGCTGAACACCACGTCGTCGGCGCGCAGCACATCGTAGGTATTGAGCTGATCAGGCGAAAGCACATGCACACCAGGCAGATTGCGCACGCTCTTGGCGCCGGTCTCGTCGCTGCGTCCGATCACGACCAGCACCTGCCTGCGGTCGGTCAGCGTGCCGAGGAACGCCTTTGCGCTCTTCGTCGACGGGGTCTGACCCGTCACCAGCTCGGTGATCGCGTGGATGCGGCCGTTACGCGCCCGATCGGACAGCGCACCGCGCAGCGCGGCGGCGATCATCTTCTTCGGGGTGCGCTGGCTGTAGTCGCGCGGCTTCGGGCCGTGCACCACACCACCACCGGCGTACTGCGGCGCACGGATCGAACCCTGACGGGCGCGCCCGGTGCCCTTCTGCCGGTACGGCTTCTTGCCGCCACCGGACACCTCGCCACGAGTCTTGGTCGAGTGCGTGCCCTGGCGGGCCGCGGCCAGCTGCGCCGTCACCACCTGATGCATCAGCGCGATGTTGGCCGGGGCGTCGAACAGCTCGGCGGGCAGCTCGACGCTGCCGTCGGTGTTGCCGCCCGGCGTCTTCACGTCAATCTTCACGCTCATTTCCCACCTCGTTTGATCGCGCTGCGAACAACGACCAGTCCACCCGTGCGTCCCGGGATCGCGCCCTTGATCAGCAGCACACCGTTCTCGGCATCGACCTTGTGCACCAACAGGTTCTGCGTGGTGACGCGGTCGTTGCCCATCCGGCCCGACATCCGGGTGCCTTTGAAGACGCGTCCCGGGGTGGCGCAGCCACCGATCGAGCCTGGCCGGCGGTGCACCGCCTGGGCGCCGTGGCTGGCGCCCTGGCCCTTGAAGCCGTGCCGCTTCATGGTGCCGGCGAAGCCCTTGCCCTTGGAGGTGCCGGTCACGTCGACGTAGTTACCGTCCGCGAAGATCTCCGCGGTCAACTCCTGACCGACCTCGTACTCCGCGGCGGCGCCGGCGTCATCAAGGCGCAACTCGGCCAGGTGCCGGCGCGGGTTGACCCCTGCCGCGGTGTACTGACCGGTCAGCGGCTTGTTCACCTTGCGCGGGCTGATCTCGCCATAGGCCAACTGCACGGCGCTGTAACCGTCCTGCTCGGGGGTGCGGATGCGGGTCACCACGTTCGGCCCGGCTTTGACCACCGTCACGGGCACGACCTTGTTGTTCTCGTCGAACACCTGCGTCATGCCCAGCTTGGTGCCCAGAATGCCTTTTCTAGCCATGAATCTCTGGTCTCCTACTGGATATTGACGTCGACGCTGGCCGGCAGATCGATGCGCATCAGGGCGTCAACGGTCTTCGGCGTCGGGTCGAGGATGTCGATCAGCCGCTTGTGCGTGCGCATCTCGAAGTGCTCCCGCGAGTCCTTGTACTTGTGCGGGGACCGGATGACGCAGTACACGTTCTTCTCGGTCGGCAGCGGCACGGGGCCCACCACGCTGGCGCCGGTCCGGGTGACCGTCTCGACGATCTTGCGCGCCGAGGCGTCAATGGCCTCGTGGTCGTAGGCCTTGAGCCTGATGCGGATCTTCTGTCCCGCCACGCTTCTCCTACCTCACTCCTAGCTTGGGCCCACATTCGGACCTGGTGTTCCCGCGCCCGTCAATACTGGCGGAGCGCTGGAATGCCGCCGCTGTTTACCTGTCTCTGGTTCACCGACCCCCGCGGTCGGGTGTGTCACCCGCACGCAGCCTCGCCCGCGTCGAAAATTCGTCGCAATCGAGGGAGGACCGGACGCGCCCGTGTGGACGCTGGTCGTATGCCCCGCGCGGCACGCTCCCGAAGGCGCGAACCCGGCGCAAGGCAACCCGAACAGTATGCCAAAGATCGGGGCCTGCTCCAAATCCCTGCGCGACCGATCGGCAGCACCGCGCAGACCGCCGAGACGTAAGCCACCGCGAACGTACCCGGCGTGTCGTCGCAGTGGCTGCAATGTCGGGGATGGGAGACAGCCGACGGCTATCTTACTCCAGAGTAATATCAGCGCCGCTGCTTCAGGCCGGCCCAGAACGGGCACTGGTGAACCGAGCCGAAATCGGTGAAGGTTCGCAGGTCGCCGGTCTGCAGGGACATCCGCGGCCCATCGGCCGCACCGACGCCGAGCTCGGGCCAGTCGGGTTCACCCGTCACCCGCGGAACGCCGGTGGCGACGAACTGGCTCCAGTAGTCGATCATCTGGTCCGACAGCCGACGCTGCGCGGGATTCAGCGGCGGAGCCCCACTGACATCGAAGAGGTAGCGCAATTCCAGCGAGTGACTTGCCCCGACCGGGAAGGGCAGGTGCCGTAACGCTTCCGGTGCCGGGGCTTCGCGATCGTTGAACTCGTATCCGTATACGGGTGCCCCGCGGGTCAACGCCCCGGCCATCTGATCGGCGGAGCAGGCGAAGGCGCCATCGGTGACCGCGGCCGAGTAGGCCAGCGCGGCGCTACCGCCGTAGCGGTCGAGCGGATAACGCTCGCCGACCATACTCCCCTGCGCGCCGAAGGTTTCCGTCAGCAATTGCGGGTATTCCGGGACTCGGCCCAGTCGCAGGTACTGCATCGCGACGAAGAGCGTGAACTCGTCGCGGTTGGTTCCGATCAACACCGGAACCCGGGCCGCCCTGCCTTGCGCGAAGGCCGTCACCGGGTCGATCGGAAGTTCCTCGGTGCCGGTGATCGGGCCCGTCAGCCGATCGCCACCGAGGTGGGAGAACCACGGCGGCTGCTCGAGTTTCGTCGTCGGCAGCGCGCGCAGGCAGTCTGCCGCCGTGGCGGGATCGGGGCAGCCGACGGATGCGGCGTAGTTGATGCTGACCCGCTCCGCGGTGAACTTGTCGGCCTGCGCCTGACAGGGACCGCTCTGGATGATTGCGGCGCGGAACAGGCCGACCGATCCCGGGGCCACCAGGTGGTCGCACACCGACATGGCGCCGGCCGATTCGCCGGCGATGGTGACCTTGGCCGGATCGCCGCCGAAGTTGGCGATGTTGTCGTGCACCCACCGCAGCGCCGCTTGCTGATCGGCCAGCCCGTAGTTGCCGGCCTCACCGTTGGGCTCCAGTGACGGGTGGGCAAGGAAGCCCAGCGCGCCGAGTCGGTAGTTGATGGTGACGACGACGATGTCGCCCTGCGTGGTGAGCGCGCGGGCGTCGTAGAGGTCGCTGCTGCCGTTGACGAAGGCCCCGCCGTGAATCCACACCATCACCGGCCGCTGCGCACCGGCGGCCGCGCCCGCCGGTGTCCAGACATTCAGGTTCAGGCAGTCCTCACTGGTACGCCTGCCGAAGTCGGGGTCGCGCGTGGTGTCCTGAATACAGCGCGCGCCGGGCTTACTGGCGTCCCGCATCCCCGACCACTCAGCCGCGGGCTGCGGAGGCTGCCAGCGTAACGGACCCACCGGCGGTGCTGCGTACGGAATGCCCTGGAAGAGAAGGTGATCCGGGGCGACCAGGCCACGCACCAGTCCGGAAGTGGTCCGCGCCACGCCGGTATCCAGCGACTGGGCCGGCGGTGTCTCGCTGCCACCGCGTCCGCAACCGGCCGCCAGCACCACCGTCACCAGCAGTGCGAGCGCACGCGCCCGTCGTCGGCGGGGGGATGGGGTCGGCACGGAATCCGAGCCTACGGGAGCGGATCGACGCAAACCCGCCCTCGCGGCGTCCCGATCACCGACACTCTGAACTGACACCCGTCAATTCCGTGAGGAGCTGGAATGAGCACGCCGAACCTGGCTGAGGCCGTCAAGGTATTGGCCGATCCGACGGCCTACGCCGACGAGCCACGGCTGCATGCGGGGCTGGCCTACCTGCGCGCCAATGCGCCGGTGACGCTGGTCGACGTCCCGCCGTACCGGCCGTTCTGGGCGATCACCAAACATGCCGACATCATGGCGATCGAGCGCGCCAACGACCTCTTCATCAGCGCTCCGCGCCCGTTGCTCGCCACCGCCGAGGCCGACGACCTGGCGCACGCGCAGCTGGAAGCCGGCATGGGCCTGCGCACCCTCATCCACATGGACGACCCGCAGCACCGGGTGGTCCGGGCGATCGGTGCGGACTGGTTCCGCCCGAAGGCCATGCGTGCACTGAAGGTGCGCGTCGATGAGCTGGCGAAGATCTACGTCGACAAGATGCTGAGCATTGGTAACGAGTGCGACTTCGTCCAGGAGGTCGCGGTCAACTACCCGCTGTACGTGATCCTGTCGCTGCTCGGGCTGCCGGAATCGGATTTCCCCCGGATGCTCAAGCTCACTCAGGAACTTTTCGGCGGCGACGACGACGAATTCAAGCGCGGCACGACACTGGAGGAACAGCTGGCCGTGCTCACGGACTTTTTTGCCTACTTCGGCGCCCTGACCGCATCGCGGCGTGAGCAGCCGACCGAGGACTTGGCATCCGCGATCGCGAACGCCCGCGTCGACGGTGAGTACCTGTCCGACGTCGATACCCTCTCCTACTACGTCATCGTCGCAAGCGCTGGACACGACACCACAAGCAACGCCATCTCCGGTGGGTTGCTCGCCCTGATCGAGAACCCCGGTGAGCGGGAACGCCTGCGTGCCAATCTCGAGCTGATGCCGACTGCCGTGGAGGAGATGATCCGCTGGACCACCCCGGTCAAGGAGTTCATGCGCACCGCGACGGAGGACACCACGGTCCGCGGCGTTCCGATCGCCGCGGGCGAATCGGTATATCTGGCTTACGTTTCAGCCAATCGGGACGAGGATGTTTTCCCCGACCCGTTCCGCTTCGATGTGGGACGGGATCCCAATAAGCACCTGGCCTTTGGCTACGGCGTGCACTTCTGCCTGGGCGCGGCACTGGCCCGGATGGAGATCAACAGCTTCTTCTCCGAGCTGTTGCCCCGGCTGGACTCCATCGAACTGACCGGAGCACCGGAACTGTCCGCCACCATCTTCGTGGGCGGCCTCAAACACCTGCCGATTCGCTATACGCTCAGGTGATCTCGGCGGTGGGCTTGCCGCGTCGACTTCTACTGCCATCACGAGACGCTTGGCCCCTTTCCAAGCTTCATCAGCCCGTCCGGACGAACTCCGCGGCCCGGTGACCGATCATCGCGACGCTGGCATGCGGACCGCGGCTGGTGACCGTGGGCAGAATCGATCCGTCGATCACCCAGAGTCCGTCGATACCGCGCACCCGGCAGCAGGGATCCAGTACCGCGTGAACGTCCTGATCGGCCCCCATCGGGGCACTTCCACACAGATGCTGCGACGTCGACCATGCCGGTGCGCCCACTTGGCTTGCCGCACCGACTAATTCACGAGCAAGATCAAGACCGCGTCGCAGTGTTGCGACGTCGTCCGGTTCGCTGTCATAGCGGTGTTCGATGCGCGGCAGAACCCGGGGATCGGCGGAGACCAGTGTGATGCGGCCGCGTGCGCGCGGCTGCATCAGCGCCACCCCGATGTGTGGCCAGTCGGGCTGCCCGGGTGCGCCATCCCCGGACATCGCGCCGAACCCGCTGGTGTAGGGCCGGATCTCGACGCCGTCGGCAGTGCTCAGCACCACCTCGAGCACGGGCCGGCCCGGAGCGACCGGCCAGGTGGTGGGCAGCACCCACTCCGGGTGATCGGAGCACATCATTCCCACCGGCAGCGGCGCCACCGGCGCAACGCCCACGGCGCGCAGCTCCGACTCGTACCCGACGCCGGACAGCATGAGCAGATGCGCCGACCCAATCGCACCGGCGGACAACACAACACGGTCCGCGGTCAGTGTCAGTGTCCCAGCGGGGCCGACCGCGTCGACACCAACGGCCCGGCCGGAGCGGATGCGCACCCGCAATGCCCGCGTTCCCGCCATCAGTGTCAGGTTCGGTCGTACCAGCGCGGGCTGCAGATACGCCGCGCCGGGGCCTGTCCGCACGCCGTCGATGATGTTCAGCGGGACCGCTCCGATGCCGGCGGGTATGCCGGGACCGGTGAACTCTCCGTTCAGATCGGCGATCCACCCGAATCCAGCCTGCTGCGCGGCCTGTACGAAACCCGCTGTACTGGAGCTGATTTCATGCACGCGCCGGATCGGAATGGGGCCGCAGTCGCCATGTAACGGACCGCCGAAGTCCAGGTCGGTCTCGATGGCCCGGAAATGGCCGAGCACATCGGACCACGCCCAGCCCGGCAGGCCGATGCTGTCGAAGTCGCGCGGCAGCCCGCGGCAGAAGTAGCCGCCGTTGACCGCCCCGGACCCCCCGACCGTCGCGCCCCGCACGATGTACGCCCGACGCAACGGGTGTTCGGTCAGCGTTGTCTCGTAGCGCTGAACCAGGCGACTCGCCGCGCCGATCGGCAGTTGCAGACCGTTGGCCGTCAGTGCCTGCACCCCGGGCTCCGTCAGGCCCAGTCCCGATTCGAGCACCGTGACGACGCAGTCGGGGTCACCCGACAGTCTCTCCGCCACGACCGAGCCAGCGCTGCCGGCGCCGACGATCAGCACGTCGCTGTGCGAGGCAACTCCGGTCAATGTGATGTTCAGGTCCGGATCTGTGGCTTGAGCGGGCCGAGATTTCGCTCGCGGACCACCCCGATCCACAGACCGGTGCCGTAGGCGAGGTCGTCCAGCCGCTTCAGCAGCATGTGTGACAGCAGCCCGGTGGCTTTGCCGTCCCCTTCGGTGTTGTTGTTGCGGACCATCCAGTCGACGGCACCGTCGACGACGGCCGCGACCAGCACGACCCGGCGGCACCGCCGGGACAGCAGTGCGGCGATCAGGGAAAGCGGCCAGTAGTGCCGGCAGATCGCCGACGACAACTGCAATGCGGCCGATCCGAGTCCCCGGGCCGTCAGTACCGCGACATCACGGGGGTGAGTCTCGGCATAGCGGGTGGTTTTCGCGATCCGCCCCGCCGTTACCGCGGCGATGATCACCGATGCCAGATAGCCCAGGCCCGAACCGATGGCCACCAGTATCCACACCACCAGGGTGCTCCAGGAGATCACCAGCGGCGCCGTCTTGTCCGGGTGGCGGACGGACAGCGGAGCGGCTGCACTGCCGTAGAATGCCCTGCGTGCGAGCCAATCTCGCAATTGCGTGCGGTGGTCATGAGCCACCAGGGCGATCGGTTCGTAACGCAGCCGGGCGCCGGCCTCGACGAGGCGCCAGCACAGATCGACGTCTTCGCCGGACTGCAGTGTCTCGTCGAACCCGTGCACCTCGAGCAGCGCCGACCGCCGGCAGATGATCGCCGCACTCGGTACGTAGGACACCGCTCCGTAGGGCACCACTGGCGCTTCGCGCTGGCCCAGGTCCAGTGATGAGCGCACCGCCTCATAGCGGGCCACCAGGTTGTCACTCTGTGCCAGGCTCACGATGCGCGGCGCGACCAGGGCGACCGCGGGGTCGCAGAAGTGGCCGAGCAATGCCTCCAGCCACCCCCGCCGCGGCAGCACATCGGAGTCCAGGAAGGCGACGAAGTCCGTCGTACACGCTGCGAGTCCGGTATTGCGGGCGGCAGCGGGGCCCTTACTGCGGGGATGGCGCAGCACTTCGACATCACAGTTCGCTGCTGCGAAGTCGCTCTGCTGCACCGGTGTGGCCGAACCGTCATCCACCACGATGACCCGCATTCCGCGCAGCGACGTGACCAGGCGGTGTAGTCCAGATGCGTTGTCGCGAACCGGGATAACGATGGTCACATCGCGATGCGAAGGACCGCCGGCCGGCCGCGGATGCGCTACCGTCGCGTCGAGCAGGGTGCGCGCCACCTGCGCGCTGAGCGCGTCGTGGACCTCGAGGCGACCGTCGTCGAGCATGACCTGTGCCGCGGGCGCGAGCCGCAACAGCCGGGCTGGTGATCCGCCGAGCAGCGCCGAGCCTGCGCCGAGTACCCGCACCCGTCGGTCAACCTGAACGGCGAACCCGTCGGGCAGCCGGGGCTGGGTCATGTCAGCATCCCGTTCGCGCCGGGCATCCACCGGCGGACCGGGCGCACGCACCCCTCCACCATCTCGGTGAAGACGCGGGCGCCCTCGGCGGCCGTCGCCGTGGTCGGATCCCCGAGCACCCCCAACTCGCTGACCGCCGCCACGCCCCCGCGGCGCAGCTGTGGCATCAGGTCGGACAACGGTGCGCTGTTACCGGGACGCCACTGGCCGGTCCGGACGTCTCCCGGTGAAATATGCAGCAATACAGAGGTTTCAGTGTGCCCGGCATGTGCGTCAGCACCCGTCGCCATACAGGAGCACCACCCGACTTCGCGCCCCTCGAGCCGAAGACGACCGACCGCGGAGGTCAGGGCCGCGATATTTCCGCCGTGCCCGTTGACGAAGACCAGCCGCCCCGCCCAGCTCGTTGCAGACCTGCCGTACTCGACCAGCAGCAGCGCCAGCGCCTCCGTGCCGATCGAGATCGTGCCCGCGAAGCCCTCGTGCTCGCCGCTGGCGCCGTAGGCGATGGCCGGTGCCACCAGCCATTCGCGCTGATCGTCGGCCGACGCGAGGCGCGCGGCAACCGCGCGCGCAACCGCCGACGCGATGCGGGTGTCGGTGTCCAGCGGCAGATGCGGTCCGTGCTGCTCGGTGGAACCCACCGGGACCACCACCGTTGGCGACATACCTTGCAGCTGCCTCGTCGTCGAGTTCCCGAGCTCGCTGAGGAGGGCCACCCGCCGATGGTAGGCCGAATTCACCTGGCGTGCGCCGATTGTTCGCGCAGCCGATAACTTTCTTTCCGGCTTCCTGGTCCGTAGTTCGCCAGTAGGTTCACGCCAGCCACGCCAGCCACGCCCGTATCACTATTGTCGGTGGTGTCAGCCACGCAGCGGTCAGTTGTTCCGGTCGGCGGGGACGCCCAGCGCACGGGCAAAGCCGGCCGGAATCAGGATGTCATCGGCGGTCAGGTCGTGCACCGACGCGCGGCCGAGTCCCATCAACGCCGAGTCGATGCCACC
>CAZDYH010000074.1:10667-13976 GCA_964509355.1 uncultured Mycobacterium sp.
TCAGGTCGTGCACCGACGCGCGGCCGAGTCCCATCAACGCCGAGTCGATGCCACCGCGCAGGATGTCGAGCACGTTCTCGACGCCGGACTGGCCGGCCGCGGCCAGGCCCCAGAGGTAGGCGCGGCCGATCATGACCGCGCGTGCGCCCAACGCCAGCGCCTTCACCACGTCGCTACCGCGCCGGATGCCGCCGTCCAGCAATACCTCGACCTGATCACCGACCGCATCGGCGACGGCCGGCAGGGCGCGGATCGACGCCGGAGTGCCGTCCAGGTTGTTCCCACCGTGGTTGGAGACAGAGATCGCCGAAACACCAGCTTCCACAGCACGTTTGGCGTCATCGACACGCATAATGCCTTTGAGCATGAACGGGCCGCCCCATAGCTCGCGCAGCCAGGCGATATCCGCCCAGGTCGGCGGCGGGGTTGCCATCCACTCGCCGTAGGCGGCGAAGAAGGGCGGGCCCGGCTCGCCGCGCCGGCCCTGGTTGGGTACCCGCAGGTCCGGCGGATGCAGCGTCTTGCCGAAGCTCCACAGCCAGCGCGGCTTGGTGAAAGCCTCGGGCGACATCCGCAAGGTCGTCCGCAGGTCCATCTTCTCGGGGATCTTCGGGCTGCCCCAGTCCCGGCCGTGCGAGAAGCTCCAGTCGGTGGTCGCGATCAGGCCGACGGCGCCGGCCGCACGGGCCCGCTCGACGCGCTCGCCGATCGCCTCCCGTCCGCCCAGCCAGTAGATCTGGAAGAAGATCTTGCCGTTGGCCGCGACGACCTCCTCGATGGGCTTGCTGGCGAAGGATGACAGGCCCATCGCCGTGCCGCGGGCGGCCGCGGCGCGCGCGACCGCCACCTCGCCGTCCGGGTCGACCGCTTGGACACCGGTCGGTGAGATAACGACGGGCATTGAAATATCTTGACCCATAACCGTTGTCGACAGATCACGACTTTCGGCTGCACCTACTACGTGCGGCGCGAAGCCGAGCTCGCTGAACGCCTCCACATTGTCAGAGACGGTCAGACCCTTCTCGCTGGCAGAGATGAGCGAGGAGTACACCGATTTCGGCAGCCGTTTCCTCGCCCGCTGTTGGGCGATGGCGACCGTTTCGAACCAGGCGTCGCGTGCCATCACCTGACCGGGCTTTCGTTGCACAGACGGGTCGGCGGCTCCGCCGGTGGGCGTACGGAAAGCGTCAGCGGCACCGGCCCGGCCCGCCGCGAACCGCGGGAGTGATCGACACTGGGCCTTGGCTTTTCGCGTTCGCGAGCCAGCGCCGGTGCGCCGTAGCCCTGTACGCATTCGGGGTCGGGTCCGTCCAGGGGCAGACCGGTGAAGAACTTGGCCGCCATGCAGCCACCACGGCAGCTGTCGAAGTGCCCGCAACTGCTGCACGCGCCGGCCGACTGCGGCTCCCGCAGTTCCCGGAAGAGCGGCGCGTTCTTCCATACGTTGTCAAACCCGCTGTCGGACAGAATGTTTCCAGCCAGAAAGCGGTCATGGATGGCGAACGGGCATGCATATACATCGCCCACGGGGTCGATGAGACACACAACCCGCCCCGCACCACACAGGTTGAGTCCGGCCAGTGCGCCCGGCGCGCCCAGCCCGGACAGGTGAAAGAACGAGTCACCGGTCAAGACCCGCTCACCTCTGTCCACCAGCCAGTCGTACAGTTGCACCTGCTGCTCGGCGGTCGGGTGCAGGTCGTCCCACACATCGGCACCACGACCGGCGGGCCGCAGCCTGGTGATGCGCAGCGTGGCGCCGTAACGCACTGCCAGCGCTTCGAATTCATCGAGTTGGTCGATATTGTGCCGGGTGACCACCACCGAAATCTTGGCATCCGAGAAGCCCGCCACCGCCAGGTTCTCCAGCGCCCCAATGGCCATCGCGAATGAGCCGGGCCCGCGCACCGCATCGTTGATCTCCGCGGTCGCACCGTCCAGCGAGATCTGGACGTCGACGTAGTCACTGGCGGCCAGTTTGTCGGCCACCTCGGGAGTGATCTTCACCCCGTTGGTGGAGAACTTGACGCCGACGTGATGCGCGGTGGCGTAGTCCACCAGCTCCCAGAAGTCGGGGCGCACAGTGGGTTCGCCGCCGCCGATGTTGACATAGAACACCTGCATGCGCTCGAGCTCGTCGATGATGCCCTTGCACTCGCTCGTCGACAGCTCCCGCGGGTCGCGTTTGCCCGAGGACGACAGGCAGTGCACACACGCCAGGTTGCAGGCGTAGGTGAGCTCCCAGGTAAGGCAGATCGGGGCATCCAGTCCACGTTCGAACTGTTCGATCAGTCGCGGTACGGGCTGGACGGATGTCATCGGCGCTCCCCCGGTATCAGCATCCTCGACTGGACCAGCACAGCCAGCGCATGCAGATAGGGTGCCTGCTGCGCGTCCTCGATTCCTGCTGCCCGGCAGGCGGATCGGGCATCGGCGTGCGTGTCGAGCGATTGGACGACCGCGACGACGGTGCGGTTCTTCAGGAACGAGAGCTTGCGCGTGCCGAAGTGGTAGAGCAGCGCCCCGAAGGGCTCGGGCCGGACCGCCACCTGGGGATGCAGCCGCCAGCTCAGACCAGGGTCGAAGGCGTCAACGCCCGAGACCCCCGCCGCAGCCGGACCATTCACGGCGGGTGCCGTCACGGTCAGTAGACCCCGCACATCCCGTCGATGGAAACCTCTTCGACCAGGGTCTCGGTGACGAGCTCGGTATCGGCTTCGGTCTGCTGGTTCGGTTCCATGAACGCTGCCTTTCCTCAAAAGGGTCCTCGACAAGTAGGGTCGAGGGCGCCAGAATATGGCATCGAGTGCCGATATGGAAGGGCGGATGCGATGCGGCCTGACTCCGAGGCCCGGGTGGGCCGGCGCCGCTCGACAACGCCGCACCACATCACCGACGTAGCCATCGACTTGTTCGCCGCCCGCGGCTTCGACGCGGTCAGCGTCGACGACGTCGCTCACGCCGCGGGTATCGCCCGGCGCACCTTGTTCCGCTACTACGCATCCAAGAACGCCATACCCTGGGGCGACTTCGACGCTCACCTGCTGCAGCTGCAGGCCCTGCTCGACGAGGTAGATCCCGGACAACCGCTCGGCGAGGCGCTGCGCGCGGCGCTGCTGGCCTTCAACACCTTCGGCGACTCCGACGCCGCGCGGCACCGGCAACGGATGCGGGTGATCCTCGAGACCGCTGAGCTGCAAGCCTATTCGATGACGATGTACGCCGGCTGGCGCGACGTGATCGCGGCATTCGTGGCCCGGCGCTCGCACGCCAAGCTCGAAGACCTGCTGCCACAGACCGTCGCGTGGA
>CAZDYH010000075.1:0-3530 GCA_964509355.1 uncultured Mycobacterium sp.
GAAGCAAGCAGATTCGCCGCAGTGCGGTATTCCGGGCGGGTCCAGAATCCCGAGTGTCCACAGATCGGCGGATAGGTGCCGTCGGTATCGGGGCTCAGGCCCGTCACATCGAGCAGTCGGTAGTCGACATCCGCCAAGGCGCGGTCGGCATCCTTGGCGCCCTCGCTGAGCACCCACGATCCGATCGGGTCGCTGAGCGCCCACATGTTGATCCACCGACGGTGTTGTTGATCTCGGAGCTGCCACCGGGTGTTGGACCCGAAGTATGCGGGGAAGTTGCGCGCATAGAGCCGCCGCAGCGGGCACCCGAAGGTCAGCAGCGCCGCCCGTTGCGACTGCCGGCCCGCCTGCAGCATCGTCGCCGCGGCGATGATGCTGCCCTGACTGTGGGCCGCGAGTACCACGGCCTCCGTCGGGCCGGTGCTCAAAGTCGTTACCCGATTGAGCAACTCGGGAACAGAGCGTTCCGCGTAGCACGGCGGTGTCAGGGGGTGGTTGGCGCGCGGCCAGAACGTGGCGACATCCCACAGCACGCCGACCATCCGTCGCGCCTGCCGGTTGCGAAATGCCCAGATCGCCACCGCCACCAGCCCGGCCGCCGCGGCGGCGATGATCATCACACTGACCTTTGTGAGGGTAGGAACGAAGGCCGGCACGCTCGCATACCCCTCCTTGAAGTAGATGACAAGCAGGATCGACACCAAGATCACCGCCACCGCCGCAACACCTGCCACTATCGGAATCGCCAGATCTGTCACCGATGCCCACGCCCGGGCCGCCGCGACCGTACTTGCCCGCTCCCTCTCCTCAGGGGTTGGGTCAGAGGTGTAGTCGCTGAGCACCACGGCCTGACCCGCGCTCGCGCGTCCGCGGACGACGCGCAGCCAGACCCAGAGGGCGACCGCGAACACGATCAGCAGGAGCACGACGAAGACGATGGCCGTCCAGAAAAATGGCGGCGGAACGATGAGCGGCGCGTCGGCGTCGACGGCACGCACACGATCCTCGAAACCCGCTGGCGTTGCCAGAGTGCCGAGAGCGGCGCCGTCAATGATCGCGTTCCGCGCGCTGACCTGGTACCCGGCCTCGGCGGTGGAGCTGACCGGGCTCCCGAGGTACAGGGCCGCCAACAATCCCACTCCGGTGCTGAAGCCCCCGCCCACCAGCCACGCGATCGTGGCCGTGACCGGTGCGGTGAACCCGCGAAGAGTCGGCCGGAACCCCTCGGCAGAGGTTGTCGCGCGGGCGAACGCCGTGCACACGAACAGCGCGACAAGCAGAACAGCCTGGGCTGCGAGCAGCGCGTAGACAGCGCCCCGCAGACCCGGCAGATGAGTCGGCGGGGCGAGATACGACGCCGGCGCGAACGCCACCCACACCAGTGTCACGACCAGCACGCCAACCGACAGCCACTGCAGGAACTGCAGCGGACGCGTCAGGCTGTCGGCGCCGGCCCCGCCGCGGCCGGTCACCCGCGTGATCGCCGTGGCGATCAACGCGATAGCGAACATGACCGCATTGGCCGCGAACAGCACGACCGTCGGCACCTGCCAGGACCAACGTTCGGGCGCGAGCAGCGTCAACGCCGAAAGTCCCGAGGCCCATACCGTGACGTGGCATGCGCGCAACCGGGTCACTGATACGTCGCCGACCCAGAACGTGTCGTCGGCCAGCGGCACCTCACCACGCATCACTGCCGGGTCCGGCGGGCGGCCCTTCGGGACGCCGGGATTGGCCCGCCCGAGCAGCAGTATGCCGCCGATCATCAGCGCCACCGGCAGCGCGCCCAGCGCGAGCTGCCGCCCCCGGGGCAGGTCGACCAGGAAGGACGCCGGACCCAAGTGTGCGCCGCAATAGTCCAACCCACCGCATTGCCAGACCGCCACGTCCGTCACCGCCAGGACCGCGGCCAGCATCAACGTCAAGGTCAACGACAGCCCGATCAAGCGGAGGACCCGGACGGACATGCTGCCCGCCAGGGCCGCCACCCGGGACCGCGGATTCGCCGGCGGCAGCATCCAGTGCGAAAGGTTGATGAGAATGAACGGCAGGAACAGCAACCACAGCGCCCGGCTCGCCGGACCCGAGGTCAGCCCACCCCAGGAATACACCTCGACCGTGCGCGTCGAGGCCCCGTCGGCCACCTTGGGTCGATAGAACCCCGCTGTCCTGTCGCCGGCTACCTGCGTGATCAGTTCCCTGGGCAGACCCAGCATCGCTTCGGGTGGTGTGCCCGAAACGCCATGCACCCGAAGCTCGGTCACCCCCGCGCCGATTGGTTCCACGCCCCTATGCTGATCCTTTCACTGACTCCGTGTACTCGGAATGGACCTCAGCCCCGATCCGCAGCCGCGCGAAGGCGGCCGCGGGCTCAACGTCGGTTGGTGACTACCGGGAGAGCTGACGGCAGACGTTTTGACCTGCGGCGACGGTGGCCGGTAAGCTGCACCGTTGGCGTGCGGAACGCCGGGGCTCGGGTCAACGTCGGTCGCCGAGAACACCCCCACCGTGGACGCCGGACCGGCACCCGGGTCACACCGGGATCCAACCCGAGAGAAGAGAAGGTAAGCGCTGTGCCCACGTACACGCCGAAGGCGGGTGACACCACACACTCGTGGTACGTCATCGACGCCACGGACGTCGTGCTCGGCCGGCTCGCCGTCGCAGCAGCGAGTCTGCTGCGCGGCAAGCACAAGCCGACGTTCACGCCCAATGTCGACGGTGGCGACTTCGTCATCGTCATCAATGCCGAGAAGATCGCCGTCAGCGGCGACAAGCTGCAGAACAAGCTCAGCTACCGCCACTCGGGTTATCCCGGCGGCCTGCGGGCGCGCACGCTCGGTGACGAACTGCAGAAACACCCTGACCGGGTCGTCGAGAAGGCGATCGTCGGCATGCTCCCCAAGACCAAGCTCGGCCGTCAGATCCAGAAGAAGTTGCGGGTCTACGCCGGGTCCGAGCACCCGCACAGCGCCCAGCAGCCGGTTCCGTTCGAGATCAAGCAGGTGACGCAATGACCCAGGCAGCGGAGACCGAGACCACCGAAGCCGCCGAAACGGTGACCACCGAGAGTGCCGCGACGCCCGCGCCGCGCGAGCCTGTCGTCCTGGACCGTCCGGTCCAGACCGTCGGCCGCCGCAAGGAGGCCGTGGTGCGGGTTCGGTTGGTTCCCGGCACCGGCAAGTTCGACCTCGACGGCCGCAGCCTCGAGGCCTATTTCCCCAACAAGGTGCACCAGCAGCTGATCAAGGCCCCGCTGGTGACCGTGGACCGGGTGGATGCGTTCGACGTGTTCGCCCACCTCGGCGGCGGCGGCCCGTCCGGGCAGGCCGGCGCGCTGCGTCTGGCCATCGCACGTGCGCTGATCCTGGTGTCGCCCGATGACCGGCCCGCGCTGAAGAAGGCCGGCTTCCTGACCCGGGACCCGCGTGCCATCGAGCGCAAGAAGTACGGCCTGAAGAAGGCGCGCAAGGCTCCGCAGTACTCGAAGCGCTGATCCGCACCCGCCGAGCGTGCGCGCAATGCCACTT
>CAZDYH010000075.1:3630-6276 GCA_964509355.1 uncultured Mycobacterium sp.
TGTGCTCGGCCGTCAACTGTGAGAGGTTGGTCCGCATGGCTCGACTGTTCGGCACCGACGGTGTCCGCGGGGTCGCCAATCAGGAGCTGACCGCTGAGCTGGCCCTGGCCTTGGGTTCCGCCGCAGCCCGGCGGCTGGGTACTACCGGTCGTGCGCGTCGCCGCATCGCCGTGGTGGGGCGCGATCCGCGGGCCAGCGGAGAGATGCTGGAAGCCGCGGTGATCGCCGGGCTGACCAGCGAAGGCGTCGACGCACTTCGGGTCGGAGTCCTGCCGACCCCCGCTGTGGCCTACCTGACCAGCGCATATGACGCTGACTTCGGTGTGATGATCTCGGCGTCGCACAACCCGATGCCCGACAACGGCATCAAGATCTTCGGCCCGGGTGGGCACAAGCTCGACGACGCCACCGAAGACCGGATCGAGGAACTAGTCGCGTCGGGACCGGGCTCGCGTCCGGTGGGCGCCGGGATCGGCCGCGTCGTGGACGCCGAAGATGCGTTGGAGCGCTATCTCCGCCACGTCGGCAAGGCCGTCACCGCCCGCCTCGACGGGCTGACCGTCGTCGTCGACTGCGCGCATGGCGCCGGGTCGGCCGCGGCTCCGCGCGCCTACCGGGCGGCCGGCGCGCGGGTCATCGCCATCAACGCCGAACCCGATGGGCTCAACATCAACGAAGGCTGCGGATCGACACACCTGGAGTCGCTGCAGTCCGCGGTGGTCGCCCACGGCGCCGACCTCGGCCTGGCCCACGACGGGGACGCCGATCGCTGCCTGGCCGTCGACGCCGCCGGCGAGCTTGTCGACGGTGACGCGATCATGGTGGTGCTTGCGCTGGCCATGCAGGACGCCGACGAACTGGCGTCGAACACCCTGGTTACCACCGTGATGAGCAACCTCGGGCTGCACCTGGCCATGCGCTCGGCGGGCATTACGGTTCACACCACCAGCGTCGGCGATCGCTACGTCCTCGAGGAGTTGCGGGCCGGCGAATACACCCTGGGTGGCGAACAGTCCGGCCACATCGTGATGCCTGCGCTGGGCACCACCGGCGACGGTATCGTCACCGGCCTGCGGCTGATGTCACGGATGGCGCAGACGCGATCGACTCTGGCCGCCCTCGCCTCGGCGATGCAGACAATGCCACAGGTGCTGATCAACGTCGAGGTCGCCGACAAGGCCACCGTCGCGGAGGCGCCGTCGGTGCGTACCGCCGTCCAGGAGGCTGAGGCCGAGCTCGGCGATACCGGACGAATTCTCCTGCGGCCCTCCGGAACTGAGCAACTGGTGCGTGTCATGGTGGAGGCGGCCGACGAAGACACCGCCCGTCAGCTGGCCATCCGCGTCGCGGAATCGGTCAGCGAACAGAGCTGATTTCCCCGGAACCTGTGCGGGTTGGCATGCGTCTTAGCCAAGCATGGGAGAAGGACATGTCACCCGGATGGATTGCGCTGCGGTGCGGGCCGTCGCGCATCAGTTCGACGCGGCCGCGGCGCTTGTCGACGGGGCGGTCCGCAGCCACCTGACATGGCTGGCCTTTGACGGCGCCACTGCCGGTCGGCTGCACGTCGCCCACGGTGACGCGCTGCGCAATGCGCTCGACCTGCTGTCAGACGAGCTGTCGGCGTGGTCGCGGGCAGCCACCGAGATCGCCGCAGCGCTGCGGGCCGGCGCGGACCGCTATGCCGACGCCGAACTACGCAACGCCGCGCGGGTCGGTTGACGACATGGCGGACCCCTTCGATGTCGCGGCCCGGCTGGCCGAAGGCCTTCCCGCTGTGGACAACACCCAGAGTTATGTGTGGGCGTGTCATCTGCTGGGCTACCAGAACCCGGACCTGACCCTGCACGGCTCGCAGGTGCGCGACTGGTACGGCAGCGAGGACGGCCTCGACCTGCGGGTGCTCGACGGCGACTGTGCCGCGCTGGACGCTACGGTCACCGCTACCGAGGAAGCGTTACGCATCCAGTGCGCCCAGCTTGCAGAACTCCCCGCGGTCTGGGCGGGCGGCGGCGCCGAGGCCGCGCACGGCTTCCTGCGCCGCCACTGCGATAACGCGGGTTCGGCGGCGGCATTGGTACGCACGGCGGCCGAGGCCTGCGCTGCGCTGCGGGACAACCTGTGGCAGATGGTCGACGGGAAGGTGGCCGCGGCCGTGGCCGTCGACGACCGCCGGCTGGCAGAACGACCGGCCTGGCTGGCCGCCGCACGGACGGTGGAAACCGGTGCAGGGGATCGTTCGACCGCCGGTGAGGTGGTCGACCAGCAGATAAAGCCATTCGTCGACAATGACATTCGCACGGACTGGCTCACCGCCATGCGGTCGACCATGACCTCGGTGGCGGCGTCCTACGACGCAGCTACCCGCGGGCTGACGGCCGGGTCCGGGGCGCAGTTCGAGGTACCCGGGGACCTGGGTCCGCGGTATCTGCCGTCCCAAGTGGACCCAGTCGCCACCATTGGCGACAGCGCCCGGGAGCAGCCGATGCCGGCCCGTGGCATTGCGCCCGCCGCACCTGCTGCGGGTTGGCCCGCCGGCGCTCCGCGCGAGGACTACTGGCCCGGCACGCCGGCAGATCTGATGCCCGTGCTCCCGCCGGCAGCTCCCGTGCTGCCACCGGCTCCCGGGGGGATGCCGTCGGCTCC
>CAZDYH010000075.1:6376-13640 GCA_964509355.1 uncultured Mycobacterium sp.
TCCCGCCGGCAGCTCCCGTGCTGCCACCGGCTCCCGGGGGGATGCCGTCGGCTCCCGGGGGGATGCCGTCGGCTCCGGGGATGGGCGCCGGCGGTCTCGGCAGTCTGGCCGGTCGGATTGCCGAGGCGCTCAGTGGACTGCCCACGACGTCGGCTGACGCATTGGCCGACCCGCCGACGCCGGACGACCCGCTACCGCAGACCGGCGACACCGCCGACGACGGCGTGGCGCGCGACGACGCGGACAACCGGGACGGCGGCACTGACGAGGGCACTGACGAGGGCACTGACGACGGCACTGAGGAACCCGAGCCCGGGGATGACTGCGACGAACCCGCGCCGCTCACCATGCCGACGCCGGCCGCTGACCCGCTGGCATCGGAACCCGAACTGCCGGCACCCGAACCGCTCCCTGCTGCCGCACCACAACCGCCGCCGCCGAACCCGGCGCCCGCTGCCGAAGGGTCGACGCCGTGTGAGATCGCCGCCGATGAGCTGCCACAGGCCGGGCGATGATGGACATGATGACCGAGGCTCTGATGCGATAGTCCTGCCGGGTGCCGAAGAAACGGGAGGCGGACATGTCGTTGAGGATGCTGACCGTGGTGGTCGACTGCGCAGAACCGCGCCGGCAAGCGAGCTTCTGGGCGGCGGCGCTCGGCTACGACGTCAGGGAGCGCAACACTGACGAGTTTCTCGTCAGCGACCCGGCCCACGCGGCTGCGCCGCTGTACTTCATGAGAGTCCCGGAACCGAAGGTGGGCAAGAACCGGCTGCACCTGGACGTCAAGATCCGGACAACCTGGAAAACCCCGACACCTGGACGGTGCTTGAGGACCCCGGGGGCGGAATGACCGAGGCGATGGCGGTGGCCCGGCTGTCGACGACACCGGTCAAGGGCCTCGCTCTGCACCATCCGCCGCACTTCGACGTCACCGTGGGCGGCGTAACCGGCGATCGCGAGTTCTTCCTCGTCGAGGACTCGGGCGCGCTCATCAGCTGCACCGACATCGGCGACCTCATGCGGGTCAGCGCCGAGTACGACGCGGGCACGCGGGTGCTCACCGTGCACGGCGCCGGCGGCGTGCTGCGCTCCGAGGTGGTCGAACCCGGCGAGGCGCTGACCACCGACTTCTACGGTCTGCGTGACGTGCCCGGGCACGTCGCGGCGGGCTGGGGCGACCTGTTCTCCGAGATCGCCGGGCGCTCCGTCCGCCTGGTCCACGGCGAGTCCGGCGGCTTCGACGTCGGCGGGGTGTCGCTGCTGTGCACGGCGTCGACGGAATCGCTGGCCGCGCGCAACCACGCCGACCCGGTCGACGCGCGGCGCTTCCGGATGAACGTCGAGATCTCCGGCGCGGCGCCGCACGACGAGGACACCTGGGATGGCCGCGAGCTGCGGGTCGGCGAGGTCGTGCTGCGTGCCGGCGGACCGGTGAAGCGCTGCGCGGCGACGACGCGTAACCCTGACACCGGCGTCGTCGACCTGCAGACGCTGCGCATGATCCGCACCGCGCGGGGTAGGCAGCAGACGCCGGAGTGGGGCGCCGGCTTCTACTTCGGCGTGTACGCCGAGGTGCTCACGCCCGGCCGCGTCCACCTCGACGACGCGGTCGCCCTGCTGCGCTGAGCTGCCGCAGACCTGGCTTGACTATCGGGTGGCATGCCCGCGGGGCAGGATGTCCAGCAACTCCGCTACGTATTGCACGTATTCGCGCTTGTCGGCGGCCACCGGCGTCACCAGCAGCGTCGTCACCCCTGCCTCGGCGAAGGCCGCCACGCGTTCCTGGACGAATCCGCGCGGACCGATGAGCGAGATGTGCCGGACCAACTCGTCGGGGACGGCGTCGATGGCTTCCTTCTTCCGGCCGGCGAGGTAGAGCTCCTGAATCCGGTTCGCCACCTCACCGAACCCGTACCGGGTCGCCAGATTGTGGTAGAAGTTCCGGCCCCTGGCGCCCATGCCGCCGATGTACAGCGCCAGGTGCGGCTTGGCCCACCCGAGCCGCTCGTCCACGTCGTCGCCGATGGCCAGTGACGCACCGACCATCACGTCCAGTGGGCCCAGTTCCGGATCGCGTTTGGCCAGTCCGGCCCGCAGCGCGTCACCCCACACCGACTCGGCCTTCTCCGGGTGGAAGAACACCGGCTGCCAGCCCTCGGCGATCTCGGCGGTGAGTTCGACGTTCTTCGGTCCGAGCGCTGCGATGGCGATCGGAATGCGTTCCCGGACTGGGCGATTGATGATCTTCAACGCTTTGCCCAGGCCGGTGCCGCGATCGCGGGGGAGCGGAATCTGGTAGTACTTGCCGTCATAGTGGACCCGTTCGCGCCGCCATACCTGCCGGCAGATCTCCACGACCTCGCGGGTACGGCCCAACGGTGCGTCGAATTCGACGCCGTGGAATCCCTCCACGACCTGGGGCCCGGAGGTGCCGATGCCCAGGCGGAATCGCCCGTTGGACACGAAGTCCAGCCCCGCTGCCGTCATCGCCAGCAGTGACGGCGTGCGGGTGTAGATCGGAAAAACTCCTGACCCCAGCTCGATCGTGGAGGTCTTGGCCGCCAGAAATCCCAGCTGGCTCACCGCGTCGTAGGAGTAGGCCTCGGCGACCAGCGCGATGTCGACGCCGACCTTCTCCAGCTCGACGATGTGATCGACGGCCTCATGGAACCCGCCGGAGTAGTCAAGGAAGATTCCGGTTCGCACCTGTTGACTCATACCACGACTTCGGGTCGCTACTTCAGCAGTGCGACGAACTTCTGATCGGCCCCGGCCGGCGCCAGCTCCGGGTCCGCGGACTTGGTCTTCGGCAGTTGCACGTCCGGGTCGGCGAATTCGCGGTAGGCCTTGTCTCCGGTCAGCGTGTAGAGCAGGTACCCGGTCAGCAGGGCCCGCACCGACTTCTGCGTTCGGCGGTCGGAGCCCGCCAGCCCGACCACCTTGGTCAAATGGCGTCCTTCGGCCAGCCCCGCTGCCTCCGCCTTGGTTACGGTGCGTAACACGCTGCCGTTCCAGGCCCGCGACAACTCCAGCGCATTCGACCGCAATGTCGTCGGGTCGCCGGGCGCGCTGAGCACCAACCCCGGGATCTGCAGCGCCGCGGCCGGCTGCTCGGCGGGCGGCCTGGTGATCGTCGGGAACATCGCGACCAGCGCCTTCAGGGTCGGCCCTGACCTCGTGCTGCCCGGGGCACCCATGCCGGCCGCGGCGAAGACCGCGGCGGAGGCGCCGAAGCCGTGGCCGGCCAGACCGAGTTTGGTGGGGTGCACGCTGATCTTGCCCGGGCCCAGCCGCACGCCCGCGATGATGTCCAGCGCGGTGCCCAAGTCGAACGCCAGGTTCAGCACCGACGGCGCCAGCCCGCGCTCGGTATCGGGGGCGGCGGCGACGATGCCCCACGAGGCCAGATGCTCCAGCGTGCCGGAGTAGCGGCCGGCACCGGTGAGCCAGTCGTGACCGAAGGCCACACCGGCCAGGTTCATGCCCGACTCCGGCGTGTAAACCACCCCGGGCAGACCGGCAAAGGCCAGGTCACCGAGCAGAACGCGGTGCGGGCCGCGGCGGGTCAGAGCGTCGAACAGCTTCTTCGTGCTGGCCACCTGATGACCGTAGCCCACCAGTCCAGCTGGGACCCCTGCACTACCCTGGGTGGCTATGTGCGGAATCGTCGGCTACGTCGGGCACCGTCCTGCCCTCGATGTCGTCATCGACGCGCTGCGCCGCATGGAGTACCGCGGCTACGACTCGGCGGGCGTCGCGCTGCTCGACGGCCACGGCGGGCTCACCGTCCGCCGCCGCGCCGGCCGGCTCGCCAACCTGGAAGCCGCCCTGGACGCGACCGACCCGGCGTCGTTGACCGGGACCGCCGGTCTCGGCCATACCCGGTGGGCAACCCACGGGCGCCCGACCGACCGCAATGCGCACCCGCACCGCGACGCCGCCGGAAAGTTCGCCGTAGTCCACAACGGCATCATCGAGAACTTCGCGACACTGCGCCACGAACTGGAAGCCGGCGGCGTGGAATTCGCCAGTGACACCGACACTGAGGTTGCGGTGCACCTGGTGTCGCAGGCCTATCATCGCGGCGAGACCGCCGGTGATTTCGTCGGCTCGGTCCTGGCGGTGCTGCAGCGCCTGGAAGGCCACTTCACCCTGGTCTTCGCCAATGCCGACGAGCCCGGCACCATCGTCGCCGCGCGGCGCTCCACCCCGCTGGTCCTCGGCGTGGGCGACGGGGAGATGTTCGTCGGTTCCGATGTGGCCGCATTCATCTCCTACACCCGCGACGCCGTCGAACTCGGCCAGGACCAGGCGGTGGTGATCACCGCCGACGGATACCGGATCTGCGACTTCGACGGCAACACCGACGTGGAGTACCGGCAGTTTCACATCGACTGGGACCTGTCGGCCGCCGAGAAGGGCGGCTACGAGTACTTCATGCTCAAGGAGATCGCCGAGCAGCCCGCCGCGGTGGCCGACACCCTGCTCGGGCACTTCGTCGACGGTCGCATCGTGCTCGACGAGCAGCGGTTGTCCGATCAGGAGCTGCGCGAGATCGACAAGGTCTTCGTGGTGGCCTGCGGCACCGCCTACCACTCCGGGCTGCTCGCCAAGTACGCGATCGAGCACTGGACCCGGCTGCCGGTCGAAGTCGAGCTGGCCAGCGAATTCCGTTACCGCGATCCGGTGCTGGACCGCAGCACCCTGGTAGTGGCCATCTCGCAGTCCGGCGAGACCGCCGACACCCTCGAGGCGGTCCGCCACGCCAAGGAGCAGAAAGCCAAGGTGCTGGCCATCTGCAACACCAACGGCTCACAGATCCCGCGCGAGTGCGACGCGGTGCTGTACACCCGCGCCGGGCCCGAGATCGGGGTGGCGTCCACGAAGACCTTCCTGGCGCAGGTCGCCGCCAACTACCTGGTCGGCCTGGCGCTGGCGCAGGCCCGTGGCACCAAGTACCCCGACGAGGTGGAGCGGGAATACCGGGAGCTGGAGTCCATGCCCGCCCTGGTGGCCCGGGTGCTGGCCGAGATCGAACCCGTCGCCGCCCTGGGACGCCGATTCGCCCGGTCCTCGACCGTGTTGTTCGTGGGGCGCCATGTGGGTTATCCGGTGGCCCTCGAAGGCGCGCTGAAGCTCAAGGAGCTGGCTTATATACATGCCGAGGGCTTCGCGGCCGGTGAGCTCAAACACGGGCCGATCGCGCTGGTCGAGGACGACCTGCCCGTCATCGTCATCATGCCCTCACCGAAGGGCGCTGCCATGTTGCATGCCAAGCTGCTCAGCAATATCCGGGAGATCCAGGCCCGCGGCGCGTTGACCATCGTGATCGCGGAGGAAGGCGACGAAACGGTGCGGCCCTACGCCGACCACCTGATCGAGATCCCCGCGGTGTCAACCCTTTTCCAGCCGCTGCTGTCGACCATCCCGCTGCAGGTGTTCGCCGCGTCGGTGGCACAGGCCCGCGGCTATGACGTCGACAAGCCGCGCAACCTGGCCAAGTCCGTCACGGTCGAGTAGCCGAAACCCCGGACAGGCGACACCTGATGCGGCACTACTACACCGCTGACGCGATCCGCGACGCCGAGGCGCCGCTGCTGGCCGGCCTGCCCGAGGGCGTGCTGATGAAGCGCGCCGCCTACGGGCTGGCCACCGCGACCGCCCGCGAACTCATGGCCCGCACCGGCGGCGTGGCCGGGCGTCGGGTCTGCGCCGTCGTCGGCTCCGGCGATAACGGTGGCGACGCGCTGTGGGCGTCGACCTTCCTGCGCCGACGCGGCGCGGCGGCCGACGCGATACTGCTCAACCCGGAGCACACCCATCGGCAGGCGCTGGCCGCATTCACCCGCGCCGGCGGACGCGTCATCGAAAGTGTTTCGAGGACAACGGATCTGGTGATCGACGGTGTCGTCGGTATCTCGGGTTCGGGGCCGCTGCGGCCCGTCGCCGCCGAGGTGTTCGCCGACGTCGACGAGGCGAACATCCCCGTCGTGGCCGTCGATATCCCCAGCGGCGTCGACGTAGCGACCGGGGCGGTGACCGGCCCCGCCGTGCGTGCCGCGGTGACGGTGACGTTCGGCGGGCTGAAACCCGTGCACGCATTGGCCGACTGCGGTCGGGTCGAGCTGGTCGACATCGGACTGGACCTGCCAACGACAGATGTGCTCGGCTTCGATGCCGCCGACGTGGCCGCGCGGTGGCCGATGCCCGGGCCCGAGGATGACAAGTACACCCAGGGCGTCACCGGCATCCTGGCCGGCTCCGCCAGCTATCCGGGCGCGGCCATTCTGTGCACCGGCGGCGCGGTCGCCGCCACCTCCGGCATGGTGCGCTACGCGGGAAGCGCGGCCGCTGAAGTGGTTTCGCACTGGCCGGAAGTCATCGCCGCACCCAATGCCGGCGCCGCCGGGCGGGTACAGGCCTGGGTGGTCGGGCCGGGTCTGGGCACCGACGACACCGGTGCGGCCGCGCTCTGGTTCGCGCTGGACACCGACCTGCCCGTGATCGTCGACGCGGACGGCCTGACGATCCTGGCGGCGCACCCCGACCTCGTCACATCTCGCAGCGCACCGACCGTGCTCACCCCGCACGCCGGCGAGTTCGCCAGGCTGGCCGGGTCACCGCCCGGCGACGACCGCGTCGATGCCACCCGCAGGCTGGCGGACCGGTTCGGCGCGACCGTGCTGCTCAAGGGGAACGTCACCGTCATCGCCGACCCCGGCGGCCCGGTGTACCTCAACCCGGCCGGGCAGTCCTGGGCCGCCACCGCCGGATCGGGCGACGTGCTCTCCGGGGTCATCGGGGCGCTGCTCGCGGCCGGCCGGCCCGCCGCCGAAGCCGCTGCCGCGGCGGCCTTCGTGCATGCCCGCGCGGCGGGGCTGTCGGCCGCCGACCCCGGGCCGGGCCCGGCGCCGACCTCGGCGTCGCGGATTCTCGCCCATCTCCGAACCGCCGTTGCCGCCCTGTAGGAGGGATCCGCTTTGTCACCGAAACACAAACCCGCACCGTCGATTTCGCCGGCTTACACCGGGCGGTTGTCCACCGCAGCGATTCCGGCGCTGCGGATGCCCGATGAAGCGATGCATCCCGACGCCGCCTATCGGTTCATTCACGACGAGCTGCTGCTCGACGGCAGCTCCCGGCTGAACCTGGCGACGTTCGTCACCACCTGGATGGATCCCCAGGCCGAGAAGCTGATGGCCGAGACGTTCGACAAGAACATGATCGACAAGGACGAGTACCCGGCGACCGCCGCGATCGA
>CAZDYH010000076.1:0-13478 GCA_964509355.1 uncultured Mycobacterium sp.
CCTTCTTTACCGCCTTCTTGACCGGAGCAGCAGCTGCCTCGGCCTTCTTGGGCAGCTCGACGCCGACCAGCTTGGCCGCACGCTCGCCGACCGCGCGGGTCTGCGACGCGACGTTGCCGAGTGCATCCTGGGTCAACTCGACCGCCTGGTCGACGTAGCCCTCGGCACGCTCCACGGTGTCCTCGAACCCCGGCTGGCTGCGCAGCCGCTCCAGGGCGGCCTCACCGCGCTCGACCAGCTTGTTGTAGGTGGTGGTGGCGGCCTCGGCGTAGCCCTCGGCGGCCTTGCGCAGCTCATCGGAGGTGAGCTTCTCACGCAGCTCGCCGAACTGGCTGGGCAGGTCTTCCTGCAGCTGGGTCAGGCGATCGCGGGTCTCCTCAACGCGGGTGCTGGCATCGCTGCGGGCGTCATCGGCGCGCTCACGCAGGGTGGCGACGATTTCGTTGACCGTGGCCAGGGCCAGGTCGGCAGCGCCGACGGCGGCGAGCAGCGGGGCCTTCAGATCTTCGATGGTGGGGTTCTCGGCCATTTTTGTTCCTTTCACAGATGGTTTTACCGATGGTTTGGAGATGTTTGGTGTTGCTGAGCGTCTGTTTGGTGGTCAGGCAGTCGTCGGCTCCTTAAGGGCAGCCTCGTTCTGCTGACAGAACGATGTGTAGATATCGAGCAGAACCTGCTTCTGCCGCTCGGTGATCGCCATGTCGGTGACGATGGCGTCGCGCACTTCACTGGCCTCGCTGGGCTCGAGGATCCCGGCCCGCACGTAGAGCACTTCCGCGGAAACCCGCAGCGCCTTGGCGATCTGGTTCAGGACGTCTGCAGAGGGTTTACGCAGTCCGCGCTCGATCTGGCTGAGATACGGATTGCTCACTCCGGCCTTTTCCGCCAGCTGCCGCACCGATACCTGAGCCGCCTCACGCTGCGTCCTGATGAAGCTGCCGATGTCCTGCGCAGCGTTGGAAACCACAGCAGCAAGATCTGCGTCCTGCGGCATGTTCGTCCCCTTCGCTCGTAGGGTTGTCGGTGCTGCAGTCCACAGTAGGACAGAGTGCTAACTTTTGCAAGCATCTGTTAGCAGTCAGAAGAGCAACTGCGCGATAGTGTAGATCGCCAGGCCGGCAAGGGCACCCACCACGGTGCCGTTGATCCGGATGAACTGCAGGTCGCGGCCCACGTGCAGTTCGATGCGGCGGCTGGCCTCCTCGGCGTCCCACCGCTCGATCGTCTCGGTGATGATCGCGGTGATCTCCACGCCGTACTGCGACACCAGATGCTGGGCGGCCCGAACTATCCAGTTGTCCACCTTGTCGCGCAGCTCGGCGTCGTCACGCAGCGATTCACCGATCACCACCACCGAGTCGGCGATGCGGGTGCGCAGCGCCGAAGACGGGTCGTCGACCGACTCGAACACCAGACGCTTGAGGGTCTGCCACGCCGTCGCCGCGGCGTTGGCGACCTCGTCGCGCGCCATCAGTTGTTCTTTCACCGCCTCGGCGCGGGCGACGGTCGCCCCGTCATGCTGCAGATCGTCGGCGAACTCGAACAGGAACCTGGTCGCCGACTGCCGCAGTTCGTGGTTTGGATTGCGGCGGACCTTGTCGGTGAAATCCATCAGCTCGCGGTGGATGCGGTCGCCGACCAGCTGATCGACGAACCGCGGCGACCAGCTCGGGGAATCCCTGGTGACCACACGCTCGATGGTCTCGCCGGCGTTGAGGGACCACTCGAACGCCCGGTCGCACAGCAGCTGGATCAGCGCCTCCTGACGGCCCTCGGCCAGCAGGGTGGACAGCAGCCGGCCCACCGGCGGGCCCCACAGCGGCTCGGCGACACGCTTCACGATCATCCGGTCGATCACGTGCTGGACGTCCTCGTCGCGCAGCAGTTCCACCAGCACCCGCAGCACCGTGGAGGCCTCCGTCGCCACCCGCTCGGCATGCGAAGGCTCCGACAGCCACTTGCCCAGCCGGCCCGCCACCTGCGCGTCGCGCAGCTTGGTCTCGACGATCTGCGGAGACAGGAAGTTCTCCCGCACGAAGTTGCCAAGGCCCTCGCCGAGCTGGTCTTTCTTGCGCCTGATAATGGCGGTGTGCGGGATGGGGATCCCGAGCGGATGCTTGAACAGCGCGGTAACGGCGAACCAGTCCGCGAGCGCGCCGACCATGCCCGCCTCGGCCGCGGCACCCACATAGCCCACCCATGCGGGCGCACCCTCGGCCTGCGCCCATCGGCAGCCGAGGAAGATCACGGTGGCGCCGAGCAGGAAGCTCAGTGCCACCACCTTCATCCGGCGCAGTCCCCGAAGACGCTCGGCGTCCGCCTCCGGATCGGCCCCGACAAACGACTCCGCTAAGGAACCGACCGTCGGCAAGTCCGGCAGGTTGGTCTTTCCTTCCGGCAAGCCCGGCGGGTTGCGTTCGAATGCCACCAGACCATCATCCGCTATCGCGACGAGTGCTTCCTGTGACGCGACCGAACGGCATCGACCGGTGCACCGGGAACGGTTCACCCGCGCCGTAGTATCGGGGGCAACTAGATGAATGGACATCGGCGATAGTGGTACAGCAGATCCCGCCCGGCACCGTCAAGACTGACGGGCGTAAGCGGCGTTGGCACCAGCACAAGGTGGAACGCCGCACCGAGCTGGTCGACGGCACCCTGGAAGCGATCCGGACGCGCGGCCGCGATGTCAGCATGGATGAGATAGCCGCCGAGATCGGCGTATCAAAGACGGTGCTGTACCGCTATTTCGTCGACAAGAACGATCTGACCACGGCCGTGATGATGCGCTTCGCGCAGACCACGCTGATCCCCAACATGGCCGCCGCGCTGTCGGCTCATCTGGACGGTTTCAAACTGACCCGCGAGATCATCCGGGTGTACGTCGAAACGGTGGCCGCCGAGCCTGAGATCTACCCGTTCGTGATGGCCAACAGCTCGGCCAGCCGCAGCAAAGTCATCGCCGACTCCGAGCGGATCATCGCCGGGATGCTCGCAGTGATGCTGCGCCGCCGGATGCAGGAAGCCGGTATGGACACCCACGGCGTCGAGCCGTGGGCGTACATGATCGTCGGCGGCGTGCAGTTGGCGACGCACTCGTGGATGTCGCATCGGCGAAGCCGGATGACCGCCGACGAGCTGATCGACTACCTGACGATGCTGTCCTGGAATGCGCTGATCGGGATCGTCGAGGTCGGCGGTTCGCTGGAGAAGTTCAACGATCAGCCACACCCCACGCCGGTACCGCCGCCGCAGCTGCACTGACTAGTCTTTGCGGTTATGGCGCAATCATCCGACCTGCCGTCGCAGTGGACTCACGAACCCCATAACGTGCTGATGTTCCGCACGGGTGATCTGGTCTCCGGCATCGACACCAATTCCAGCCCGGGCTTCAAGGGCGACAAGAACGGCTCTCCCGAACTGCAGGCCGAGCGCAACGAGCGGTTCGCCGAACTGCAGGAGATGCTGTACGCCAACGGCAGGGAGGGCGATACCCGCTCGATCCTGCTGGTACTACAGGGCCGGGACACCGCAGGTAAGGGCGGCATCGTCAAGCACGTCGTCGGCTCGGGCAACCCGCAGGGCATCCGCTACACCAGCTTCGGGGTGCCCACCGAGGAAGAGCGAAGTCATCACTACCTGTGGCGTATTCGGAACGCTCTGCCCCCGGCCGGACACCTCGGTGTCTTCGACCGCTCCCACTACGAGGACGTGCTGGTAGTGCGGGTGCATAACCTGGTGCCGCCCGAAGTGTGGGGCGCCCGCTACGACGAGATCAACGCGTTCGAGAAGGAGCTCGTCGAGGGTGGCACCAAGATCATCAAGGTCGCGATGTTCGTATCGCGCGAGGAGCAGAAGCGGCGCCTGGCCGAACGGCTCGACCGGCCCGAGAAGTACTGGAAGTACAACCCGAAGGACCTCGACGAGCGCGCGCTGTGGCCGGCGTACGAGAAGGCCTATCAGACGGTGCTGGACAAGACCTCGACGGACTACGCGCCATGGCACGTGGTGCCGTGTGACAAGAAATGGTACAGCCGACTGGCTATCACCGAGCTACTGATCGAGGCCCTGGAAGGGTTCGACATGTCCTGGCCCCCAGCCGATTTCGACGTCAAAGCCGAGAAGAAGCGCCTCGCCGAGGCTTGAGGCTACTTGGTCAGGGTGAACTGGCCGACGTTGGTGATTCCACGGCGGAAGAAGTCCGCGCACCCTGTCAGGTACCGCAGGTAGCGCTCGTAGACCTCTTCGGACGTGACGGCGATTGCCTGCTCGCGGTTGGCTGCCAAGTTGGCCGCCCACATGTCGAGGGTGCGCGCATAGTGCGGTTGCAGCAGTTGGACCATCTCGAGCGAGAACCCTGCGGCATGCGAATATACTTCGATATCCTCCACCGCCGGCAACTCCCCACCCGGGAAAATTTCCTTACCGATGAACTGCATCAACTTCAGATCGCTGATCGTCAACGGTATTCCGTTATCGCGGAAGAAGTTCTGGTGATGCCCAAGGATGGTGTGCAACAGCATGCGGCCGTCGTCGGGCAGAATTCGATAGGTCTTTTCGAAGAACGCCGTGTACCGCTCTTTCTTGAAAGCCTCAAATGCGCCGATGGTGACGATCCGGTCGACGTTGTCCTCGAACTCCTCCCAGCCCTGGAGTCGGATGTCGATTACCCGCGACGTCGGAATCTTCGCCAATCTGGCCTTGCTGTACTCGTATTGGTTACGGCTGAGGGTTATGCCGATGACGTTGACGTCGTACTTGGTGATGGCTCGTTCCAGCGCGCCGCCCCAGCCGCACCCGATGTCCAGCAGCGTCATTCCGGGGCGCAAGTCAAGCTTGCCCAATGCCAGATCAAACTTGGCGACCTGCGCCTGCTCGAGCGTCATATCTTCGCGTTCGAAATATGCGCAGGTATAACCCATAGTCGGATCTAGAAACAACTCGAAGAACTCATCCGAGATGTCATAAATCGATTGTGATACGTCGTAGAACGGCTCTAGTTTCGACACTCCGGTAACCTGATGACTTGTACCCCCATGGTCGAAGATCCTACTACGCGACCGGGCGGCCAGGACTCAAGGGGCGACGCCAGCCCGATGGGCCCGTCACTTCTTGGCGTAGGTGTAGAAGCCCCGGCCGGACTTCTTGCCGAGCAGGCCGGCCTCGACCATGCGCAACAGCAGCGGCGGCGGGCCGTAGTGCGGCTCCTTGAACTCTTCGAACATCTTGTCCGCGATCAGCTTGAGGGTGTCCAGGCCGACCAGATCGGACAGCCGCAGCGGGCCCATCGGATGGGACAGCCCGGCGACCACGGCCTTGTCGACGTCTTCGACGGAGGCGAACCCGGTCTCGACCATCCGGATCGCCGAGAGCAGGTACGGGATCAGCAGCGCGTTCACGACGAATCCGGACCGGTCCGAGCAGCGCACCACCTGCTTGCCCAGCACCGAGCTCGCAAACTCCTCGGTGCGCGCGGCGGCGTCTTCGCTGGTGACCAGCGTGCTGACCAGTTCGACGAGCGGCAGCACCGGGACGGGGTTGAAGAAGTGCAGGCCCAGCACCCGATTCGGCTTCTTGGTGGCCGCGGCGATCTTCATGATCGGGATGCTGGAGGTGTTCGACGCCAGCACCGCCCCGGGATCGGTGATAACCCGGTCGAGTTCGGCGAAGATCTTGCTCTTGACGTTCTCGTCCTCGATAACCGCCTCGATCACCAGCTGACGGTCCGCCAGATCCTTCAGATCGGTGGTGAAGGTCAGCTTGCCAACCGCCCGGTCACGCTCGCGCTCGGTGATCTTGCCGACGCTGACGCCACGCTCCAGCGACTTGACGATCCGATTGCGCCCCGCGGTGATCAGCGCTTCGGTCGCCTCGAAGACCGTGACGTCGACGCCGGCCCGGGCGGACACCTCGGCGATACCTGCGCCCATCTGCCCGGCCCCGACGACGCCGACCCGCTGGATCGCTACTGCGCTCACTACTTCTCCCAGTCTCCGGTGCCACAGGTCGGTCGCCTATCGGCTCAGTGGAACTGACCCTCTTCGGTGGAGCCGGCGAGTGCGGTCGTCGACGAGGTCGGGTCGACGGTGGTGGCGATGCGATCGAAGTAACCGGCGCCGACCTCGCGCTGGTGCCTGGTCGCCGTGTAACCGCGCTCCTCGGCGGCGAACTCGCGCTCCTGGAGCTCGACGTAAGCACTCATCTGGTTGCGGGCGTAGCCGTAGGCCAGATCGAACATCGAGTAGTTCAGCGCATGGAAGCCGGCCAGCGTGATGAACTGGAACTTGAATCCCATTGCGGCAAGCTCCTTCTGGAACTTCGCGATGGTCGCATCGTCGAGATGCTTGCGCCAGTTGAACGACGGCGAGCAGTTGTAGGCCAGCATCTGGTCGGGGAACTCGGCCTTGACCGCCTCGGAGAACTGCCTGGCGACCTCGAGGTCGGGCGTGCCGGTCTCCATCCAGATCAGGTCGGAGAACGGAGCGTAGGACTTGGCCCGCGCGATGCACGGCTCGATACCGTTCTTGGTGCGGTAGAAGCCTTCCTTCGTGCGTTCACCGGTGATGAACGGCTGGTCCCGCTCGTCGACGTCGGAGGTGATCAGTGTGGCCGCCTCGGCGTCGGTGCGGGCGATGACCACCGTCGGCACGTCGGCGACGTCCGCGGCCAACCGGGCCGATGTCAGCGTGCGGATGTGCTGCTGGGTCGGGATCAGCACCTTGCCACCGAGGTGGCCGCACTTCTTCTCCGAGGCCAGCTGATCTTCCCAGTGCGACCCCGCGACGCCGGCGGCGATCATCGCCTTCTGCAGCTCGAAGACGTTGAGCGCACCGCCGAAGCCAGCCTCGCCGTCGGCAACGATCGGCGCCAGCCAGTTCTCCACAGACGTGTCGCCTTCGACCTTGGCGATCTGATCGGCACGCTGCAGCGCGTTGTTGATCCGGCGGACGACCTGCGGCACCGAGTTGGCCGGGTACAGGCTCTGGTCGGGGTAGGTGTGACCGGACAGGTTGGCGTCACCGGCGACCTGCCAGCCGGACAGATAGATGGCCTTCAGTCCGGCGCGGACCTGCTGGACGGCCATGTTGCCGGTCAGCGCACCGAGCGCGTTGACCCATTCCAGGTCGTGCAGCTCCTCCCAGAGCACCTCGGCACCGCGACGGGCCAGGGTGAACTCCTCGACCACGCTGCCCTGCAGGGCCACGACATCCGCGGGGCTGTAGGTGCGGGTGACGCCCTTCCAACGGGGATTGGTGTCCCAGTCGTGCTGGATCTGTTCAGGCGACTTCGGCGTACCAACGGTGGACATGGGCTGCTCCTTTGTTTCGGCAAGTCGCTGGTTGTGCCGGAGTACCCGGCTTGTTAACACCTAAACGGCTTCGCTGGTGTGCTAATCGAACGATGACACACCGCATCTGCGCAGGTCCACCCATTTAAGTTGTGAATTTTCGCAACAGGTTCCCGTTAACTTGCAAACATTGCGAAGTTGGCTACCGGCTTGACCGTTTCAGTAGCTACTCGCCAGTAACGACAAACTCGCAGGTCAGCGCCTGAGTTATGCAAGTGGCAGGACTGCTAGCGGGCGAAGATCGACGCGACGGCTTTTCTCTCGTCGCCGACGGCATATGTGAGCGTGGTAACAGTGCGATCGGCCAGTTCAGGCCCGAACTCCTCGGTCGAACCCGGCGGATGAACATGCGCGATGATCTCCAGCTTGTCCCCGAGTGCCACCGGCGCGTCATGCTCGATGGTGACCCGCAGCGGCGCCGCCAACAGCTCCGGATACGACGACAGGTAGTCCTCCACGACGGTCCAGTACACCGAGTTGTTCATGTGATCGAACAGGTCGATATCGGTGAAGCGAACCGGATACTCGCGGATCTGCGATGCGTCCTCGCGGCTGCCGGCTTTCAGGTAGGCCTTCCACCGCAGCCGGTCGACATCGGTGGTCCGATGCAAACCCTCGAGGAAGTCGTCGGCGATGCGCGACGGCATCTGGGTGTCGCGGTTGATGTTGATCCAGAAGGCCTCGGACTCCATCAGGCCACCCTTGCGGCCGTCGATGCGGACCCGCATCTCGCACCACCGGTTCGAGGTGCCCGAACACCAGCGGCGCAGCCTCATCATGTCCTGAAACTCGATCGGCCGAATCAGATCGACCATGGTGCGACGCACGATCCACAGCGGATGGGTGTCCTCGAAGCCCAGTTCGCGCAGGTGGTCCTGGCCGATGTCCTGGATATGCCGGGTGGCGGCGTCGAACCGCAGCCGCCCCACCCGGTCGATGTCTGCGACCCGCAGCGGCCACTCGCGATCGAACACGTCGGGATGAGGGTCTGGGACAGGCATCAACACCTTGGCTAAGCCGGTGTTCCGCATACCCCTATCGCTGGCCATCGATCGCCTCTCCCCAGATCACCTGTCCCAGCGCGATCATGCCAAAGGGCTGGCAGAACTGCCACCGGCGTTGGTCTGCCAACGATGCGAAGGATCCCTTCACACCACGGGTACCCTGTCTGACGTGTCCAAGACGTTCGTCGGCGCACGGGTTCGCCAGCTTCGCAGCGAACGCGGCTTCAGCCAGGCCGCGCTGGCCCAGATGCTGGAGATCTCGCCCAGTTACCTCAACCAGATCGAGCACGACGTCCGCCCGCTGACGGTGGCCGTCCTGCTGCGGATCACCGAGGTCTTCGGGGTCGACGCAACATTCTTCGCCTCCCAGGACGACACCCGGCTCGTCGCCGAACTGCGCGAGGTCACCATGGATCGCGACCTCGACATCGACATCGACCTGACCGAGGTGGCCGACATGGTCAGCGCCCATCCCACGCTGGCCCGCGGGATGGTCAACCTGCACCGGCGCTACCGGATCACCACCGCGCAACTGGCCGCGGCCACCGAGGACCGGTTCACCGACGGCAGCGGCAGCGGGTCGATCACGATGCCGCACGAAGAGGTCCGCGACTACTTCTACCAGCGGCAGAACTACCTGCACGAGCTCGACACCGCCGCCGAGGATCTGACGGTGCGGATGCGGATGCACCGCGGCGACCTGGCCGGTGAGCTGGCCAACCGGCTCACCGAGATGCACGGAGTGCATATCATCAAGCGGATCGACCTCGGCGATACCGTGCTGCACCGGTTCGATCCGTCATCGAAGACCCTCGAGATCAGCAATCACCTGTCGTCCGGGCAGCAGGTGTTCAAGATGGCGGCCGAACTGGCCTACCTGGAGTTCGGCGGCCTCATCGACGGCATGGTCGAGGAGGGGAAGTTCACCAGTGACGAGTCCCGGACGCTGGCGCGGCTCGGGCTGGCCAACTACTTCGCCGCGGCCGCGGTGCTGCCCTACCGCCAGTTTCACGACGTCGCCGAGAACTTCCGCTACGACGTCGAGCGGCTGTCGGCGTTCTATTCGGCCAGCTACGAGACGATCGGTCACCGGCTGTCGACGCTGCAGCGGCCGGCTATGCGGGGGGTGCCGTTCTCGTTCGTCCGGGTCGACCGGGCCGGGAACATGTCGAAACGCCAGTCCGCCACGGGTTTTCACTTCTCCTCCAGCGGCGGTACCTGCCCACTGTGGAATGTGTACGAGACGTTCGCCAACCCCGGCAAGATCCTGGTGCAGATCGCCCAGATGCCCGACGGCCGCAACTACATGTGGGTGGCGCGCACCGTGGAGCGCCGGGCGTCCCGATACGGTCAGCCGGGCAAGACGTTCGCGATCGGGCTGGGATGCGAAGTTCGCCATGCGAACCGGCTGATCTATTCGGAGGGGCTGGACTTGTCATCAGACAGCGCGACACCGATCGGGGCAGGCTGCCGGGTCTGCGAACGGGACAGTTGCCCGCAGCGGGCGTTCCCCGCACTAGGACGCGCGCTGGATCTCGACGAACACCGCAGCACGGTGTCGCCCTATCTGGTCAGGCAGCCCTGATGACGGGCGGAGTTGCCCGCATCCCGGCGTCCGGCAGCCTGCGCGAACTCGGCGTCGTGAACTGGCTCCTTGCCAAGATCGCGGCCCGCGCCATCGGGGTTCCGCAGCTGCATCTCTTCACCACGCTGGGACAGCACAAGCGGCTGTTCTGGGCGTGGGCTCCTTACGCGGGTGTGCTGCTGTCGTTGGGCAAACTGCCGCGCCGGGACACCGAGCTGGTGATCCTGCGGGTGGGCGAGCTGCGTCACTGTGAATACGAGCTGCAACAGCATCGTCGCATGGCCAAACGCTTCGGCCTCGACGCCGACACCCAGGCGGGCATCGCCGAGGGTCCGCACGCGGCGGGTCTCACCGACCGACAGCGCATCCTGCTCACCGCGACCGACGAGTTCATCACCACCCGGACACTGTCGGAACAGACGTGGACCGAGCTGTCGCGTCACCTCAACCGGCCGCAGCTCATCGAGTTCGTCACTTTGGCAGGCCAGTACGACGCGCTGGCGGCAACGTTGACGGCACTGAAGGTTCCGCTGGACTTCCCGGACTAGAAGTTGATCATGTGGCCGGCCAGGCCGTGGAAGCACTCCTGCAGCGCCTCGGACAGCGTCGGGTGGGTGTGCACGTTGCGGGTCAGCTCGTTGACGGTCAGGTCCCATTTCTGGGCCAGCGTCAGCTCGGGCAGCAGCTCGCAGACATCCGGTCCGATCAGGTGGCCGCCGAGCAGCTCACCGTGCTTGCCGTCGGCGACGAGCTTGACGAACCCGCTGGTGTCACCGAGACCGTGCGCCTTGCCGTTGGCGGTGAACGGGAACTTGGCGACCTTGACGTCGTAGCCCTCGTCGCGGGCCTGCTGCTCGGTGAGCCCGAAGCTGGCGACCTGCGGCTGGCAGAACGTCGCGCGCGGCATCATGCGGTAGTCGCCGAACGCCAGGGTCTCAGCGCCGGCGATGGTTTCGGCCGCCACCACGCCCATGGCCTCGGCGACGTGCGCAAGCTGCAGCTTTGCGGTGACATCGCCGATCGCGTAGATGTGCGGCACGTTGGTGCGCATGTAGTCGTCGATGCCGATGGCCTGGCGGTCGGTGAGCTTCACCCCGGTGTTCTCCAGGCCGTAGCCCTGCACGTTGGGGGCGAAGCCGATGGCCTGCATCACCTTGTCGGCGACGAGTTCGCTGGACTGGCCGTCCTTGCTCACGGTGACGGTGACCCGCGAGCCGTCGTCGTTGATCGACTCCACCTTGGTGGCGGTGAGGATCTTGACGCCGAGCTTCTTGAACTGCTTTTCGATCTCCTTGGACACCTCGGCGTCCTCGTTGGGCAGTGCCCGCGGCAGGAACTCCACGATGGTCACGTCGACCCCGTAGTTCTTCATGACGTAGGCGAACTCCATGCCGATCGCGCCGGCGCCGGCGATGATGATCGACCCCGGCAGCTCGCGCGAGAGGATCTGCTCCTCGTACGTCACCACGTTCTCGGACAGCGACGTGCCGGGTACCAGCCGCGTGCTGCTGCCGGTGGCGATGATGGCGTTGTCGAAGGTGACGGTCTCGGTCCCGCCGTCGTTGAGTGCCACCGAGAGCGTGTTGGCGTCGGCGAACGTGCCGCGGCCGTGAATCTCGGCGATCTTGTTCTTCTTCATCAGGTAGTGCACGCCGGCCACCCGGCCGTCGGCCACCTTGCGGCTGCGGTCGTAGGCGATGCCGTAGTCGAACGTCACCTCGCCGCTGATCCCAAACGTGTTGGCATCCTTGGTGAATACATGCGCCAGCTCGGCGTTGCGCAGCAGCGCCTTGGAAGGGATGCAGCCGACGTTGAGGCACACTCCGCCCCAGTACTTGTTTTCCACAATTGCGGTGTTCAACCCCAGCTGGGCGGCACGAATGGCCGCGACGTACCCGCCGGGGCCGGCTCCGAGAACGACGACGTCATAGTGAGAAGACACAACCCACACCCTAGTGGGCGACAGCCCACCGGAGGGCACAGTGGGCGACAGCCCACCGGAGGGCACAGTGCAGCGGCTAAGGCGTCACCCACTGGAAGACGTACATACCGTAGAGCGCGGCCGCGGCAGTCGTCGAGGCGAACGGGGCGGACATCACCGCGACCGCGGTCGCCGAGACCAGCGGCTTGTCCTCGACCATTGCGATCAGTTGAGCGACCACGGTGCACACGATGACGTACATCAGCACAACGAACACCGGCCAGGTCTTGTCCACCGACTGGTACCACCAGTGGTAAAGCCCGAGCCCGATCCCGGCTGCCGCAATCCACACACCGCCGAGCGTCAACACGAAGATCCACCGCTTGAGATAGTGATACTGCCCGGGCACGATTACCGGCTGCGCCGGCACCGGCAGCGGTTCGGAGCGCACGTCCGACCCCGCATCAGGAGAGCCAACCGGTGCCCAGCTGTCGGGGGGCACGGGTTCCGGGTCGGCGACCAGCGGCTCCAGCGGGTGCGGATGGGGACCGGTGTCGAAGATAGGTGCGGGATGCGGCTCGGTCCGCTCGATCCGCTCGCCCGGAAGCGTGTCGTAATCGGTCGTGTCAGGCACCGTGCACCACCTGGATCAGGGCCAGCACGCCGAACCAGCCGGGCGCCATCGCAAGGATGAACGCGCCGAGCGCCGTCGCCCAGCGACGGGTAGACAACAACACCATCAGCAGTCCGGTCGCACTGGGAATACCGACCACCAGGGCGATGACGACGTCGGGCCGGACCGGCGCCTTGATCATCAGGGTCGAAACAATCCCCAGCACCAGCCCGACCGCGCTGCCAACCAGCATCGCGCTGGCCAGCGGCCGCGCGCGAGGTAGCGGGATCACGATGACAATTTTACTGCGGCAACGCCCCGCTACGGCTGCACCCGTGCGGCGCGCCCCCCGGGAACCGGGCACGCATCCGCCGCTTCGGCGACCACCGTGCCGCGCGGCGGCGGCGGACGCACGCCTCGCGCGTAGCCGGCACCGGTCACCGCCGGAGCCCTTTCCAGCAGCTCGTTCTCCGCCTCGGTGAAGGCCCGGCCGCGGCTGAGAAAACGCACACCTTCGGGCGCTTCCAGGCTGAACCCGCCGCCCCGCCCCGGCACCAGGTCGATGACCAACTGGGTGTGCTTCCATGTCTGGAACTGCGGCCCGGAGATCCACACCGGGACACCGTCGGCACCGATCCCGTTATCTATGTCGAGCATTCCGAGCAGCACGTCCCGATCGCCCACCAGGAAGTCCCCGTCGGGGTAGCACATCGGCGACGAGCCGTCGCAGCAGCCGCCGGACTGGTGAAACATCACCGGGCCGTGGCGTTGCTGCAGCTTTCCCAGCAGCTCAGCGGCGGCACGGGTGATCAGCACTCTCGGCGGTGCTGCCCCCATCAGAGCCCGCAAGCGCTCATCAGAGCCTGATTTTCTTCGCGCAAGCGCTCATCAGAGCCTGATTTTCTTCGCGCAAGCGCTCATCAGAAAAAGCCCTGCGCCTTGTTGCTATACGAGACCAGCAGGTTCTTGGTCTGCTGGTAGTGGTCGAGCATCATCTTGTGGTTCTC
>CAZDYH010000077.1:0-13455 GCA_964509355.1 uncultured Mycobacterium sp.
AGCGCCGCCGTCAGGAATGGGGCGAGAATCCACCACGGCGGGTGCGCGAGTTCCCAAACGAAGATCGCAGCCCATACCGGTGCCCGCTGGGTGATGGCGAGCACCCCCGCCGCACAGGTCAGTGAGACCGCGGGGACGCTGATCGGTACGTCCGTCCAGGCGTTGATGCTCAGGGCGATAACCGATCCCATCGCCGCACCTGTTGCCAGCGCGGGCGTGAGCATGCCGCCGACCGCGCCGGCTCGTAGGTACACAGCGGTGAGGAGCGGTTTCAGGAAGAGGATCACCGCTGCCGCCCCCAGGGTGAGACCGCTGTTCAAGCTCACCGTAAGAATGCTCTTGCCGTTACCGGGCAGCTCCGGCCACCAATGCGAGCAGATGCCGATCAGCAGGCCGGCGGCGGCGATCGCCGGGATCAGCAGCCACGATTTCATCGCCGTGGCCGGCCGCGCGAACGCCATGATGCGGTTGAACGCAAGCCCCGCGCCCAACGCGAGCGGGGCCAGCACGAGCGCGAAAGCGGTCAGCAGATAGGACAACTGCGGGCCGGGCCAGCCCAGCGGTGGGGCCTCATGGGTGACCGGCGACGCGACCGCCACCGCCAGACTCGAGGTGATCAGGGCCGTGCCCACGACCCGCGGGTGCCAGCTGCCCAGCAGGATGCGCGCGGAGAACAACGCGCCGCCAACCGGGACGCTGTACACAGCGCCCAGGCCCGCCCCGGCCGCGCAGGCGAGCAGTATCTCGTGGTCCCGGGGCGTCAACAACCATCGCGACGTGCCCCAGTCACCCAGCACCGCGGCGAACTGGCGCGGCGCGCCTTCACGGCCGAGGGACGCACCCGAGCCCACCACCAGCACCTGCAGTGCGGCGTCGATGGTCATCGGCAGCCGGGGGATCTTTTCGTGCCTGGCGATGGTCTCGGCCAGCGGCGGCACCACCGCTCTGCGCCGCAACAGCCACCAGCCGCATCCCGCCAGCGCGCCCCCGACCATCGGGCCCAGCGTCCGGCGGACCGGGCTGCTTCCGGTGACCCCGCTGAGCAACGAGCCGAAGCTGTAGTGATAGGTCAGATGCTCGACCCAGTGCAGCAGCACGGTGGTGCACGCACCGGCAACGCCCGCCAGCAGTCCGATGACGATGACCCCGCAGCCGAACTCCAGGTTGCGTCGCGTCACCGGCTGAATCTATGCGAATAGTGCGCTCTGCGTACCGCCGACAGCGTCGGTAGGGTGACGCTGATGTCATCGCCCGAGACCCCCCGGCTGCTGTTCGTCCACGCCCATCCCGATGACGAAACCATCAACAACGGCGCCACCATCGCGCACTACGCAGCACTGGGCGCCGAGGTCCATGTCGTCACCTGCACGCTGGGCGAGGAGGGCGAAGTCATCGGCGACCGCTGGGCACAGCTCGCGGTCGACCATGCCGATCAGCTCGGTGGATTCCGCATCGGCGAACTCACGGCGGCGCTGCACGCACTGGGGATCGGCGCGCCCATCTTCCTCGGCGGTCCGGGCCGGTGGCGCGACTCCGGCATGCCGGGCACCGTGCAGCGGCGCCGGCAGAGGTTCGTCGATGCCGAGGAGCGCGAGGCGGTGGGCGCCCTGGTGGCGCTGATCCGCGAACTGCGTCCGCATGTCGTCGTGACCTACGACCCCAAGGGCGGCTACGGGCATCCCGACCACGTGCAGACCCACCGGGTCACGACCGCCGCGGTGGCGGCATCCGGCACCGACGAGTATTCGGGCGATCCCTGGCCGGTGCCGAAGTTCTACTGGACGGCGACCGCCACGAGCGCGTTCGAGGCAGGAATGCGTGAGCTCGACGAAAAGGACCTGCTGCCCGACTGGGTGTTGCCGCCGAGCGACACCGGGCTCGGCTACGACGATGACCAGATCGACGCCGTCATCGAGGCGCCCGGCAGCCTGCCGGCGAAGGTGGCCGCCCTGCGGGCTCATGCCACCCAGGTCACCGTCGCCGCCAGCGGGCGGGTGTGCGCGCTGTCGAACAACCTGGCGCTGCCGATCCTGGCGCAGGAGCACTACGTACTTGTCCAGGGTCCGGCCGGCGAGCGTGACCATCGCGGCTGGGAGACCGACCTGCTGGCGGGTTTGGCGCGATAACAGAGAGGTGCAAGGCCCGTGGACGGTAGGCTGCCGACCAAGCAGCACATGGAAGGGACTGGCATGGACCCCGATCTGGATCCAAACCTGCAGCACTGGCAGGACCGTTTCGACAGTCTGCAATGGGTGGAGGGTTCGCTGGTCGCACTGCTCGACAGCATGCCGACCTGACAGCTTCCAAGCCACGCGCCGACGGCGCACAGCACCCCGCGATACGCGCCGTCACCCTGACCTTGCTGGCCGTCGACGGTGTCATCTCAGCGGTCGTCGCCGCCCTGCTGCTGCCGGTTCATCTCGGCACGATTCCGTTTCCGATCAGCGCGCTCATCAGCGGCCTGGTGAATGCGGCGCTGGTGTGGGCGGCCATGCACTGGACGGAGTCGACACGGCTGGCGGCGCTGCCACTGTGGACCTGGCTCGGCACTGTCGCCGCCCTGACGTTCGGCGGGCCCGGCGATGACGTCGTTTTCGGCGGCCGGGGATTCATGGCCTACGGGGCACTGCTGCTGATCGTGCTGGGCGCGCTGCCGCCGGCGTGGGTGCTGTACCGATCTAACCGCGGTGGCCCGCTCTGATAGCTCGGCCCGAGCTTGCTTATTGGTACAAGTATGGTTTACGCATGGGTCAACCTCGAGATTCAGGAAGTGTGGCCTGTGGGTAGGTCAGAAATCAGCCCACGTTTCCGCCTTGCCCACGCGATGGCAGCGTGGCGCGATGCCGAGGCGTACTTCCGCTGGCGGTCCCGCAGCGGTGAGCCCTTCGGCATGCAGGTACCCGGTCTCGGCGACGTGCTCTTCGCGTCGCGGTCCGATCACGTTCGGGAGTTTCTGGCCGTTCCCACGACGACGTTCACCCCGCCGATGCCCAACCCGGTCACCCCGGTGGTCGGCGAGGGATCCATCATCCTGCTCGACGGCGAACGCCATCGGCGGGAACGGGCGAGATTCCTGCCGGCACTGCAGGGTGAGCGGATTCGCCGATATGCCGGTGTGATGGCTCAGGTCGCCAAGAATGAAATGGCGACGTGGCGCCCCGGTGACCAGATCGACGCCCGCGACACGGCGCAGACCATCACACTGCAGATCATCATTCGCGCGGTCTTCGGCGTGGAAGACAAGCAGCGCTGCGGCGAGTACGTCCGAGTGGTCAAGTCGATGATGCGGGCCTACGTCGCGCCGTTCATGTTCTTCCCGGCGTTGCGGCGCGCGCCGCTGCGCCTAGGTCCCTGGCGGCGCTTCTCGCAGTTGCGAGTCGAGTTGGACGACATGCTCTCCGAGCAGATCGCGGCGCGCAGACGCAGCGGCAGCGAAGGCTATGACGACGTGCTCAGTGTGCTGCTTGTCGATGACGAGGACGGTCACCGCAGCGACGACGAGGTACGCCAGCAGCTACGCACCCTGCTGGTGTCGGGGCATGAGACGTCGGCGACCACGCTGGCATGGGCGCTGTACCACATCCACTGCGACGACACCGTGCGCCAGCGCGTGCTCGCTGAGCTGGCCGGGAATCCGACGCCGGAACAGATGCCCAAGCTGCCGTACCTCGGCGCGGTCATCTCCGAAACGCTGCGCATGCATCCCACGGTGTCGTTCGTGGTCCGGCAATTGAAGAGCCCCATTACCGCGTGGAAGACCCAGCGCGCGCGCGGCGACGTGATCGGGGTGGCCCTGCCCGCGTTGCATGCGGACCCGCAGGTGTGGCCGGAGCCTGATCGATTTGACCCGGATCGGTTCCTGACGCGCAAGCCCACGCCGTTCGAGTACTCGCCGTTCGGTTACGGGCATCGCCGCTGCCCGGGGTCGGCGTTCGCCAACCTCGAGCTCGCGATCGTGCTGGGCACGATCTTGACCAGCGTCGAGCTGCGGATGCCGGAAGCGGAGAAGCGGCGCAAGCCGCCGCGATCCATTCCGCGCGGCGTTGCCGCCATCCCGAACCGCCGGATTGCGCTCGAGGTGGTCAGGCGGCTCTGAGCTACTCTTCGGAGTCGGACTGCGCTGCCTTCACGGCCTTGCGGACGTCGCTGCGGACCTTGGCTACCGCACCGGCCGCCCTCTCGACGCCGTCGCGGAGGTTCTTGACCACCGTTCCGGGGGCTTTGACCACAGATTTCTGGGTCGTACCGCTCTCGCCGGTGACGGACTTGGCGGCCTCGTTGACCTCGTTGACGACCGTGCCTCTGACCTCGCTCTGGGCCTGCACCGCGCCGCGTGCGAGCTTGCGGGGCGCAGTGACCACGGCCTTCGCCACATCGGTCTGACCTAGGTCGTCCTTGCTGACCTCGTCGCTGGCACCCGTGGCAGCGTTCGTCATCGCTTTCGGGATGGTGACGAGATTGGTAAGCGCGGTCCGTGTTTCAGACACGGCTTCCGCCGTTACTTTTTCTAGTTTGTCCAGCTGTACCAGGCCCGTAGGGGTGGTCGGCGTTGAAGCCGACCTTGCTCCGGCCAGCGTGCTGCCCTGCGCGGCGGGGGCGGAGAACGCGAGCGGGGGGAGCCCGGGTAGTGGGGGAAGAGGGAACCCGGTGAAGAATTGCAGTTGAGCGGATGCGTAGTAGTAAAGCGTCCTCCCGACGCCGATGCCAAGGTTCACGACATCATTCACAAGGTTGAGGGGCGATTGGACGACAGATCGCGCGAAATCAGCGACATTGACCGCCAACGGTCGTATCAGATTGAAGTAGTTGATGTTGATCTGGTCGGCGATAGGCGGACCGATAACGGGTATATAGCTGACGGCGCCGGCCGTCACAGAAACGCCGTAGTCAATCCACGAAACGATGTAACCGGTGACGGGTCCGAGTTGGGGGGTCACTGCTTGTTGTGGCTGCGTTGCCAGCGTCTGCGCTGTTCGCGCTGCCAGAGTTTGCGCTGCCCGTTGGAACGTTTGTGCCGCAAGCGGGAACGGTTGCGCTGCGAGTTGGACAGTTGGCGGTGTCGCGGCGACAGGCGCGGGCGGCTGCACTGAGGGCGCGATCGCAATGGCGGTGGCCCCGATTGCGGCGACTCCGGCCATCAGGGACGAACGGGCGGAAACGTGCACGACAACTCCTTGCGGTGAGTCGGTCCCGACGACATTGGCGTGGGTACCCTACCGTATCCACAGGAAAGCGGGCTCTCAGCTACTCCTCGGAGTCGGAGTGCGCTGCCTTGCGGATGTCGCCGCGGGCCTTGGCTACGGCACCGGCCGCCTTCTCGACGCCGTCGCCGGCCTTCTGAAAGCCGTTGACCGCCTTGCTGACGCCGTCGCGGACAGTCTTGGCGACCGTCGTCGGAGCCGCCTTGACGGCGTCGCGGACCGCTTTGCGCTCGTTCTTGACTGCGTCGGCGACGTCGTCGACGGCGCCCTTGACCGCACCCTGAGCCGCGACGACACCGTCGGCAGCCTTACGCGGGGCGCCCACCACGGCCTTCAGCACAGGCGCATCCGTGGGGTCGAGATCGGGAACGGTCGCGACGTAGGCGGGCGCGTTGTCCTCAACGGCCGCCGACACGTCCTCGTCGGCATTCGACACGGCATCCGGAATCGACACTTGGTCGGCCAAGTCGGCACTGTCGACGTCTTCGGCGAGCGGATTGTGCAACCCGAGGCGCTGACCGAGCGCCTCGAGCACCCCGGCGGGCGTCGTTTCAGCCGGTTGCTCCGTGGTCGCCAGGTCCGCCGCCAATGTCGCGGTCTGCTGTTGAGCAGCAGCGAACGGCAGCGGCGGAAGCGGCGGAATCGGGAAGGGCAGCCACCGCAGGCTGAGCAGGTAGTCGATCTCCTGCCCGACGCCGCTCACCACACCGTTCCACGCGGTGTTGGCGATGGCAGACAGACCATTGGCCCACACGGTCGGGTTCAGCGGGTCGTTGACCACCGGGTCGAGGAAGTCGTAGACGAAGCTGTCGACTACGGGCAATACGAATGTCGGGTACCAGATGTAGATCTGGTCGTTGATGAGATAACCGAACGGGATCCACCCGATCAGCCACGGACCCAGCTCCAGTGAGACGTAGTTCGCCCAGTACCTGGAGACCCCATACACCGCGTTGATGACGTTCGAGGCGGTGTTGTACGGCTGCACCGCCGCGGCGGCTCCGACGCCGGGAGACGCGCCGGCGGGCACCACGGCGATCGCTTTCCCGTTCGCAAGCAACGTCGATATCCGGTCGAATTGGTCCAGCAACGGCCGAGACTGGGCTGCGAGCTGGATCGTCGACGCTCGGGGAGTAGGCGGCGGCGCCACCGAGGGTGCTAGGGCAATCGCGCTTGCCGCGACCGCGGTGACTCCGGCTGTAAAGAAGGAACGAACCGCCATGTCCATGACTACCCCTTGACTGCTTCTGTCGCGCTGTGACGAAACCTACGCGAGTGTAAACGGTGAGATCGCGAAGGTGATACTCGCGCGTGTCGGGGGTAGGACGGCCTTACCAGGGTCGCCACGCTGCGGCTACTGTGGCGCGTATGCCCGGGATGATTCGTGTGCGAGCAGGAGTTATCGGGGAGTGGCTCTGAACGCGCAGCACGGTGCTGTCTTGCCCAGCCCGGTGGTCCCACCGAAATCCGCGGCTCCCAGCCCGGCCGCGATGCGGCGGGTGCTGAGGCGTGCCCGGGACGGGGTGGCGCTGAACATCGACGAAGCCGCGATCGCGATGACCGCCCGAGGCGACGACCTGGCCGATCTGTGTGCCAGTGCGGGACGGGTTCGCGACGCCGGTCTGGAGTCGGCGGCCCGCCGGGGGCCGGCGGGCCGCCTGCCGGTCAGCTACTCGCGCAAGGTCTTCATTCCGGTCACCCACCTGTGCCGCGACATCTGCCACTACTGCACATTCGTCACCGTGCCGGGCAAGCTCCGCGCCCGGGGCGCCGGAATGTATCTCGAACCCGACGAGATCCTCGACATCGCCGGCCGGGGGGCAGAGCTGGGCTGCAAGGAAGCACTGTTCACTCTCGGCGACCGGCCCGAGCAGCGCTGGGATGAGGCCCGGCAGTGGCTCGACGAACGCGGATACGACTCCACGCTCGACTATGTCCGCGCGATGGCGATCCGGGTACTGGAGGAGACCGGCCTGCTGCCGCACCTCAACCCCGGCGTGATGAGCTGGTCGGAGATGTCGCGGCTCAAGCCGGTCGCGCCGTCGATGGGCATGATGCTGGAGACCACGTCGCGGCGGCTGTTCGAGACGAAAGGACTCGCGCACTACGGCAGCCCGGACAAGGACCCGGCGGTGCGGCTGCGCACGCTGACCGACGCCGGCCGGCTGTCGATCCCGTTCACCACCGGCCTGCTGGTCGGAATCGGCGAGACACTCGACGAGCGCGCCGACACCCTGCACGCGATCCGCAAGTCGCACAAGGAGTTCGGGCACATCCAGGAAGTGATCGTGCAGAACTTCCGCGCCAAGGAACAGACGGCGATGCAGTCGGTGCCCGACGCCGGCATCGACGACTTCGTGGCCACCGTGGCCGTCGCGCGACTGGTGCTCGGACCCGGGATGCGTATCCAGGCACCGCCGAACCTGGTGTCGCGCGACGAGTGCCTGGCCCTCATCGCCGCGGGCGTCGACGACTGGGGCGGGGTGTCTCCGCTGACCCCCGACCATGTCAACCCCGAACGGCCGTGGCCGGCGCTTCAGGAACTGGCCGCCGTCACCGCGCAGGCCGGCTATGACCTGGTGCAGCGGCTGACCGCGCAGCCGAAGTACGTGCAGGCGGGCGCGGCATGGATCGACCCGCGGGTGCGCGCGCACGTGGCGGCGCTCGCCGACCCGCAGACCGGCCTGGCCCGCGACGTCAACCCGGTCGGTATGCCGTGGCAGGAGCCCGACGAGGCGTGGGAGTCGACCGGCCGGGTTGACCTGAACTCCGCGATCGACACCCAGGGCCGCAACACCGAGACCCGCAGCGACCTGGACAGTGCCTTCGGGGACTGGGACTCGATTCGGGACAAGGTGGAGGAGCTGGCCGCCCGCGCGCCCGAGCGGATTGACACCGACGTGCTGTCCGCGCTGCGCTCCGCCGAACGCGACCCCGCCGGCTGCACCGACGGCGAATACCTGGCGCTGGCCACCGCCGACGGTCCTGCGCTGGAAGCCGTTGCCGCGCTGGCAAACTCGCTGCGCAAGGACACCGTCGGCGATGACGTCACCTTCGTGGTGAACCGCAACATCAACTTCACCAACATCTGCTACACCGGCTGCCGGTTCTGCGCGTTCGCACAGCGCAAGGGCGACGCCGACGCGTTCTCGCTGTCGACCGACGAGGTCGCCGACCGGGCGTGGGAGGCGCATGTCGCGGGCGCCACCGAAGTGTGCATGCAGGGCGGTATCGACCCGGAGTTGCCGGTCACCGGGTACGCCGACCTGGTCCGTGCGATCAAGAAGCGGGTGCCGTCGCTGCATGTGCACGCGTTCAGCCCGATGGAGATCGCCAACGGTGTGACCAAGAGCGGCTTGAGCATTCGCGAGTGGCTGATCGGTCTGCGCGAGGCCGGTCTGGACACCATCCCGGGCACGGCCGCGGAGATTCTCGACGACGAAGTGCGCTGGGTGCTGACGAAGGGCAAGCTGCCGACCTCGATGTGGGTCGAGGTCGTCAGCACCGCCCACGAAGTGGGTCTGCGGTCGAGTTCGACGATGATGTACGGCCACGTCGACACCCCGCGGCACTGGGTCGGGCACCTGAATGTGCTGCGCGACATCCAGGACCGCACCGGCGGCTTCACCGAGTTCGTGCCGCTGCCCTTCGTGCACCAGAGTTCACCGCTCTACCTCGCGGGCGCCGCGCGGCCCGGGCCCACCCACCGCGACAACCGCGCGGTACACGCGCTGGCGCGGATCATGTTGCACGGCAGGATCTCCCACATCCAGACCAGCTGGGTCAAGCTCGGTGTGGAGCGCACGCAGGTCATGCTCAACGGCGGCGCCAACGACCTGGGCGGGACGCTGATGGAGGAGACCATCTCCCGGATGGCCGGCTCTGAGCACGGCTCGGCCAAGACGGTCGCCGAGCTGACCGCGATCGCCGAGGGCATTGGACGCCCCGCACGTCAGCGCACCACCACCTACGCTCCGCTGGCGGCCTGACCCTCCTTCTTCTGCGCTCTTCTGCGCGAGCGTGCGTGTCGGGACACCGACACGCCGCAGCGGCTGGCATTCCACGCACGCTCGCGGGAGTTTCACCGGAGCGGAAAGCTCTGGTGGTAGCGGAGTTCGCGCTCGGGGACAGCGATGTGCAGAGCTGTGTCGCCGCTGCGGTCGGTTCCGCCGACATGGACGTAGTTCGGCAGCACCAGAATTTCGTGGCTCAGACCGTAGACCCGGGATACCTCGGTCATCGTTCGCTGAACCAAGGTCACCGGATAGTTGGCGCCGGCCATCGTTGCGCCGAGTCGCGCGAGAAACCCGGTCGCAGTTGCGTCCGCCGGGCCCTCATGCGGAGCAGTCACAACTGTCTACGCCAGCGCTTAGTCACGAGGTCGATCATGCATGACCGTTCGGCGGCGGGCCAAGAGCCGGACCTAGAGCCGGGCGGCCAGTTCGGTGCCCTGCCTGATGGCGCGCTTGGCGTCCAACTCGGCGGCCAGCGCGGCGCCGCCGATGATATGCGGGTCGATCCCGTCGCGCCGCAGCGCATCTTCGAGGTCGCGCACCGGCTCCTGGCCCGCGCAGATCACCACGTTGTCCACCGCCAGCACCTGCGGTCGCTGCCGGTCGGGCCCGAAGCTGATGTGCAGTCCGTCGTCGTCGATGCGTTCGTAGTTCACCCCGCAGAGCTGGTGAACGTTCTTGGCCTTCAGCGACGCCCGGTGCACCCATCCGGTGGTCTTGCCCAGGTCCCGGCCCTGCGGGCCCTTGCTGCGCTGCAGCAGGTAGACCTCACGCGCGGGCGGCGCCGGGATCGGCGTCGTGAGCGCGCCGCGCGCCTCCTGCGGGTCGGCCACGCCCCACTCGGCCTTCCACTCCTTGAGGTTCAGCGTCGGCGAGGAGTCGGTGACCAGGAACTCGCTGACGTCGAAGCCGATACCGCCGGCACCGACGACGGCCACGGTCTTGCCGACGGGTCTGGCGCCGGTGATGGCCTGCGCGTAGGTCAGCACCATCGGATGGTCGACGCCGGGAATGGCCGGTATGCGCGGTGTGACACCGGTGGCCAGCACGACCTCGTCGAACCCCGCCAACTCCGCCGCACCGACCTTGGTGCCCAGCCGCACGCTGACGTCGTACTTGTCCAGCATGGCGGTGAAGTAGCGGATGGTCTCGGCGAACTCCTCCTTGCCGGGAATGCGCCGAGCCAGGTCGAACTGGCCGCCGATGAAGTCGTTGGCCTCGAACAGCGTGACGGCATGGCCGCGTTGCGCGGCGTTGACCGCGGTGGCCAGCCCGGCCGGTCCCGCACCGACCACGGCCACCGACCGCGCGCGCCGTGTCGGTAGCAGCACCAGTTCGGTCTCGTGCCCGGCGCGCGGATTGAGCAGACACGACACCGTCTTGTGCACGAACGCATGGTCCAGGCAGGCCTGGTTGCAGGCGATGCAGGTGTTGATCTCGTCGGCGCGATCATCCTGTGCCTTGAGCACCCAGTCGGGGTCGCTGAGCAACGGGCGCGCCATCGAGATCAGCTGCACACTGGTGTCGGTGAGGATCTGTTCGGCGGCCTGCGGCATGTTGATCCGGTTGGACGCCACCACCGGAATCGAGACGTGCTCGGCGAGCGCACTGCTGATGTCGACGAACGCACTGTTCGGGACGGAGGTGACGATGGTGGGCACCCGCGCCTCGTGCCAGCCGATGCCGGTGTTGATGATGGTGGTCCCGGCGGCCTCGACTTCTGTTGCCAGCGAGACGATCTCGTCCCAGCTCTGGCCGTCCTCGACATAGTCGGCCATCGACATCCGGTAGCAGATGATGAAGTCGGGGCCGACGGCCGCGCGTGTCCGGCGGACGATCTCGACGGGAAACCGGCGCCGCTTCTCGGGTGTGCCGCCCCAGGTGTCGGTGCGCTTGTTGGTGCGTGGCGCGAGGAACTGGTTGAGCAGATAGCCTTCGCTGCCCATGATCTCGACGCCGTCGTAGCCGGCCTCGTGGGCCAGCACCGCACAGCGCGCGAAGTCGTCGATCGTGCTCTCGACGCCACGCGACGACAGTCGCCGCGGCCGGAACGGGTTGATCGGGGCCTTGATCGACGATGCGCTCGCCGAAAACGGATGGTAGGCATAGCGTCCCGCGTGCAGGATCTGCAGCAGGATCTTGCCGCCCGCGTCGTGCACCGCGCCCGTGATACGGCGATGGCGCCGCGCTTCGGACGACGAGATCATCTGCGCGGCGAACGGCAGCAGCCAGCCGGTCCGGTTGGGCGCGTAGCCGCCGGTGATGATCAGCCCGACGCCGCCGCGGGCGCGTTCGGCGAAGTACTCGGCAAGCCGGCCGGTGTCACGGGCACGGTCCTCCAGCCCGGTGTGCATCGAGCCCATGATCACCCTGTTGCGCAGGGTGGTGAACCCGAGGTCCAACGGGGACAACAGATTCGGGTAGGGATCGGTCAACTCGGCTCCTTTGTTGTCCGTTCGAGGGCCGCGTGCACCTCGTCGAGCCAGTCGATCGAGCTCTCGGTGCCGTGCCGCTGAGCGCGGACGGGTCGGGGATCTGGCGCTTCTCGAAATTGCGGTAGGTGTCCGCCCGCCCGGCGGCGGATACCGTGTCCACCAGGATCGCGTGGGGGAGCGCCACGCGGGGCAGCATAGGTTTGCGCCGGCCGGTATGCAACTAGTTGCAGTGCACCAGGGCGCATAGTCGTGTTGCGGCTGGGCGAACGGTATGTGGTACATCTAGTATCAGTAACTACGCGAGCAAGTTAGGGCACACTGAGGCGGGCGTGTAGGCAGCGACATCGGATACTGTCAGCGACTTCCCCGGGCCCACCCCTGACCAGCAGATCGAGGAGACCTTCGTGACGTACACGATTGCCGAACCCTGCGTCGACATCAAAGACAAGGCATGCATCGAGGAATGCCCAGTCGACTGCATCTACGAGGGCGCACGCATGCTGTACATCCACCCCGACGAGTGCGTGGACTGTGGCGCCTGCGAGCCGGTCTGCCCGGTCGAGGCCATCTACTACGAGGATGACGTGCCCGAGCAGTGGAGTCACTACACGCAGATCAATGCCGATTTCTTCGCCGAGCTCGGCTCGCCGGGCGGTGCGTCCAAGGTCGGCATGACCGAGAACGATCCACAGTCGGTCAAGGATCTCCCCCCGCAGGGAGAGGACGACTGACGGCTCGGCCGCAGTCCATCGCCCGCCGGCCACGGCCGGTGTCGGCGTCGTTGCCGGTGTTCCCCTGGGACACCTTGGCCGATGCGGCCGCGCGGGCCCGCGCGCACCCCAACGGCATCGTCGACCTGTCCGTCGGCACGCCGGTCGACCCGGTCGCGCCGCTGATCCGCGAGGCGCTGGCCGCGGCCAGCGCGGCACCGGGCTATCCGGCCACCGCGGGCACGCCCGCCCTGCGTCAGTCGGCCGTTGCGGCGCTGGCGCGCCGGTACGGCATCACCGGATTGCCCGAACACGCAGTGCTGCCGGTGATCGGCACCAAGGAACTCATCGCCTGGCTGCCGACGCTGCTGGGGCTTGGTCCCGACGACGTGGTTGCGGTGCCCGAACTGGCCTACCCGACCTACGAGGTGGGCGCCAGGCTGGCCGGTGCGGAGGTGCTGCTGGCGGATTCGCTGACCCAGTTGGGCCCGCGGTCCCCGGCGCTTCTCTACCTGAACTCCCCGAGCAATCCGACCGGCGCGGTGCTGGGCCCCGACCATCTGCGCAAGGTCGTCGGCTGGGCGCGTGAGCGTGGCGCGCTGGTGGTGTCCGACGAGTGCTACCTCGGCCTGGGCTGGGACGCCGAGCCGGTATCGGTGCTGCATCCGTCGGTGAATGACGGCGACCATACCGGGCTGCTGGCGGTGCACTCGCTGTCGAAGAGCTCGTCGCTGGCCGGCTACCGGGCCGGCTTCGTCGCCGGCGATCCCGGCGTCGTCGCCGAACTGCTGGCGGTGCGCAGGCACGCCGGGATGATGGTGCCGACACCGGTGCAGGCCGCGATGGTCGCCGCGCTCGACGACGACGCCCACGAACGCGAGCAGCGCGACCGTTACGCGCGACGGCGGGCAGCGCTGCTGCCCGCACTGCGGTCCGCCGGGCTGGTGGTCGATCATTCCGAGGCCGGGCTCTACCTGTGGGCGACGCGTGGCGAGCCGTGCCGCGACACGGTCGCATGGCTGGCCGAACGCGGAATCCTGGTGGCGCCCGGCGAGTTCTACGGACCTCGCGGTGCGGCGCATGTGCGGGTGGCGCT
>CAZDYH010000078.1:0-3818 GCA_964509355.1 uncultured Mycobacterium sp.
TTCGACTACTTCTACGGCTTCATCGCCGGCGAGACATCGCAGTGGGAACCGCGGCTATATGAGAACCTCAATCCAATCGAGCCGCCGCAGGACGAGGCCTACCACCTGTCCGAGGATCTGGCTGATAACGCGATCTCGTGGTTGCGCAAGCACGAGGCGTTCGCCCCGGATCGTCCGTTCTTCATGTACTGGGCATCGGGCGCCGCGCACGGCCCGCACCATGTCTTCAAGGAGTGGGCGGACAAGTACCAGGGAAAGTTCGACGACGGCTGGGACGCCTACCGGGAGCGGGTGTTCGCCCGGCAGAAAGCCACCGGATGGATCCCCGCCGACGCTGAGTTGACTCCGCGCGCCGACACCATGCAGGGCTGGGAGGACATTCCCGAAGCGCAGCGACCGTTCCAGCGACGCCTGATGGAGGTCTTCGCCGGCTTCGTGGAGCACGTCGATGTTCAGGTCGGCCGCATCCTCGACGAGCTGGACAGACTCGGGAAGACGGACAACACGATCGTCTTCTACATCTTCGGCGACAACGGCTCCAGCGCCGAAGGGCAGAAGGGCAGCATCAGCGAACTGTTGGCGCAGAACAACATTCCCAACACCGTCGAAGAGCAGCTGGCGGCCCTCGACCGGCTCGGCGGTCTCGACGCGCTGGGCACACCGAAAACCGACAACATGTATCACGCCGGCTGGGCGTGGGCGGGCAGCACACCATTTCACCACACCAAGCTGGTGGCAAGCCATTTCGGCGGCACCCGCAACCCGATGGCAGTCGCCTGGCCGCGGCGCATCAGCCCGGACAACACGATGCGCAGCCAGTTCCATCACGTCAACGACATCGCACCCACCATCTACGAGGTTCTCGGCGTCCCCCATCCCGATGTGGTGAATGGACACGAGCAGCAACCGATGGACGGGGTCAGCCTGGCCTACACCTTCGACCACCCCGACGAGCCGACCCGCAAGACGGTGCAGTACTTCGAGAACGCAGCCAGTCGCGGTATCTACTCGGACGGCTGGTTCGCGTGTGCGTTCGGCCCATTCGTGCCGTGGGACACCCCGAGTACAGCGCAGCGGCTCGCCAACTGGGACGCCAACACCGAGCCCTGGGAGCTCTACCACCTCGCCGAGGACTTCTCGCAGGCCCATGACCTCGCCACCGCGCACCCCGACAAGCTGGAAGAGCTGAAGGCACTGTTCAAGGAGGTGTCGCAGGACAACCTGGTGTGGCCGATCGGAGCTGGGTTGTGGCTGCGCATCCATCCCGAGGACCGGATCGCGTCGCCCTACACGAAATGGCGCTTCGACAAGACGATCACCCGGATGCCGGAGTTCACCGCCCCGGGCCTGGGCCGGCAGGACAGCCATGTCGAGATCGCGCTCACAGTGCCCGAAAACGCCTCCGGAGTGCTCTACGCGCTGGGTGGGTTCTCCGGTGGGCTGACCCTGTTCATGGACGAAGGTTTCCTCGTCTATGAGTACAACATGCTGATCATCGACCGATATCAGGCCCGCAGCTCCGCGCCGATCACGCCCGGTACACACGTCATCATCGTCGATACCCGATTCGACTCCCCGCAGCCGATGGCGCCGGCGATGGTGACGCTTAACGTGGACGGAAACGAAGTCGGCAAGGTCGTGGTGGCGCGCACCGTACCCGCCGCGTTCACCGCCAGCGAGACCTTCGGCGTCGGAGTCGACCTCGGCTCGCCGGTATCGCCCGACTACATCGACCGACGCCCCTTCCGTTTCAACGGAACCATCGAAAGCGTCGATGTCGAAGTGTTCCCGCCCGGCAAGAGCGGCTGACGTGGGCTCGTTGTGGGCCACTCTGGTTCCGTTCATCATCGCCAGCGCGCTGATGCCCGTGGAACTCGTGATCACCCTTGCCCTGCTGGGCACACCCGGACGGGTCCGCACCGCAGGCGCCGCGGTGAGCGGCATGGTGCTCGTCCGGCTGGTGCAGGGTCTCGTGTTCGGGATGATCCTGCACTGGGGAAAGCGCGACGACACCAAGGGCGGGCACGGCTGGGTGGTGTCGTCGGTTCTGCTGGTGGTGGCGGTCTTGTTGCTCGTCACCGCCATCCGCGAGCTGATCGGTGGCGACGACTCCGACGACCCACCACCGAAATGGATGACCGCGCTGTCGTCGATGACACCGGGAAAGGCATTTCTGATCGGCGCCGGTGTGATCCTGATATCGGTCAAACTGTGGGTCTTCACCTTCGCGGCCATCGGCGTGATCGGTGACGAAGGCATGCCGCGAAGCGTCAACGTCGTCACGTACACCGTGTTCGTATTGCTGGGCGTCAGCACACATCTGGCGATCATCGCCGCGGCGGCATTCTTCCCGAACAGGTCACAGGCATTTCTCGATCGCAGCCTGCGCTGGCTGCAGGACCACAACCGCGGCATCATGATCTCGCTCGGGTCGGTCTTCGGAGTGTGGTTCCTGATAAAGGCCCTCACCGGCTTCGGCGTCTTGTGACGGCTCTGCCGGTCAGTATCCGTCGCGGCCGCGTGACGGCATCGGCTCTACAGAGCGGTGATCTTCGATCGGGGAATGTGTGCGTGCCACCCATTGGCCGTACCACCTGGACAGCGGTGCAGCGCTGATCCCGTGGGCAAGGACGCTGAGTACCACGGTGCACATGATCACGCCGCCCAACGTGTCGATCACCGGGGAATCCCTACCGAGCTCCTCCAGTGACAGCAGGCCGAACACGATCGTTGCCAGCCCCCGCGGCCCGAACCAGCCGAGGAACGTCACCGTAGGCCACTGGTAGCCGGTGCCCAGCAGTGCGATGAAGACCGGAACCATCCGAAGCACGGTGAGGGCGGCGACGGCCAGCGCCAGCCACTGCCACTGGAAGCCGTTCTTGAAGACCGCCACGACAAGCGCCCCGGCGAAGAACCAGACCACGAACCCCATGAGGTCTGAGGCGACCTCCAGCAGCTGAGCGGTCTCGGGCTCTTGATCGAGCGTGACACTGGCTGCGCCGAAGACCAGACCACCCACGAACGCTGCGATGAAGGCGTTAGCCCCGACCAGCTCGGCCAAGCCGAAGAGCAGCAACGGCAGCACCAGCGTGGCGATCGCCCGGCCCCGGTGACCGCTCAAGGATCGAGTGCGCGAGCGGTCCATCAGCCATGCCGACGCCAGGCCCACGCCCCCCGCGCAGATCAGGGCCGTCGTCACCGGCACCACGCCGACCTGCAGAATCGACGGTTCGGTGACGCCTTCTTCGGCGGCCAACGCCGAAAGCGCGAGCAGCACGATGGGTGTCGCCAGGCCGTCGTTGAGCCCGCTCTCCACGTTCAGGCCGCGGCGGACCCGCATAGGGACCACAGGGTTGAGGATCGTGGGTGCGCCCAGACCGGCGTCGGTCGGTGTGACTGCAGCAGTCAACAGCCAGGCGCCGGCGACGCCCAGGGTGGGCAGCAACTCCCGTGTCAGCAGGAAGGTCGCCGCGAGGGCCAGCGGGAAACCGATGAGGAGCAGACGAACCGCGATGCCGGGGTCCTGCCGGAGTTGGGCCAGTTTCACGGTCGACGCGTCGTGGAACAACACGATCACCAGGGTGAGCTCGGCCACGACATGCAGCGCCGAGGCGTTGATGCCCGGTTGAGCCAGGGAGAACACCGCGGTCCCGGCGATCACGCTCAACAACGGAGCGGTGATGTTGGCGTTCGTCAGGCGTTTGGCCAGCAGGGAGTAGACGAGTACCAACCCGGCCATCACCGCAATCGCTGGACCTGCCACGCGGGCAGTGTAATCCGCACTGCACTCCGCCGAGTCCTGAAGCGGGCCGCGTTCG
>CAZDYH010000078.1:3918-13407 GCA_964509355.1 uncultured Mycobacterium sp.
TGGCGGTTAGCGCGCCGGGGGCCCCGCTGCCGCGCCTGCGGCATCGCGGCGACGCGCCGCCATACCCGCCAGCGCCTCGAACACCACCCGGTGTGCGGCGTTGACGGTGAGTTCACTGACGTCGTAGGCCGGCGCCACCTCGACGACGTCGACGCCGGCGACATCGTGCTCATAGCAGAGCTGTCGCACCATCCGAAGCAGATCGGAGCTGAGGATGCCACCGGGCTCGGGGGTGCCGGTGCCGGGCGCGAACGCGGGGTCCATGACGTCGACGTCGACGGAGACGTACAGCTTCTTGGCGCGCGCGAGCGCCTCCCCGACGGCGTCGTTCATCACCGCCTTGAAGCCACGGTCCCAGATCTCCTGCATCGTGTGCCATTTCATGCCCTGCTCGAGCATCCACTCGAAGGTGTCCTGCGGCGGCCAGTAACCCCGCAGGCCGACCTGCACGAAGTGGGTCCCCGGTACCGCGCCTGACTCGATGAGCCGGCGCATCGGCGTCCCGTGGCTGGCCAGGTTGCCTTCGATGATGTCCGCGGTGTCGGCATGGGCGTCGAAGTGGACGATTCCCACATTGCCGTAGCCGTGGACGTCGGCGACAGCGGTCGCGGCCGGCCAGGTGATCGAATGATCACCACCGAGAATCACCGGCACGATGCCGCGCGATGCGACGGCGGCAACGCGTTCGCGGATATTCGCGTGCGAGACCTCGGTGCTGCCGTGCGGGCAGTACGCGTCGCCGAAGTCGACGACCTCCAGCCAGTCGAAGATCTCCAAGCCGAGATCCAAGTGATAGGTGCCGGGTTCGTAGGCCGTGGCCCGGATCGCCCGGGGACCAAACCGGGCACCCGGCCGGTTGGTGGTGGCGATGTCGAACGGGGCGCCGACGATAGCGACATCGGGGCGCCACGAGTCGAGTTGTTCGACCTCGGTCAGGAAGGGGCGCTGCCCGAATGACACCAGCCCGGCATGCGGAAGGTCGAGTTGTTCAGCCATTCCCGGCGGAATATCGCGCTGCGGCTGGTCATGGTGATGGCCCATGCGGTGACACTATCGTTCGACACCGCCAAGCATGGGCGATTCAGTCAGCCGCCGAACACCCCTTCGAGCCGGCTACGGGAGCCGGGATGGACGAGGCGTGCAGTACTGACCAGCCCGCGCGAGGACCAGGTCCGCCGCCGGATCAGCAGACATGGTTCGGACCGCTTGATGCGCAGCAGCCGGCACTCATCACGGGAACCGAGCACGGCTTCCACCACATGCTCGCCGCGAATCAACGGAGCGACGACACTGAGATACTGGTTGGGCGTCTGCTGGGTGAAGTCCTGGTCGAGGTAGCCGGGTGCGGCGGCCGGGTTGACGAACCTGTCCTCGACCTGGATCGGTGTCGAGTCCTCGAAGTGCACCATCAGCGAGTGAAAGATGTTGCCGTGCAGTGAGTCGCGAACATCGGAGTGCGCCGGATCGGCGGCCTCCTCCCGGACGAACACGACCTCGGTCCGGTGGCGGTGGCCGCGTTGCTCGATCTCGTCGGCGATATTGCGGACCTCGAACAGCGGCGACGCGGTCTTGGCGGCGGCCACGAATGTCCCGACGCCCATCATTCGCACGACGACGCCGTCGGCGGAGAGCTCCCGCAGGGCGCGGTTGATGGTCATCCGGGACAGTCCCAGCGCGTTGACGAGCTGGTTCTCCGACGGCAGCTGATCGCCCTCCTGCCACCGGCCGCCGTTGATCTGCGAGACGATCAACTGTTTGACGCGCTCGTAGGCCGGCGCAGACTCCGCCGCCGGATCGTGGTACAACTCGGCCAGCTCCACTGAAATCCGTTCCTCTGCATCAGAGACCGCTTGACAGTCTTGTATATACAGGACTATACATTAAGAACGCCGGCAACGTTATTCAACGCACGCCGAGTCTCAGGTTCGACCACCCGCACAGCTCGAGGAGCACCGGACATGACCAGCACGACACCCCCCGTCCACGGGCCCCGGCCCGTGTCAGCGCCGCGCGGCACCGAACTCACCACACTGGGCTGGCAGCAAGAAGGCGCGCTGCGCATGCTGATGAACAACCTGGACCCCGAGGTCGCCGAGCATCCCGATGCCCTGGTCGTCTACGGCGGCACCGGACGGGCCGCGCGCAGCTGGGCGGCGTTCGACGCGATGGTTCGCACCCTGAAGACCCTGAAGTCGGACGAGACCATGCTGGTGCAGTCCGGCAAACCGGTCGGGGTGTTCCGCACCAACGAGTGGGCCCCACGGGTGCTGATCGCCAACTCGAACCTGGTCGGCGACTGGGCGAACTGGGAGGAGTTCCGCCGGCTCGAAGCGCTCGGCCTGACCATGTACGGGCAGATGACGGCCGGTTCCTGGATCTACATCGGCACCCAGGGCATCCTGCAGGGCACCTACGAGACCTTCGGCGCAGTTGCGCGCAAGCTCGCGGCCTCCGGCCGCTACGACAACAGCGGCGGAACGCTCGCCGGCACCATCACGCTGACCGCCGGGCTCGGCGGCATGGGCGGAGCCCAGCCACTCGCGGTCACGATGAACGAGGGCGTGGCGATCTGTGTCGACTGCGACGTCACCCGCATCGACCGCCGGATCGAGCACGACTACCTCGACGTCAAGGCAACCGACCTGGACGACGCGCTGCGGCTCGCCGTCGAGGCCCGCGATGCCAAGCGGCCGTTGTCCATCGGACTCGAGGGCAACGCCGCCGAGGTGCTCCCCGAACTGCTGGCGAGAAACGCGCCTATCGACATCGTCACCGACCAGACCTCGGCCCACGATCCGTTGTCCTACCTGCCCCTTGGTATCGACTTTGCCGACATGAAGGCGATGGCGGAGAAGGATCCAGCGAAGTTCACCGAGGACGCTCGCGCCTCGATGGCCACCCACGTGGCCGCGATGGTGGGGTTCCTCGACCGCGGCGCCGAGGTCTTCGACTACGGCAACTCGATCCGCGACGAGGCCCGCAAGGGCGGCTACGACCGCGCGTTCGACTTCCCCGGCTTCGTGCCCGCCTACATTCGGCCGCTGTTCGAAGAGGGCCTCGGGCCGTTCCGCTGGGCCGCGCTCTCGGGCGACCCGAAGGACATCGCCGCGACCGACAGGGCAATCCTCGAACTCTTCCCGGACAACGAGCACCTGCGCCGCTGGATAACCCTGGCCGGCGAGAAGGTCGCCTTCCAGGGCCTGCCCGCGCGCATCTGCTGGCTCGGCTACGGCGAGCGGCACAAGGCGGGGCTGAAGTTCAATGAGATGGTTGCCTCCGGCGAATTGTCGGCGCCGATCGCCATCGGGCGGGATCATCTGGACTCCGGTTCGGTGGCATCCCCGTACCGCGAAACCGAGTCGATGCTGGACGGATCCGACGCCATCGCGGACTGGCCGCTGCTCAACGCTCTGGTCAACACCGCGTCCGGGGCGTCGTGGGTGTCCATCCATCACGGCGGCGGCGTCGGCATGGGACGGTCCATCCATGCCGGCCAGGTGTGCATCGCCGACGGCACCGATCTGGCCGCGGAGAAGTTGAGCCGGGTGCTGACCAACGATCCCGGTATGGGTGTCATCCGGCACGCCGATGCCGGCTACGAACATGCCATCGACGTCGCGCGCGAGCGCGGCGTGCGGGTGCCGATGACCGAGGGCTGAACTACTTTGCCCGCCAAAGCTTCCCGAAGCACGGCGCTCACCGGCATCGGCGTCCTCGTCACCAACGACCCGACCGTCGGGGGCGGTCCGCTCGGGCTGATCCGTGACGCCGCAGTCGTCTTCGAGGACGGCCTGGTGGCCTGGGTCGGCCGGTCGGACTCCGCCCCGAGCGCCGACGCCGGGCATCACCTGGGCGGGCGGGCGGTGCTGCCGGGCTTCGTCGAGAGCCACGCACACCTGGTGTTCGGCGGCGACCGAGCCGACGAATTCGCCGCAAGGATGGCCGGTCGGCCGTACAAGGCGGGCGGCATCCGCAACACGATCGAGGCGACCCGGAACGCCACTGACGAGGAGCTGCGCGCCAACACCCGCCGGCTGCTGGCCGAATCGCTGCGTTCGGGCAGCACCACCGTCGAGTGCAAGACCGGATACGGACAGAGTGTCGCGCACGAACTGCGCAGCACGCAGATCGCGGCCTCGCTCACCGACGAGGTGACGCTTCTTGCGGCCCATGTGCCGCCACCGGAATACGCCGGACGTGCCGACGACTACGTCACGATGGTGTGCGACGAAATGATCGATGTGTGCGCCCCGCAGGCGAAGTGGATCGACGTCTTCTGCGAGCAGGGTGCATTCGACCGCGACCAGGCGCACGCGGTGCTGACAGCCGGCATCGCGCGGGGTCTGATTCCCCGGGTGCACGGCAATCAACTCTCCGAAGGCCCGGGGGTCCGACTGGCGGTCGAGGTCGGCGCCGCGTCGGTCGACCACGTCACCTACACCACCCCAGCCGACATCGACGCGCTGGCTTCCAGTTCCACGGTGGCCACCCTGCTGCCGGGTGCCGATTTCTGCACCCGGAACAAGTATCCCGACGCGCGCGGCCTGCTCGATGCCGGTGTGACGGTGGCACTGGGAGCCGACTGCAATCCGGGCACCAGTTATACGACAAGCCTGCCGTTCTGCATCGCCGTCGCGGTCCGCGACATGCACATGACCCCCGATGAGGCAGTCTGGGCGGCAACAGCAGGAGGAGCGAAGGCGCTGCAGCGCAGTGATATCGGGTTCATCGCACCCGGTGCCAGGGCCGATGCCATCGCGCTCGATGCGCCGTCCCACGTGCACCTGGCCTACCGCCCGGGCGTACCGCTGATCAGCGAGGTCTGGCGGAGCGGCGATCACGTTTACTCCGCCACCCGAAGCGACGCGATTCCGGGAAACAGACCATGAGCGCGCAGATCTCGGTATCTACTCCCCCGCCGACCTGGACCGGCCGGGTAGACGGAACGACGGCCGAACACCTGCGCTGGCACCAGGTGGTAACCGCGTTCGACGCCGAATCCGATCCCGGCGCTTGCCTTTTCATCGGTTTCGCCAGCGATGAGGGGGTGCACCGCAACAAGGGCCGTCGTGGCGCGGCCGCCGGCCCGGACGCGCTCCGCGCGGCATTGGCGTCGATGGCATTGGCCGACCCGATCCGCGCCTACGACGCCGGCACCGTCGCGGTCACCGACAGCGGGCTCGAAGCCGGCCAGGACGCACTGGGCGCCGCGGTTGCCGGGGCTCTGAACGCGGGCCATTTCCCGGTGGTGCTGGGCGGCGGACACGAGGTGGCCTACGGCACGTATCTCGGCCTGGCGGGCTCGTCGGTCCGGACGCCGGATAGCCGGGTCGGGATCCTCAATCTGGATGCCCACTTCGACCTGAGATCTGATCCGGCTGCCAGCTCGGGCACCCCGTTCCGGCAGATTCTCCTGCGCGAACGCACGGCGGGCACCACCGTGGCCTACGCCGTGATCGGCATCAGCCAGCCGAGTAACACGGCGGCCCTGTTCGACACCGCCCGCGACCACGGCGTCCGTTACCTGCTGGACGATGACTGCTCGGCAACCGATAGAGCAACGGTGGATGGATTCGTGCACGCGTTGCTGGCTGAGGTCGACCTGGTGTACCTCACCATCGACCTCGACGTGCTGCCCGCCGCCATCGCGCCGGGGGTCAGCGCGCCCGCCGCGTACGGGGTGCCACTGGAGACGATTCAGTTCGTCTGCGACACGGTCGCGGCCAGCGGGAAGCTCGCGGTCTGCGATGTAGCCGAGCTCAATCCCGCCTTCGACATCGACAATCGCACCGCCCGCACCGCCGCCCGGCTGATCCATCGACTGGTCACCAAGAGGACTCCGCTCGCCTAGCGCGCCTCAGGCGAGTGCCCCGATGACGGACTCGGCGCTGGCGAGCAGTTCCCCGGAGGCCGCGAGTTGCACAACGGCCTCGATCTCGGGCGCGAGGTGCCGGTCGGTGCCGGGGCCCTCGACGTGTCGGCGGATGGTGTCGCGCACCGCTGCGGTGGCCGGTGACGGCTGCAACGGGGCGCGCATATCCAGGCCGCGCGCGGCGGTGAGCGCTTCGATGGCCAGTACCCGGGTCAGGCCGTCGATGGCACGGCGCAGCTTGCGGGCAGCCGACCAGCCCATCGACACGTGATCCTCCTGCATCGCCGACGACGGGATCGAGTCGACGCTCGCCGGTGCTGCGAGGCGCTTGAGTTCGGAAACGATTGCGGCCTGGGTGTATTGGGCGATCATGTGCCCACTGTCGACACCCGGGTCATCAGCCAGGAACGGCGGCAGTCCGTTGTTGCGCGCCTTGTCGAGGAACCGGTCGGTGCGTCGTTCGCTCATGCTCGCCACATCGGCGACCACGATCGCCAGGAAATCCAGCACATAGGCGACCGGCGCGCCGTGAAAGTTGCCGTTCGACTCGACGCGGCCGTCCAGCGTCACCACCGGGTTGTCGACGGCACTGGCCAGTTCGAGTGCGGCGACCCGTCGAGCGTGGTCGACGGTGTCGCGTGCGGCACCGCTGACCTGCGGTGCGCACCGCAGCGAGTAGGCGTCCTGCACCACGGTGCAGTCCGGAGTGGCGTGGCTTGCCATGATTTCCGAGCCGGCCAGCAACCGCATCAGGTTGTCGGCGGCAACAGCCTGACCGGCCTGCGGGCGCAACGCCTGAAGATCTGGCGCAAAAACCTTGGCGGTGCCGAGCAGACCCTCGACGCTCATGGCCGCGGTGATATCGGCCAGCGACAGCAGCCGCTGCAGGTCGTGGCAGGCGAGCACCAACATGCCGAGCATCCCGTCGGTGCCGTTGATCAGCGCCAAGCCCTCCTTCTCCTCGAGCACCACCGGCACGATTCCCGCCGCGGCCAGCGCTTCGGCGGCGGGCCGTAGCTCGCCGGCCCGGTCGCGTACGGTGCCCTCGCCGATCGCCGCCAGTGCCACGTGCGCCAACGGGGCGAGATCACCCGAGCAACCCAGGCTGCCGTACTCGTGCACCACTGGAGTGATGCCCGCCGAAAGCATCGACGCATACACCTGCGCGACTTCCGGGCGCACGCCGGTGCGGCCGGTCGCCAGGGTGGACAGGCGCAGCAGCATCAGCGCGCGAACCACCTCGCGCTCCACCTCCGCGCCGGATCCTGCTGCGTGGGAGCGGATCAGGCTGCGCTGCAGTTGGGTACGCAGCTCCAGCGGGATGTGACGCGTCGCGAGTGCACCGAATCCGGTGGACACCCCGTAGACCGGCCTGGTCTCCTCGGCAAGGGCCCGGATGCGCTTGCGCGTCTCGCCCATGGCGAGCAGCGCGTCCTCGGACAGCTGCACTGCCGCACCGTCTCGGGCGACGCGCAGCACCTCGTCGGGTTTCACGGCCTCGACACCGACCACAACGGGCTGCACTGTCACCGTGGACTCCTTCTCGGCAGGGAATGTGAAGATGCTCGCTCCGGCACGACCCGAGCCGGCGGAGTCACATCCGCGTACCATATGTATATTCCTGTATATACAGGAAGTCAAGCGACCCCGCGCCAGCCTGCGAGGCGCGGATCGGCAGTGCCGGCCCTACCGACCCTTCTTGCGTATGCGAACAAGTCGGTAGCCGCCATAGAGCACCGCGGCAACCAGAAAGTTGACGAAGTAGGCCACATCGGCTCCGTGCCAGGCCACGGCGACCGGGCCCTGAATGACTGAGGTGTTCATGAACGGCACCGCGGCGGCGTACGCCAGGACGAACGCGACCAGCGCGGCCACGGCATCGGGACGGGCCGTCCGCTCCCGGGCCGGATTGACACTTGTTCGACCGCGGCTGCGGATCAGCCAGTCGATGACGATCACGGCGACGAAGGCCGGGATCCAATAACCGATCAGCAGCAACACGTCCTCGAACCGTGACGCGGTGTCACCGGAATGCAGCCACAGGATCAGCACGAAAGCCAGCACCGTGACGACAACGGCCGACACCGGCCGGCGCACCCGCACCCCGACCGTCTGGAGGGCAAGCGATCCGCTGTAGTCGTTCATCGCACTCGACCCGATCGCCGCCAGGGCGATCACGAGCAACGCCACCGCACCCAAGACGCCGCCACCCATCACCGACCGCACTCCCAGAGCGGTCTGCTCGGAGAGCACGCCCGCCGCCGCAATCCCGATTCCCTGCACGAAGATGTACGCCGACACAATTCCGGCGAAGCTGAAACCGAAGACCCGGCGGCGCGACGAACTCGCCGGCAGGTACCGACTGAAGTCAGCCGCATAACTCGCCCAGGAAATGGCCAGGCTCAACGCGATCGTGACCTCGAGAACGAATGCACCGACCAGATCGGCGCCCTGCACGCTGACCGGCGTGATGACCTGATGCCCGCCGACGAGTTTGACGGCGAACACGACGAACGTGACAAACAGGACCACCGACAGCACCGCCTGCACCCGGTGGATCAGCTCATAGCCGAAGAATCCGACAGCGCCCTGCAGAGCCAGCACAATGAGCACGCCGATCCAGAACGGGATGTCGAGCAGCACGGCCAGGGCTTCCCCACCGAACAAGCCCACCAGCCCATCCCAGGCGATCGATGACAGCCACTGCAGGACGCCGGGCAGAGCGACGCCACCGCCGAACGCCATACGCGCATTCGGCAACTGGCCGGCACCCGTGCGAGGACCCCAGGTCGACAGGTAGCCCACCACAAGCGAACCAAGGACGGTCCCGATGACCATCGCCAGCATTCCCAGCCAGAAACCCAGTCCGAGACCGATCGCGAGGGTGCCGGTGAACACGCCAGTCATGTTGACCTGCGGGGCGAACCATACGGTGAACAGCCGTTCGGGCCTGCCGTAGCGCTGATCCTCACCGATAGGGGCTATCCCATGGGTTTCGACCGACAGATCACCCGAACCGGTCGGCCTGCGACCGCTGAATACCGACGCACCGAGCGGACTCGGCGTGGCCGCGGCCTCACGAGTCATGTTGTCGCCTCACTTCGGGGGTCCTTCAGCGTTGTGTCCCTTCGACCATAACGAGGGCCCACCGGGGCGCGCGGTTGGGCTGCAGCCCCTAAAGGGGTGATCCGGACGTCCAGAAGCCCTCGGGACTCTTGGCGGCAGTGAAGCCCGCGTCCTCGACGATCGCTACCGCCAGATCGAACTTGTCACCGACCAGGTGGGGTACGTGGGCGTCGCTTCCGAAGGAGACGGTGCGGCCGCCCTCCGCACGCCACCATCGGATCAACCGGGCGGACGCCAGCGGGGTGTAGGTGTTCATCTCCAGTACACGGCCGGTCGTCGCGAGCGCGCTGAACACCGCCCGGTACTCCTCCTCGAACGCCGCCTCGTCCCAGTCGACGATCCACCGTCGTGGGTAGTCGACGTGAGCGAGCACCTCGAACACATCGCTCCCGTCGATCAGGTTCAGCAGCTCAGCGAAATAGCTTCTGATCGCGGCCATCTCGCCCAGGATGGAGAACGTGTCCTCGACCGGGACGATGCGGTCGTCGAGC
>CAZDYH010000079.1:0-2026 GCA_964509355.1 uncultured Mycobacterium sp.
CCGGCCCGGGCGTCGCGGTGTAGAGCTCGTCGATCTCCGCGGAATACTTCTCGGCTATAGGCCGGCGTTTGAGTTTCATCGTCGGGGTGAGTTCGTCTCCGCCCGGCTCCCACGGGGTGCCGATGATGAAGAACCGCTTGATCTGCTCGACCCGGGAAAGTTTGGAGTTTCCCTCGATGACAGCGGCGGTGACCATTTCCCTCGCCTCGCGGCATTGCGCAAAAGCGGCCGCCGACGCGTCGACCATGCCGAGCGCGGCGGCCCGCGCGGCGGCGGCATCGGGATCGAGGACGATCAGCGCCGTCACGTACGGCCTCGCATCACCGAACGCCACCACCTGATCGATCAACGGAGACGTGGCCTGGATCGCCATCTCGATGTTGGTGGGGGAGAGATTCTTACCGGATTCGTTGACGATTATCTCCTTTTTCCGGTCGACGATCGTGACGAAGCCTTGGGCGTCGATGGTGCCGATGTCACCGGTGTGCAACCAGCCGTCGGGGTCGATCGCTTCCTTGGTCTTGTCCGGCTGATGTCGGTAGCCTCGCATCACGATCGGCCCGCGTATCAGCAGTTCACCGTCGCTCGCCAGCGTGATCTCGACGCCGCGCAGTGCTGCACCGACCGAACCGATCTTGTTCGCACCTGGTCGGTTGGATGTCGCGCCGCCGACACTCTCCGACATCCCCCATACTTCGTAGACGGGAATTCCTAGACCCCAGAAGAATTCGAGCGTTTCGGCCGGTATGGCGGCCGCGCCGGATATTCCCCATCGCAACTGGTCCATGCCGAGCGCGTCGCGCAATCTGGCCAGCACGAGGCGATCGGCGACTTTGCGGCGGATGGCGAGTGACGTGGACAGGGATTTGCCGGCCAATGTCTGGCGGGCGGCGTGGACGCCGGTGTCGATGGCCCATAGCGCCAACCGCTGCTTGACTCCGGTTGCCTCCGTGTGAAGTTTCGTTTCGATACCGGCTTTGATCTTGTGCCAAACTCGGGGCACCCCTAGCCACACCGTCGGGCGAGCATCCGGCAGCGCCTGCGCGATCGCCCTGGGGTCGGCGACATCGGTCACCTGCACTCCCATGACCATGTTGGCGTAGTGCGAGGTGACCCGGTCGGCAATGTGCGCATGCGGCAGGTATGAGGTGATCCGATCGGCTGGTTGAAGGCCGACGAGCTCGACGATCGCAGAGAACTCGGCCATCACATTTTCGTGCGTCAGCTCGACGCCCTTCGGTGGGCCGGTGGTTCCCGAGGTGTAGATGAGCGTTGCGACGTCGCCCGGCCGGACCGCCTGCCACGTCGAATCGAAGTCGAAATCGACTCCGGTTCCTTTGGATTCGAGTTGTTCGAGGGTCAAGCCGTCCTCCACGTTGCCGTCGACGACGATCACGTGAGCGAGGTTGTCCCCGACCGCGTTAACGGTTGGGAGGAACTCTTTCTCGGTGACCACGATCTTGTTCTGGGCATTCGCGAACAGGTACCGGATCTGGTCGGGCGCCGAGGTGTTGTAGATCGAGAACGGGGTGGCGCCGACATGCATGGCCGCGGTGTCCACCAAGTGGAACTCCGGGCGGTTGCGCAGCATGATGCCGACCGTGTGGCCGCGTTCCACGCCCAGCGCGGCAAGCCCGGCGGCGATCTTCCGCACCCGATCGGCGTACTCGCGCCAGGTGATGACGACGTCGTTGCCGACCGTCCGGATGGCGACCGCGTCCGGCAGTAAAGCTGCGGTCTCCTGAAAAGCCTGCGGCAGCGTGGAAACCGGCGTTCCGCTTCGGTGCCGAACCACGGTGCGATCGCCTTCGGTCATTTCCCGCTGTCTCCTTCGATCACACCGGCATCGCCCAAATTGGCATCGCCCTCAGGCTAAGGCCAACAGGATTCATTCGGTTCAGGAACGCTACCCGGCGTCCACGAGCGGCGGCCTGCGCGTGGCCGGGAGGCAACCGGCCAGCCGCGCCGCGAGGCACACCAGCGCGGTGCCGAGCAGCACGCCGCCGATCGTGTCGGTGAAGAAGTG
>CAZDYH010000079.1:2126-3201 GCA_964509355.1 uncultured Mycobacterium sp.
CCGATTCGGACTTCTACCTGGTGTCGACGTGGGAGCTGGTCAACGAAGCGGTCACTCGACCACAGGACTTCTCATCGAACCTGACCGCGACCATGGTGCTCGATCCCGACGGCGGCGTCACCCCCTTCACCCTGGCGGGCCCCGGCGACGCCGGTCACGTGCTGGCTACCGCCGACGACCCTGTTCACGCCGTGCACCGCAGGATGGTGCTGCCGACCGTGGTGGCCAAACGGATCCGCGCGCTCGAACCCCTGGTCGCCGACACCGTGCGGGCGCTGTGGACTGAGGGCCTGCGGGACGGCTGCATCGACTGGATGGCCGCGATCGGCAATCGGCTCCCGATGACCCTGGTAGGCCGTCTGATCGGGTTTCCCGCCACCGACATCGACCGGCTCGTCTCGGGCGCCTACGCCACCACCCAGATGCTCGACGGCGTGATCACCCCCGATCAGCTCCACAACGCGGTCACCGCCGCCGCCGAACTCGCCGGCTATCTCGCCGACCAGTTCGCCCGTGCCCGCGAGCATCCCGGCGACAACCTGCTCGGCGATCTGGCGCGACACTGCAACGCCGGGCAACTGGCACCCGAGACCGCCGTGCTCATCCTGCTCCAATTAGTCGGCGCGGGAGGCGAATCCACCGCAGGGTTGCTCGGCAACGCGGCGTGGCTGCTGGCCAGCCGAGACGACCTGGCCAACCAGCTGCGGGGCAACGCCGAGCTGCTGCCTGCGTTCATCGAGGAGGTCGTGCGGCTGGAATCACCGTTTCGGGGGCACTACCGCCACGTCCTGGCCGACACCACCTTGGGCGGGGTCGATCTGCCCGCAGGCTCGCACCTGCTGTTGCTGTGGGGGTCGGCCAATCGCGACCCCGCCGCTTTCGACACACCCGACGAGCTGCGCCTGGACCGCCCGGGCGGCCGCGCGCACCTGGGCTTCGGCAAGGGCGACCACTTCTGTGTCGGCGCCGCACTCGCCCGACTGGAAGCCCGGATCGCGTTGACGCTGCTGCTCGATGAGACCACCGCGATCACCACAACCGAGGCGCCTGCCTGGATTCCCAGCGTGATGGTGCG
>CAZDYH010000079.1:3301-7057 GCA_964509355.1 uncultured Mycobacterium sp.
GACGTGCCCGATCGTCCGCCTGCACTACACCAAGACGACCGGCCTGCCGACCCCATCTTCTTGGGATAGACCAACCCGGCTACTGTCGCTCAACTGATGCGCGATCAAGCCAATATCCGGTTGCGGACGACGGAGTGTCGCCGAGCCAAGTGCCGTCGATGAAAGAGGCAACCGATGACAACACCAGGCCTGATCGTTCTCGCCGGTCTTCCAGGCACCGGAAAGTCCACAGTCGCTGCACCGCTCGCGCGCCGACAGCACGCGGCGTACCTGCGCATCGACACGATCGAGCAAGCTCTGATCGAGTCCGGCGAGATTCCGGCCCTCCAGGCGGCCGGTTACGTGACCGGATATGCGCTGGCCCGCGATCAACTCGACATCGGTCTCACCACCGTGGTCGAGTGCGTCAACCCCGTGGCAATCACGCGAAAGGCCTGGAGACAGGTAGCCGCCGAACACGCATCGTGGATCCTCGAGGTCGAACTGATCTGTTCCGACCCGCAGGAACACAGATCCCGCGTCGAGCGTCGTGTCACGGACATCCCAGGGCTGGTCCTGCCCACGTGGCAGCAAGTGCTCAACCGCGAATACGAACCGTGGGATCGCGATCACCTGGTGATCGACACAACAGCGAGCAACCCCGAGGACGCCGCACAGGTCATACAACAGCACGCACTCACACTCGCCCGACCGTAAATCCAGTTGAGCGGCGCAGACGAGCGGACCTGGCAGCCGGGGCGCTTACCGGGTGGGCGCGGTGATTGGCGCGGGCGGGCGGAACTGCTCGAAGTACTGCAGGAGGTCGCGGGCGGGGCTGGCCAGGTCGATCGAGGTCGGGACGAACTGCCCGACGAACCGGTCGAACCTACCTATCGGGTTCGGCGCCACGATCGGGTTGGGCGGGACGAATTGATTCCACAAGCCGTCGAGTGTGCTTATCGGGAGGGACGGGACGGTGGAATCGCCGGTGGTGGGGCCGGCGGCCACGGAGTCACCCGGCGCGGCGACAGCAGGGGTGGCGATGCCGATCCCCCATGCAGCCACAGCAGTGGCGGCGAGAAACAACCGCACGGCGTTGCGGGCTGACGTGCTCATATTGGTCCTTTCTCGTGGTGGACTGCGTATGTTAGTCCGGCGCCGCCGCTTGGGTAGCGGAACGGACAGCTGCGGCTGTCATGCATCGGGGAAGTTCACGTCGCGAGTAACGGCTTCCCACTCGTCGATCGAGGCGGACAGCGCGGCGATTCTGTCGCGCATCGCCTTCAGCACATCGCGCCCGAGCAGCAGGCGCAGCGGCGGCTCGTCGAGCGTGGTCACCATGAGTACGGCCGCAGCCACTTTGCGCGGGTCGCCGGGAAGGTGATTGGCCAATTGCTTGATCAGGGTCTTGCGTGTTCCCACGACCTCCTCGTAGTCGCCGATCGGAGTTGACGACTCCTTCATCGAACGCGCGGCCCAGTCAGTGCGGAACGCGCCCGGCTCGATGGCCGTCACCTTGATACCCAGTGGCTTGACCTCCGCCGCCAACGCCTCGGTGAGCGCCTCGAGCGCGAACTTGGTCGAGGAGTAGTACGCGTTGGGCGGGTTGGCCACCAGACCGGTCATCGAGGAAATGTTGACGATGTGGCCGGACCTGCGGGCGCGCATGGATGGCAGCACCGCTTTGATCATGGCCACGACACCGAAGTAGTTGGTGTCGAACAGGCGCCGGACCTCTGCGTCTTCGCCTTCTTCCACGGCCGACAGGTACCCGTGACCAGCGTTGTTGACCAGCACGTCGATCCCACCGAATGCGGCTTCGGCGGCCGCGACCGCGTCGGCGATCTGGTCTTTGTCCGTCACGTCCAGCGGCACCGCCAGGGCGCGATCCCCGAACTCGTCGACGAATCCCTGTACCGTCTCGACCCGCCGCGCCGTCGCGACGACACTGTGGCCCGCCTCGAGGGCCGCGCGGGCAGTCTCCCGGCCGATGCCGGTCGAGCACCCGGTGATCAACCAGCGCGCCATCTCAGATCGTCCCTTCGGGCAGACGGCGCAGGTAGGCCTTGCGCCGGTTCGCGAGTTCGGTCTTTCGCTCCTCGGCGGACACCCGGCGCAGCGTGGGCACTTCGGTGTCGAGGTCGGCGAGCTTCACCACGCGGCCGCGAGCGCCGAGATCCTCACGAGGGCCGCCCGCACCGAACTCGGCCATCCGCAGTGTCAGGATGCCCTCGGGCAGTCCGTCGGAGTCGATCCAGTTCTGCACGCCAGGGTCGGTGGCGGAGATGACGTAGGTGTAGGTGCCGTCCTCGTTGGCCACGGACTGAGCCTTGTTGAGGCTGCCCGTGCGGTCGACGATGTCCAGGGTCGTGCCCCAGATGTTGCTCAGCGGCACCGTGAAGTACTCCGCACCGCCAGCACTGACATCGACCACGAAAGCCTCGTCCGGGTGAAGGTCGAACCGCCCCATGACGTACACCTGGTTGCGCATCGCGCCAACCCGGTCTGCTGACCACGCGAGGTTGAAGTGGTTGGGCGGCATCTTGTAGATGCCGTGGCTCAACTTGCCGGTGAAGTCGGCGAAATACGACATCATCGCCGCCGTGGCGTCGGCCTGCTCGTCGAGAGTTCGGGGAGGCACTGAGGGTGGATCGCCGATCCGCTCGACCGAAAGATGATTGGGGTCGTCACGACCCCAGTCGAGAAGGACGTCTCGGATATAGAACTCGTGTGCTTCCGGCGAGGACTGCACGTGGTTAGGCCGACCGTCGGCGGGGTTGGCGTCGACGGTGATCGTGAAAGACCCGTCGGAGTCCAACTCCATCGTCCGGCCATTGAGCACGTCGACGGTTCCCATGTGGGCGTCCCACAACGTGAAGTAGTTCTCCGTCATCCGGTTCGTCCCAACGCGACCACGGATCTCGTAGCGCTCGTCGCCGGAAATCGGGATCACCCGGTAGACGCTGTCGGGGTTGTCGATGCCCCACCGCGACCCGGGAACCCGCCGGCCCTGCACCTGGTGGCCCAGGCGGGTGATGCAGGTGACCTTCGGTCGCAACTTGTCCTGGTTGGACGACCACACCGCGGCCGAGAACATGACTTCGGCGAAGGCGTCCTCGAAGCGCGCGCGCATCGCGTCGGACGCCTTCGCCCGCCCGAGCCAGTTGTCCGCAACGGTGCGATACGCCGTTTTCACGGTCGGGTGGGCGATCAGGTCCAGGGCTGCCAGCTCGTGCTCGTGTTGCACCGCCGTGGCAATGGGGTCCTCGGACATTAACTCCTCCGCGCCATATCGGTCACCACTTCAGGTGGTGGCTCATGTCGCCGACCTGGTCGACGAACATGGTCCGGGTATCGAACCACCACACTCCGTCGATCCGGTGGAAGGTGTCGCGGTAGCGGCCGGTCACAATGACCTGCAGGCGCAGTTCCGGCGTCGCCTGCGTGACGCAGTAATAGGAACTGCTGTCCGCGGTTCCGCGGTCCTCGTCAACGTGGATCTGCACATTGGTGGTGTTGTGCTTGGTCTTGGGCGTGCCGTCGTCGTGCAGGCGCGTCGCCATCTCGTACATCCGTCTGACTCCGGTGGTCCCGGTGAAGACCGTCTCCGGCGGGCCGTTCTCGATACCGCAGATCCGGCCGTGCGCGAACAGGCCGGCCACTCCGTCCAGGTCGCCGGCGTCGAGGCGCTCGGCGTACGTGTAGATCAGGTTCTCGATCTGACGTGCGCTGTCACTCATGTCAATCGTTTACACCTCTCGCTTCCGGAGCGATGTG
>CAZDYH010000079.1:7157-13354 GCA_964509355.1 uncultured Mycobacterium sp.
TAATCTCACACCGTGACATCACAGTGGTCGCCGACCCGACTCGGCAACTTGAGCGGCAAGCGCATCATCGTGACCGGAGCCACCAATGGTGTGGGCCTGGGGACCGCGCGGATCCTTGCACGCGCAGGTGCCCACGTGATCCTGGCCGTCCGTAACACCGACCTGGGGGCGCAGCGCGCCGCCGAGATCGGCGGCTCCACGTCGGTCGTCAAACTCGATCTCGCCGACCTCTCGTCGGTCCGGGCATTTTCCGAAAGGCTCGACGACGACGTCGACATCCTGATCAACAACGCCGGAGCGATCGCCCAGAACCGTGTCGACACCGTGGATGGCTTTGAGCTGACGATCGGCACGAATCTCCTGGGGCCGTTCGCCCTGACTAACCTGCTGTTCTCGCGGGTGGGCTCCCAGATCATCAACGTCGGATCGGATGCCCACAAGTCGGCGACGCTGCGACTGGACGACATGCACCTTCGCTCGCACAAATGGACGGTGATGGGCGCCTACGCTCGTTCGAAGCTTGCGGTGATGCTGTGGGGGCTCGAACTGGACCGCAGGCTGCGCGCGGCGCACTCGCCGATCGTCACGCAACTCACGCACCCCGGATGGGTGGCCTCGAACCTGTCCCATGTGTCCGACAAGCCGCTGATGTCGGTCGCACATCGAGCGGTCAAGGCGGTGGCAGACGTCCTTGGGAACGATATCGACGAGGGGGCTGCGCCGACACTCTACTGCATCAGTGAGCCGATTCCGCCCGGCAGCTATGTGGGTGTCGACGGCAGGTTCGGTCTGCGGGGCGGTCCTGTGCTGATCGGCCGCTCCGCTGTCGCATGCGATTATGAGGCGGCCGCGAAGTTGTTTCAGTTCGCCGAAAAGGAGACCGGCACAACGCTTGCCGTCTAGCACATCTGAACGACATCCGTGTCAGCTGAATAAATCCGAAAGAGCCTTGGGACATGCGAGTTGACGGCCGGAAGATCGAAGTTTCGGGCAGTCTGCTGCAGCCGTTGATCCGGCGGACCAGCGACATCATCCGAGTCGTGCTGTCGGCGCTGGTCGTGGTCGCCGTCATCACGGGTTCGCTGGTAACCCGTAGTCGGTGGGTCGCGCTCGAGAGATCGGTGTCGGGGATCGTCGGAGTCCTGTCGCACAACCAGTCCAATCTGGTGTACCTGCTCTATGGCATCGCGATTCTGGCGCTGCCGTTCATGATCCTGATCGGACTGAGCGCCAGCGGTCAGTGGAAACTTCTCGCGGGATCCGCCGCAGCCGGTTTCATCGCAGGTCTCGCCCTCTCGATCAGCGGCACCGGCCTGTCGACGCCGAGATGGCACCTCGACATGTCTGGCCGGCTCGACACGTTCCTCTCCCAGTTCCTCGAGGACCCGCGCTGGATTGCGATGCTCGCAGCGGTCCTCACGGTGGCCGGCCCCTGGCTGCCCGGTCGATGGCGACGTTGGTGGTGGACGTTGCTGCTCGCCTTCGTGCCGATTCACCTCGTCGTCAGCGCCGTGGTGCCGGCCCGCTCGATGCTCGGGCTCGCTGTCGGCTGGTTCGTCGGCGCACTGACCGTTCTGGTGGTCGGTACCCCCGCCCTCCAAGTGCCCCTCGACGCTGCCGTCCGATCGATGGCCAAACGCGGACACACGGTGACCGGATTCACGGTGCTGCGGCCCGCGGGGCCCGGACCTCTGTTGCTGTCCGCAACCTTCGACGAGCCGGATTCGGCGGCGATCATCGAGTTGTACGGTCCGAATCAACGTAGCGGTGGGGCACTGCGCCAGTTCTGGCGATGGCTCGCGATGCGCAACAGCGAAAGCGCGCCGCTTCATGTATCGATGCGTCGCGCTGTCGAGCATCGCGCGCTCATGGGAATCGCCATCGGCGACCTGGGTGTCGCCGGTACCAAACCGATGATGGTGGCTGCACTCGACCGGGGATGGACGCTGTACGCGCACAGCCCTCCGCGGGGAACTGTGATCGACGGGTCCGCCGACCAGGCTCTGGTCGCCGGTGTATGGGAGTCTCTGCGCGTTCTGCATGCTCACCAGATCTCCCATGGAGACCTGCGCAGTGCGGAAATCCGGGGTGCGAACGGCAAAGTCCTCTTCGACGGATTCGGCAGCGCCGAATTCGGCGCATCCGACGCGCAACTCCAATCGGATATCGCTCAACTTCTGCTGTCGATGACAGCGCTGTTCGGCGCCGAGCGCGCGGTAGGCACAGCTATCGCTGTCCTCGGCAAGGACGCGGTTCTGACGGCGTCGCGAAGACTGACGAAATCCGCTATGCCGGCGCGAATCCGCAAGTCGGTCGCCGATGCCGGTGCCGTGATGTCCGCGGCGCGCGAAGAGGTGCTGAGGCAAACCGGTACGGATCGGATCAACGCCGAAACGATCACCAGGTTCACCCGCAATCAAGTTATCCAACTGGTCCTGCTCGTCGCGCTCGTCTATGTCGCGTATCCCTTCATCAGCACGATACCGACGTTCTTCACCGAGCTGAGAACGGCGAACTGGTGGTGGGCATTGCTCGGGCTCGCAGTATCGGCTTTGACGTATGTTGGTGCCGCAGCGGCGTTGTGGGCCTGCGCCTCCGGTTTGGTGAGCTTCCGGAATCTGGTAATCATGCAGTTGGCCAACACTTTTGCTGCGGTCACAACCCCGGCCGGTGTAGGCGGCCTCGCACTCAGCGCGAGGTTTCTGCATAAGGGTGGGCTCGGCGCCGTGCAGGCCACCGCTGCGGTGGCACTGCAGCAATCGGTGCAGGTGATCACCCATGTCGGCCTGCTGATCGTCTTCAGTGTCGTGGCAGGCACGTCTACCGACCTGTCCCACTTCGTCCCACGTGCCACCGTGCTGTACCTGATCGCCGGTGTCGCGCTCGGTATCCTCGGCACCTTCATGTTCGTGCCCAAGCTGCGGCGGTGGCTCGGCAGTGCCGTGCGGCCACGGCTCAAAGAGGTACTCGGCGAACTCGTCGAGCTGGTCCGCGACCCTAAGCGACTCGCGGTGATCGTGCTCGGCTGTGCTGCAACGACTCTCGGTGCAGCACTGGCACTGTGGACGAGTATCGAAGCTTTCGGCGGCGATACCACGTTCGTTACGGTCACCGTCGTCACGATGATCGGCGGAACCCTCGCATCCGCAGCCCCCACTCCCGGCGGCGTCGGCGCCGTCGAAGCGGCGCTCATCGGCGGGCTCGCGGCGTTCGGGCTGCCCGCGGGCATCGCCGTACCGTCCGTGCTGCTGTATCGGATACTCACCTGCTGGCTGCCGGTGTTCATAGGCTGGCCGACGATGCGCTGGCTGAGCTCGAAAGAGATGATCTAGACGACTGCGTGCGACCGAATCGTCGTGTGGCACGATTCGGCTATGGCGGGTGTCGGCGAGGTACTCGGCCGGGTGCGGGAGTTCGTCGCCTCCCGCGTGCCGAAGGCGGACCTCGACCAGCGAGATCCCGACTACATCCGGGACATGCTGCCAGGGACATGGCTGCTGGCGTCGTTGTACTTCCGTGCCGATGTTCGCGGGCTGCACCGGATCCCCAAAGAAGGGGCGGTCCTGCTGGTGGGCAACCACAGTGGGGGCAACGTTTCGCCCGATACCTTGGTCTTCACGTTGGCCTTCTGCTCGTATTTCGGGGTGGAGCGGCCGTTCTACCAACTTGCACACAATCTGGTCGCGGAGTACCCCGGCCTCGGCTGGCTGCGCAGGTTCGGCACCGTGGCGGCCAACCCGCAGAACGCCCGGTTGGCGTTGGAGTCCGGCGCCGCGCTGCTGGTGTACCCGGGTGGCGACTACGAGGTGTACCGGCCATCCTGGCAACGCCATGTGGTCGACTTCGGCGGCCGCATGGGCTATGTCCGGCTGGCCCGTGAGACCGGTGTGCCGATCGTTCCGGTGGCGAGCGTCGGTGGCCAGGAGACGGCGTTGTTTCTCGATCGCGGTCGGTGGCTGGCGAAGCTGCTGATGGTCGACAAGGTGCTGCGGCTCAAGAGCGTGCCGATCTCACTGGCGCTGCCGTGGGGTCTAAACATCAGCGACCTGGCGGGCCACATCCCGCTGCCGGCCAAGATCACGATCGAGGTGCAGGAGCCGATCGAGGTCTGCGAGATACAGGTCGGCGACGATCAGGCGGTGCACGACAAGGTGATTGCCAGCCTGCAGGCCGGGGTGGACCGGCTCGCCGCCGAACGTCGGTTCCCGGTGATCGGCTGATGCGGGTCGAGCGTCGGCTGACCATCAACGCCGACCGTCGTGCGGTGTGGAAAGTGGTTAGCGATCCGGACTGCTACCCCAAGTTCATGCCCAACCTGGAGCGGTGGGAGACCCTGACCGGGGGTCCACCCGGAATCGGATCCCGCTACGAGGTGCATTGGAAAATCGGCTCCGCGCCGGTGGGCGGCGTCATCGAGCTCGTCGAATTCGACGAGGCCCGCGATCTGGCCTGGGTGAGCATCACCGGTGTGAGCCTGCGCGGCCGGTTCCGGCTCCGCGACGCCCGAGCAGATGGAACGCGAGTGACCTTTCGGCTCGCCTACCAGACGCCCGGTGGCCTGCTCGGGCTGCTCGTCGACCACATCGCGGCCCGGCAGGTCGGGCGCGAGTTGGCGCAGAGCCTCACCAACTTGCGCGGCCTGGTGGAGCCATAACGGCGTTTCCCGGTCTTGCGCGCCCGGAGGGGGTCATCCTGACCGGATGGGGATCACAGTCGCCGTCACCGGGCCGACCGGCGAGATCGGGATCTCGGCGGTGCGGGCGCTGGAGCGCGACCCCGCGGTGCAGCGAATCATCGGGATGGCGCGGCGACCATTTGACCCGGCTGCGCACGGCTGGACGAAGACCACCTATCAGCAGGGTGACATCCTGGATCGGGAAGCCGTCGACGCATTGGTGGCCGACGCCGACGTCGTCGTCCATCTCGCGTTCATCATCATGGGCTCGCGCGACGAAAGCGCACGCATCAATCTGGCCGGAACGCGCAACGTGTTCGAGGCGACCGTGGCCGCCGAACGGCCAAGACGATTGGTGTACACCTCGTCGGTGGCCGCCTACGGCTGCCACCCCGACAACCCGGTACCCCTCACCGAAGACGTGCCCACCCGCGGCTCCCATGAGCACTACTACTCCGAACAGAAAGCAGCCTGCGAAGCCGCGCTCGCGGTGATCACCGCCGGCTCGCCGCTGGAGGTTTTCGTGCTACGGCCATGCATCGTCGCCGGTCCGAAGGCGCCGGCCCTTGCCGACGCGATGCCGTGGCATCAGCTACCCGGCCCGATACGCGCGGCGGCGCGCGCACTGCCGGTTCTGAAAATGCCGTTCCCGGATCCGGGAACCCCGCTGCAGCTGGTGCATCATGATGACGTCGCGGCGGCGATCGCGTTGGCTGCAACGACTTCCGCTCCGCCCGGCGCCTACAACATCGCCGGCGACGGAGTGGTCACGGTGTCTGACGTGATAGCGGCGCTGGGCGGACGCCCCGTCCGGGTGCCACACGCCGCCGCCGCCGCGGCATCGGCAATGCTATCGCGGTTGCCGTTCGTGCCGTCGGCGCTCGAGTGGTTACACGTCGGACGGACGTCGGTGGTCATGGACATCGACAAGGCGAAAACCGAACTCGGCTGGACCCCGAAGTACACCTCGGCCGAAACCCTGGCAGCGCTCGCGGCCGCCGGCTAGTCTCGGGCCCCCTGCTTCGTCGCATCCTGTGTGGCAGCCCATTTCTGGACTCTCGCCACGACGAGCGCGGGGCAACTCACGGATGGCAGCGAGGGTTCGGCGCTGCCCGTCGCCGACCGAGTTCGACTATCGCGAAATGAGGCGCGCTGCCGGCCTGTCGTCGGAATCACTTCGGCAAGAAACGAATCGGCAGGCCGGTTAAGGTCTGCCGATTCGGGCACGTTCGGGCGAGCTGGACGTCAGCGTGGCGCGCCCTTCTTGAAGATCAGGCCGAGGACCGCCGTCACCACCGTACCGAGGACACCGCCGCCAACGGCGCCACCAATTATGTCGGCAACCGGGGCGTTGGTGAGCAGGCTGGTAAGTGCGCCACCGCCCAAGCCGCCGAGCCCGCCACCGAGGAGGCTACCCAGCCCGCCGGGGCTGGGAATCTTCCCCGAACTATCGGCCGCCTTACCGGCACCGGCGCCGGCGAGCGTGCCGGCAATGAGTGCTCCCAGACCAAAATCCGACATT
>CAZDYH010000080.1:0-1611 GCA_964509355.1 uncultured Mycobacterium sp.
CCCAAAACGCCAACCGGCTGGCCGAACTCGTGCCGCTGCGGTTCGCCCGGATGCTGACCGATCCGTTCTCCTTCTACCGCGGGTCGGCCGCGGTCATGGCCGCCGACCTCGCCGCGGGGCCGTCGAGCGGCATCGAGGTGATGTGCTGCGGCGACGCGCACGTCTCAAACTTCGGCATCTACGCCGCGCCGCACCGTGCGCTGGTGTTCGATCTAACCGACTTCGACGAAGCAGCCGTCGCGCCGTGGGAGTGGGACGTCAAACGCCTGATCACCAGCGCCATCGTCGGCGGGCGCCACGCCGGCTATAAACCGAAGACGATCCGCGCCTTCGTCGAGCAGGCGGCGACGGCCTACCAGGACGCACTGAGGGCCATCTTGGGGTTGACCGTGCTGGACCGCTTCTACCTGCGGTATGAGCCCGCGCTCTACCGCGACCAGGCGCGCAAGAACCTGCAGCCGGTGATCGACCGGGCGGTGCGGCGGGCCCGGGAACGGACCTCGGCCCGGGCGTTCGGGCGCATCATGGCGGTCGGAGCCGACGGCGGCCTGCGGTTGCGGGAGGACCCGCCAGTGCTGCAGCACGTCGACATCGAGGTGGAATCCCTTCTGCACGAGTCGCTCCGGGAGTACCTCACCGGCGTGCGCGCCGACATCGCGCTGCTGCTGTCCCACTTCCGGATCACCGACATCGCGCTGCGGGTGGTCGGCGTCGGCAGCGTCGGCACCCGGTGCTACCTGGCCATCCTCACCGGACCGGACGGAACGCCCCTGATCCTGCAGATCAAGGAGGCCAACAAGTCCGTGCTGGAAGAGTACGGCGGCGTCGAGCAACCACAGGTGCTGCGTGACGCCGTCCAGGCTTTCGGCCAGGGAGTGCGGGTCGTGGATGGTCAGCTCGTCCTGCAGGCGATGTCCGACGCCTTCCTGGGCACGGCCCGCAAGGACGGCAGGGACTACTACGTGCGGCAGTTCCACGACATGAAGGGCAGCGTCGAAACCGAAGGGATGTCCCCGGCCGCCTTCGGCGAGTACGTGTCGGCGTGCTCGGTGTTGCTGGCCCGGGCGCACGCACAGAGCGTGAATGCCTCGATGTTGCATGGCTACGTCGGTGGGGGCGCCGCCGTGCGCACCGCCATCGTCGAGTGGTCTTATGCCTATGCCGACAAGTCGCTCGCCGACTTCCACCAGCTGCGCGCCGCAGCCAAGGCGGGCGATATCGAAGTGGCCGACGACCCCGCGCGGTAGCGCGGTCAACCCGGTCAAGACCGACGTCTTCGTAGCCGGCCACACCTGCAGCTCAGGAAAGGAAACGGCATCAAACCAGAAACGGTTCAAAGCCGCCCGCCACGAAACGCGACCGAACAACTGGAGAAGCGGGCATCATGGGCCACAGACGGCTGCCTGGGAGATTCTTGTGGAAGGGAAAACCGTGCCAAGCCTTACTTGCCCAGTGTGTCACCGCTCCATCGCAGTGGAAAAAAAGCACAACCAAAAAATCCCCGGTCACCAGGACAACAAGGGACAACCCTGCCGGGGAAGCGGGCGCAAGCCGCCCGAAGATGAACTCGTCGCCCATCGCGGCGGGCTTTAATCGAACTGCCGATGACGC
>CAZDYH010000080.1:1711-13289 GCA_964509355.1 uncultured Mycobacterium sp.
CCTGGGGGGACCTTCCGGTTCGCCTCGGTCGTGGTCGCGCCCATGCTCATGCACGTCCTCCACCCAGACCGACTCGCCTTCGGGCATCGGCTCCGGTTCCTGAGCCGCGCCGAACCGTCCGTTCAGCCAGTCGAGCAGCATGATGAACCAGACCGCGATGACGAAACCCGAAGCGAGGGCGGGCACCGGCGCGTTGCGGGTCATGTAGCTGAAGAACCACGTTGCCAGCACCGCCGCGAGGACAGCCAACCGCAGGTCGGCGGCGATGACGACGTAGGCGGCCAGCGCGGCGAGGACGGCGTTGAACCCGACGAACCCGCTGTTGATTTCGGCGCCGGCGACCATGGTGTGTGCCACGTGTGTCGCGAGCGCCACCGCGACCACGGCGCCGATCACTGCGACCACGGCGTGCCGCCAGTTGCTCACCAGAATGCCCAGCAGGAACAGCAGTCCGGTCACGACCGCCGGGGAGAACAGCGTTGCCCCGAGAGCGCTGATGATCGCGGTGCCCCACAGCACATCGGCGTCCGGGAATGCGCCGAGGTCCAACTTGATCAGGGTCGCGATCATGTCCGCGATCCACCACATGACCCAGAACGTGAGGATGAACGGCGCCGCCAGGAACGGGATGGGCAGCCATTTACCCATCGCGACAGCCAACGCGGCGACGACCGCGGCCAGGATCGCGACCGTCACCCACAGGACGGCGTTCGGCTGGTAGAAGGCGCCGAGCGCCAGGCCCATCAGACCCGAGTTGAACCCGAACAGGCCGAGATCCAAGAGTTCGCCATCGCCCTTGAGCAGTCGCGCGACCACCGTCGCGATCAGGACCGACATGGCGTAGAAGACCGCCATTCGCCAGTCGAACACCGCCACCGCGACGACGAAGATGATTCCGGTCAGCTCGTTGGCCTGGAATGCGCACTGCGACAAGCCCCGCAGCCACTGACGCCAGAACGGCACCGCGCCGAACTGAACCTCGGGCAGAACGTTTTTCCCCAGAATCGTCACGACTCGACCCCTTCCGCAGCCACGTAGGCCCGCCATCCCCTGTACTCGGTGATCTCGCGCTGCCCTTCCGATTCCGCCGGCTCCCCGATTACGCCCAACACGGTTGAGCCGTCGTCGAGGCGCACCTTGCCGATCGTCAGACCAGCCGGTTCCTTGAGCAGGATCCCGGCAAGACCGTCCACTGGGACCGACCACACCTCCACGGCCACCGCGACTCCGGAGCCGTCGGTGACCCGGACCATCGCGGGGTGGTCATCTTCGATCGTCCACAGCCGGTAGACCGGCTCGGTTGTGGCTTCGCGCACGAAGGTGGCCCCGGCCGCGTCCATGTTGGCGCAGAGTTTCAGCCCGCGCATCAGCGTCCCATTCACCGCCAGCAATGCCGACCCGGGGGAGTCACTGACGATTCGTGTCCCCGACTCGCCGGCAAGGATCGCCGGGATCTCCTCAGCGGCTCCGATCACCCCGACCGATCCCGGAGTGCTCGCCACGAAGTCGGCGACGGCGGCCACTTTGGGCTCCATCGAGCCCTCGCCGAACTCCCCCGCAGCGATGTAATCCCGCGCCTCCTCGACGCTGATGGTGTCCAGCCACTGCTGCTCGGGAGTCCCGAACCGGATCGCCACCCTGGGAACCCCGGTGGGGATGAGCAGCATGTCGGCTCTCAGTTCGTGGGCGAGCAGCCCCGAGGCGAGGTCCTTGTCCACCACGGCCTCCACTCCGACCACCGTCCCGTCCGGCTGGACGGCCACCGGGATGCCGCCCCCTCCGACAGCCACCACGATGGCGCCGGTGGCCAGCAGGTCCCGGATCAAATCGGTCTCGAGGATCGCCGTCGGCTGAGGCGACGGCACGGTCCGCCGCCAACCCCGCCCCGCGTCCTCCATGATCGACCAGCCCAGGCTGTCCGCCATCGATTTGGCGGTGGCCTCGTCGAGGAAGGACCCGACGGGTTTGGTGGGGTGCGCGAAGGCGGGGTCATCAAGGTCGACCACCGACTGGGTGACCACGGCCACCACGGGACGGGTGAGCCCCCGTCGCGCGAGTTCGTTGTGCAATGCCTTGACGAACATGTACCCGATCGCACCTTGAGTATCGGCGACGGCGTAATCCACCGGAACCGGGTCGACCTCGGCCTGGGCGAGTTCCGAGCGGCGCAGGATGAACCCCACCTGCGGACCGTTGCCGTGGGATACCACCAGACCCCACCCCTGCTCGACCATGTCCACGAGCGGCGGAACGGTGCGACTGACCGTCTCGTACTGCTGGGGGATGGAATCGTGCTCCGCGTCGGTGACCAGAGCGTTGCCACCGAAAGCGACCACTGCCAGCCGGCTCATGCCGCACTCCCTTCAGCCAGCCCCGAAGCCAAGGACGACAGGGCGTCGTTGAAACACTCCATCGGCGCCGTCGTGATGCCGGCGCCGATCTGGCCCACCCCGGCCTGGCGGTGCGCGATTCCGGTGTTGATGATCGGCAGCACCCCCGAGTCGGCCACCAGCCGCGCATCGATCCCGGCCGGCGTGCCGCCGAAGTTCAACGGCGGCAGGGTGAACGCCGGGTTGGTCCCGAGTGTGATCGAGAGCATTCGCCGGCTGTTCGCCGTGGCGTCCGCCGGCGTCCCCCCGACGAACTGGACGATCGCCGGCGAGGCAGCCATCGCGAACCCGCCGAGCCCATTGGTCTCGGTGATCGCCGAGTCACCGAGGTCGGCCGCCGCGTCCTCGACCGAGTACCCGGGGAAGTAGAGACCGTCGACCGGATTGGCGGGAGCCTGGAACCACTCGTCGCCGGTACCGCTGAGCCGGATGCCGAAGTTGACCCCGTTGCGGGCCATCACCGTCACCATGCTGCTGCCCGGCACCCCGTGGGCGGCATCGCTCATGGATTTGCACGCTGCCATCGACACGTTGAGGAAGAAGTGGTCGTTGCCGGCCACGAACTCCAGGGCCCGCCGGATCGCAGCACTGTCGAGGTCGGAGCCCAGCAACGACAAGGTCAACCGCTTGAACAGCAGGCCGGACGCGGCGGCGTTGCGGTTGTGCAGCTCGTCACCCATGTGCAGGGCCTGAGCCATCAGCGGCTTGAGGTCGGGGTCGGCCAGACCGCGAACCGCGACCTGCATGGTCTGGAAGAACTCGCCCCCCAGCCAGCGCAACCGGTCGAGGACTTCGGGTGAGTTGGCGCCGAACCGCAGCACCTTGCCCAGCCCCTCATTGAGGTTGCAGAAGGCCCGGTTGCCGGCCGCGGTGTTCTCCACCACCCACACCGGCATCGACGGGCTGATGATGCCGGCCATCGGGCCGACGGCGCCGTGCTCGTGGCAGGGCTCCAGCGCGACGGACCCGCTCGCGGCGAGTTGCTCGGCCGCTTCGAGGTTCTCGGCCCAGCCCTCGTACAGGATGGCCCCGGCGATGGCGCCCTGCTGCGGTCCGCACATATCCGCCCACGCGATCGGCGGCCCCGAAGCCAGGATCCGGCGCTCGCCGGCGCCCAGACCCGGTATCGCCTCGCCCGCCAGCACGAGGTCCACCAGGCGAGGCTGCGCGGCCAGGTACCGCTCGTACGCGGTGCGGTTGGCCTCCTCGATAAGCGGATCCCCGACCAGCCTGGCCAGTGTCCAGCCCAGCGCCGCATCTGCCCCGGCGGGCGGGGCCCAGGCCAGATTGGTGGCCTGCCCGCCGGCCGCCAGGATGTTGTTGGCGAAACCCTGCAGGCCGATGTTGACGACCTTGAGGTCCTGCTCGAAGAGCTTCTTCACGCGTTGGCCCCGTTCCGCTCGGAGATGAGAGCGGCCGACCAGACGGCCGCTTCGGCGTTGCTCGAGGCCACCAGCACCCCGGCCGACTTCAGGCCGGCAACCACCTTGCCGCGGTCCTGGGGGTCGAGGTCGGTGCCGCAGACGTACCCGATGAACGCCACGGTCCTGCCCGCTGCGCGGGCCTTGGCCTTGGCCGAGCCGATGACGCCGAGCAAACCGGCTGTCGGATCGTCGGCGGAGCCGTAGCCGAGCACCACGTCGAACAGCACGACGGCGGTGGTGGGATCGGCGACCTCGTCGCGGATGCGGGCGTCCCGCAGCGAGGGGTCGATCATCGGGTGGGGGCGGCCCTGGGTGAACTCGTCATCGCCCATGTCGATGATCGTGTTCTCCTTGCTCGTCCGGATATCGGTCAGAGCCGTGTTGCCGGACGTCGGGGTGTTGGAGTTGGCCCCGATCCCGCGGGCTTGGTGCACCAACTGGGCTTCGAAGCAGAACGTGCCGCCGGAGAAGATGCCGCGCACATATTGCTGGGTCGGTGCCATCGCATGGGCGAGGTCGTGGATCGTGCGGCGCATCTCGTTGGAGAGCGTGATATCGCCGGTGCTCGGCTCCTCACCTCGGGCAAGGGCGGCCGCCATGTCGGCGGCCTGAGCCAGGTAGGCGGCCCCGTAGACGCCGTTGCGGGTGATCGAAGCCGGATCGGCACCCAGGAAGATGACCACCACCGGCTTCGCACTGGCCTCCGCAGCCGCCAGCACTCGGGCGGCCACGTCCTTGGCCGGCGGCTTCGACACCAGGACGATGACGGAGGTGGCGGGGTCGGCATCGAGGGCCGCCAGTCCGTGCAGCATCGATATGCCACCGATGGACTCGGCGAGGTCATGCCCACCGGTCCCGAGTGCCTGGGATACCCCGGAGCCGCCCTGGTGGATGCGGACCGTGACCTCCTGGGTGCCCGTGCCCGAGGCCCCGACGACTCCGACCGGGCCCCGTCGCACGACGTTGGCGAAGCCGAGCGGGATGCCGTTGACGATCGAGGTTCCGCAGTCCGGCCCCATGACCATGAGATCCCGGTCCCGGGCGCACTCCTTGAGCGCCAGCTCAGCCTCGGGTGCGACGTTGTCACTGAAGATCATCACGTCCAGTCCGAGCCGCAATGCCTTCATGGCCTCGGCAGCGGCGTAGTCGCCCGGCACCGAGACCAGCGCCAGATTCAGGGCCGGGTCCTTGACCACCGCCATCTGGATGCTCGTCAAAGGTGCTGCAGCACTGGCTTCCTCGTCGCCGCCGCCGACCGCGGAGGCGGACAGCAGGTCGTCGGCCTGGGCGAGGGCCTCCGCGCACGCCTCCTCGGTACCCGAGACGGCGACGACGAGATCGTTCGGGCGAACGTCGAACTTACCCAGACCCGCTTGGGCGAGGTTCTCGACGTTGGTGGCCGACGCCATCACCACCGATGCGGCCTCGATGCCCGGCACCGCCATCACTTTGGCGGATACCGTCATCAGCGAGACGGAGTCCTTGTAGAGGTTGGGATAGAAGCGCGAACTCGTCGTCATGCGGCTGCCTTTTCGTGACGGAGGAAGAAGGTGCGCGCGCTGCCAGCTAGGAAGTCGCGGCGATGAACCGGTCGGCGTCGGACACCCAGCCGAATATCGCGCCCTGAGCCTTGATCATCTCCAGGCCCACACGCTGGAACTCGGGGAAGTACGACGCCACGCAATCGCTGAGGACGACGCACTCGTAGCCGCGGTCGTTCGCCTCGCGCACCGTCGTGTGGACGCAGACCTCCAACGTGACACCACAGACCACGAGCGTCTTGATGCCGTTGTCGATGAGGATCTGCTGCAGATCAGTGGCGTGGAACGAGCCCTTCCCCGGCTTGTCGATCACCGGTTCCCCTTCGATCGGGTAGAGCTGATGAATGATGTCGTGGCCCTGCTCGCCCCGAACGAGGATGCGGCCCATCGGACCTTCCTCGCCGATGAAGGTCTGACCCCCGCGAGTCAGCTTCGCCGGCGGGCAGTCAGACAGGTCCGGCCGATGCCCCTCCCGGGTGTGGATGACGAGCATCCCGATGTCACGGGCCTGCTGGAGCACCCGAAGCGTCGGCTCGACTGCCGCAAGCAGGAGCGAGGTGTCGTTGCCCAGCTTTTCCCCGAAGCCGCCGGGAAGCACGAAATCGCGCTGCATGTCGATGATTACGAGCGCTGTGCTGTCGGGCTCGAACTCCAACGGGAACGGCTCTGCGTCAATCGTGGCCATGATCCATCCTTTGGGACTGGTGTCGCATGGGTACGTTCGGGACTCTATGCAGCGGAATGGTAGCGAGAAAGTTGACAGCCCACTTCGCTACTCCTGGATTTCACCACCGCTCCTCCCAGAGTTCATCACCGCAGGTTCTGGACCGGTCGCGCGCCAGCGGACGCCTGACTACGCTCGACTCGGAGGTGCCAACGATGGCCCAGTCTGATCTCGTCGTGTTCAGCGTCAACGATCACGTTGCGCTGATCACCGTCAACGATCCCGACCGGCGCAACGCCGTCACCGACGCGATGTCAGCGCAGCTGCGCGCCGCCGTCGAACGGGCCGAGGCCGATCCCGATGTGCACGCGGTGGTGATCACCGGTGCCGGCAAGGCGTTCTGCGCGGGCGCCGATCTGAGCGCCTTAGGGGCCGCAGCCGAGGAGGGCCTGTTGCGGCTCTATGACGGCTTCATGGCGGTCGGCAACTGCACGCTGCCCACCATCGCCGCCGTCAACGGCGCGGCCGTCGGCGCGGGCCTGAACCTGGCACTGGCCGCCGACGTACGGATCGCCGGACCGGCCGCCATATTCGACGCCCGGTTCCAGAAACTGGGACTGCACCCCGGCGGCGGTGCCACCTGGATGCTGCAGCGAGGAGTGGGACCGCAGGTCGCCCGGGCCGCCCTGCTGTTCGGCATGCGCTTCGACGCCGAGTCCGCCGTACGCCACGGGCTGGCGCTCAGTGTCGCCGACGACCCGGTTGCCGCCGCACTGGAACTGGCCGCCGGACCCGCGTCGGCGCCACGCGAGGTCGTCCTGGCGACCAAGGCGACGATGCGCGCCACCGCGATTCCCGGCTTCCTCGACAACGAGCTGCACGACGCCGCCAAGCGCACCGAGCTCGGCCCGCAGGCCAAGTCCATCCAATCACCCGAATTCGCAAAGCGATTGGCCGCGGCGCAGCGCCGTTAGACCGTGGCGGTGGGTCAGCGCGCCGCCACCGGCACCGCGACCTCGTTGCGGCGCAGGAACGGGATGGTCCAGGGCGGATCGTAGAACCATGCGACGGGTGTGCCGGTGGCCGTCCAATCGGTGTCCTCCAGCGCGCCCAACAGGTCGGCGGTATGCGACGCGACCGCGCGGGGGCCCCGGTCACCAGTGAAACGCAGCACCGCAATCGTCTCGGCCGGGACCGTAACCAGCCTTACCGCCTCATCCTTGGGCGCGGGCAGCGTGTCCAACGTCCGCTCGGCGGGCATGAAGAACCGGATGACCCATTCGCCGCCTGAGCCGGTCGCCTGCGCTACCGGCGCCGTCATGGCGATCTTCTCACCCTTGCCCTCCCCGGACTGCTGGGCGACGGGCGCGGTCATGGCGATCTTCTTCCGGCCCTGGTTGGCACCGAAGATGTAACCGGCCAGGCGCCGGAATCCGGTATTGCGCGCTGCTTCCTCGTCCGCGGAAATCGTGGTCTCGGCGGCAACGCGCTCACCGTAGCGGCGGATCTCGAGTCCGTTGATCGCCTGTTCCACGGTGAAGTGCGGCTCCTCCGTCCCACCGCGCACCCCGACCACCGAAGCGCCGGCGTCCACCACCCCCGATACCAGCGCCGCAATTCGTGCCACCATTGCCGCCCGTCCCTTCCCTGTTCCGATCATGATGTCCCGCAATTTGACCGGACCCACAAGCGACCCGACCGTGCATCTTCCACGGTACGCGCGCCGCACCGAGGCCCTGGCCGGCCGGACTTGCGGAGACGCCGTCAAATCTCCGGTGACTCCATGAGTTCGCGGATCTCGCCGAGGAACCGGGCCACCTGTGCGCCGTCAGCAACTCGGTGGTCGAAAGCGCAGGTCAGCGTGATCTGCGGGCGAGCGACAACCGCCTGGTCGACCACTACCGCTCGCGGCTTGAGCGAGCCCATCCCCAGGATCGCGGCCTGCGGGTAGTTGATCACCGGCACACCCTCGTCGAGCCCGAGCGCACCGAAGTTGGACACCGTGAATGTCGAGCCCTGCAGTTCTGCGGGTTTGAGCGTGCCGGTACGCGCTTCCCGGATCAGCCGGGCAACGTCCTCGGCGAGTTCGCGCGTCGTCCTGTCCTGCGCGTCGGTGACCACCGGGACGAGCAGGCCCCGGGGTGCGGCAACGCCGAAGCCGAGATGCACTGCATGGTGGGTGTGGACCTGTGGGCCGTCCGGGGCGTCGACCCAGGTGGAGTTGAAGATCTTGTGGTGCGCCAACGCGATGACGAGCAGCCGCAGCGTCAGCACGAACGGCGTGATGAGCGCACCGCTCTCCCCCGCAGCGGAGCGGAGCCGGTCGCGCAGCCGCAGCAGGTTGCTGCAGTCGACCTGCACGCCGGCGTGCGCATCGGGAATTTCGCTGCGCGACAATGCCATTCGCTGCGCCATCCGCGCGTGTACGCCCCGCACCGGCAGGACGTCGTGCGCGACGCCGGCGTGCGACTGGCTGCTCACCCCGGCGGCCGCCAGGACGGCGTCGCGGGTGACCACCCCGTCCGGGCCGGGCCGGACATCGTCGAGGTTGACGAGCAGGTCGGCGGCGAGTTTGCGCACTGACGGCTTGGCCTTCACTCGGTGGTGGGATACCGGGCCCGGCGGCGCTGCCGTCGAGCCCGCACCACGCCGACTGACATCGAATTCGCGATCAGCGCCGTACCCGACCAGAACCGGCGTACGCGCAGGCGCGGCGCCGTTGGTACTCGGCGTGCTTGCCATGTCCCCGGTGCCCGGTTGGGTGTCGATGCGGACCAGCACTGAGCCAACCTCGAGCACATCGCCCTCTTCACCGTGGCGCTCGACGATCCTTCCCGCGTACGGGCTGGGTATCTCCACCTCGGCCTTTGCAGTCTCCAGCGAGCAGAGCGTCTCGTTGAGCCCGACGATGTCGCCGACAGCGACGTTCCAACTCGACACCGTCGCCTCTGCCAGACCCTCACCGAGGTCGGGGACCAGAAAGGGTTTGACGCCGGTCACGGCTGCCCCAGCGCACGTTCGACACAGTCCAGTAACCGGTCCGGGCCGGGCAGCCACAGCTTCTCCAACCGGGCCGGTGGATACGGCGTGTCAAAACCGCAGGCGCGCAGCACCGGTGCCTCCAGGTCGTAGAACAGCTCCTCTTGGATGCGCGCAGCCAGACCGGCGCCGTAGCCCAGGCTCCGCGGCCCCTCGTGCAGCACGACACAGCGTCCGGTCTTGCGAACCGACGCGGCCACGCTGTCGAAATCCAGTGGGGTCAGCGACCGCAGATCAACAACCTCCAGGCTCCAACCATGTTGCCGGTCAGCTATTTCCGCGGTCGCCAGGGCGGTGCCCACCAGTCCGCCGTAGGTCAGGACGGTGACGTCGGTGCCGGCGCGGCGTACCACGGCCTGCCCGATCGGGAGACCGGGTGTTGTCATGTCGACCAACTCCCGGCCCCAGTAGCGCCGTTTCGGTTCCAGATACATCACCGGGTCCGGGCAGGCGATGGCGTGGCGCAACAGCCAGTACGCGTCGGACGGTGTCGACGGCACCACAACCTTCAGGCCTGCGGTGTGCGCCCAGTAGGCCTCGGTGGATTCCGAATGATGCTCGGCCGCACCGATACCGCCGAAGGACGGGATCCGCACCGTAACAGCCATATTCACCTCGCCACGCGTGCGCGCCCGGTATTTCGCGAGGTGGCTGACCAACTGATCGAAGGCCGGATAGGAGAACCCGTCGAACTGGATCTCGGGCACGGGCACGAAACCGCGCAGCGCCAGACCGATCGAGATGCCGATCAATGCCGACTCCGCCAGCGGCGTGTCGAAGCAGCGGTCCTCGCCGAACGTCGCGGTCAGGCCTTCGGTCACCCGGAAGACTCCGCCCTGCGCGGACACGTCCTCACCGAAGACCAGCACCCGACTGTCCTCGGCCATCGCATCGTGCAGCGCGCGATTGATGGACTGCACCATCGTCATCGGCTCAGCGGGTGGACGATCGCCGACCGGCACCGGCACAGATTCGGCCGACCGGGTCGGCGGTTCGGCGATTTGAGTCATCTCACGCCTCCTTGGCCAGTTCGGCCCGAAGCTGTCGGCGTTGCGCTTCCAGCCCGGGCGTGATCTGCGAATAGACCGTGGTGAACACCTCGTCGATGTCGATGTCGGGTGCGCCGAACACCGCGTCGCGCAGTTCGGCACGCAGCCGCTTCGAGCGGGCCGCGACCCGCTCTTCAAGGCGTTCCGACCACACACCCTGGTTCTGCAGGTAGGTCCGGTAGCGCGGAATAGGGTCCAGCGCCGTCCATTTGTCCAACTCCTCCTGCGGCCGGTACCGGGTTGGATCGTCGGACGTGGTGTGCGGCCCGAGCCGGTAGGTCACTGCCTCGATCAGCGTCGGCCCGCCACCGGCCCTCGCCCGGGCAGCGGCCTCGCCCATCACCGCGTAGCAGGCCAGCGGGTCGTTTCCGTCAACCCGGATACCCGGCATTCCATAGCCGATCGCCCGGTGCGCGATCGACGGTGCGGCCAACTGCCTGCGCAGCGGGACCGAGATCGCCCACTGGTTGTTCTGGACGTAGAACACACACGGCGCCTTGAACACCGCGGCGAAGTTGAGTGCCTCGTGTGTGTCGCCCTCGCTGGTGGCGCCGTCACCGAAGAAGGCCACCGTGACCGAATCCTCGCCGAGACGCTGCGCGGCCATCGCTGCACCGACGGCGTGCAGGGCCTGCGTGCCGATCGGGATCGACATCGGCGCGCAACGCTTCCTGGTGAATTCCAGTCCGCCGTGCCAGGTTCCGCGCCAGGCCGCTCCGACGTTCCCGGGTCGGATTCCGCGCACCAGGTAGACGCCCAGCTCGCGATACTGGGGGAAAAGCCAATCGGTCTTGCGCAGGCACGCCGCCGCACCGATCTGGGCGGCTTCCTGGCCCCGGCAGGACGGGTAAAGCGCCAGCTCACCCTGCCGCTGCAGGTTGACGAACTCCGTGTCGAGTTCCCGGGTGACCACCATCATCTCGTACAACCAGCACAGTGTCTCCGCGGGCAGGTCGCGGCTGTAGCGGTCCTCCGCGGTCGGCGACCCGTCGGGGCCGATGAGCTCCACCGGCTCGAGGTCGACGGTCATCGGTATCGGGGAAATTCCAGCCATATCGCCCCTTCCAGCGCAGCGCCAGTGCGGGACGGGTCAGAGCAAACCCGAGTCGGAGCCGGTGTGGAGGGCTGAGTCGGAGGTGAGTTGCATGATCCACTCGGCTCGCCGCAACACCGGCGCATCCACCATTATGCCCCCAAATGCGAAGACTCCGAGCTCATCCGAGGCTGCGGCGAGGACGTGTCGCGCCCACTGCACCTGATCGGGCGACGGCGCGTAGCCGGCCCGGATCACCGACACCTGGCCGGGATGGATAGCAACCTTGACGTCGAAGCCCACCGCGACCGCGTCGTCGACCTCTGCCCGCAGTCCGTCAAGATCCTTGATGTCGAGGTAGACCGAGTCCAGGGCCATGCGGCCATGCGCCTTGGCGGCGAGCAGCGATTGGGACCGCACGTGCCGGGCGACGTCGCG
>CAZDYH010000081.1:0-1354 GCA_964509355.1 uncultured Mycobacterium sp.
CCGCTTGGCGCCCTTGCGAATCCGGTGCAGGGCTTCGTCGCGGTCCTCCTCGGCGGCATGCGCCGCCGCCTTGGCGGCCTTGCGTACCCGCTTGTAGGCGGCATCGATCGTGACGGGCGCGCGCTCCTCGCCCGGCTTTGCCTGCGGCGGCTCGGCCGCCACCAGTCCGTCCAGGGCATCGAGCAACCGGAAGTACCGCTGCGATCGCATGGCCATCAGCGATCGTCTCAGCCCGGACTGATAGCGGCGTTTGGCGCCGTTGACAAGGCGTTCCCGAACCTGCTCGCGCACCAGCTCGGCGGGCAAAGCGTCGAGTGCCCGCTCGTAGCGCTCGGCCAACACCTCGGCGTCGCGGGCGAGCCCCAGCACGCCAGCCAGCTGGCGCAGCTCGTCGAGGATCCACGCGTCGTCGGACAACCCGAACGAGTCCTCGGAGGCCTGCAGCAGGCTCCGGATCTTGCGGGTGGTCACCCGCATCTGGTGCACCGAGTCGTAGACGTCCGCGCGAACAGCGCGGTCCCACACCAACAGCCCATCGACCTGCTCTGCAACCGCGCGGTGCACCGGATCCACCGCGACCGGGTGTGGCTCATCGCCGGCGTTCTCCCCCTGGAGCTTCGCGGCGTCGAGTACCCGCGCCAGCTTGGACCCGTGCCCGGCCGGCACCGCACCGGCGTCGAGCAGACGGTTGGTCAGCCGGTCCAGCAGGTCGGTGTTCGCGGTCGCACTCTCGGCGAGCTCCAGCTCCCACTCGTGCCATTGCTGCTCCGCGGCGCCCGCATCGGAGGTGCCGGCGGCCCATGCCGTGACGTGGTCATCGCAGAACTCGGCCAGCGCGGCACCGTCGGCGTCATAGATCAGGTGGACGTTGCGTGTCGTCGTGATCCGCGCCACCGGAGCCAGCGGGCGGTCCCGGACTATGGCCAGCACCACGTCCAGTAATTCGCCGGGCACGGTGTCGTCTGCCGCGCCGAGCGGGGCGTGCACCTCGGTGCGGGCATCGGGCCCCGCGGGCAGCTTCAGGTGCCAGCCGGCGTCCGAGCCGCCGGTGCGCCGGCGCAGCGTGACACGGTGTGCCGCCAGATCATGCGCAGGTGTGTCGAAATACACGGCGTCCAACGACTGTGACGGCGACCTCTCCACTCGGGCGACCGCAGACAGTCCCTCGAAGGACGGGGACAGCGCGGAGTCGACGACATCGAACTTGCGCTCGACTTCGGTGTGGCGGGACGTTTTTGGCGCTTTAGCAGCCATTTTCACCTTTGGTTGCGGACCCGACTCGCGGGCAGGGTTACCGCTCAGGGTGCCATATCCAAGTGAACACGCCCGACGTCGGAACAATCGGCGAACCGAA
>CAZDYH010000081.1:1454-13185 GCA_964509355.1 uncultured Mycobacterium sp.
CGCGAACGGATCGGCGGTCGAGCTGACCTGGAGTCAGCTGGGCACCAGGCTGCGCGCCGTCGGCGCCCGCCTGCAGCAGGTCAGCGCACCCGGTGATCGGGTTGCCATCTTGGCTCCGCAGGGCGTCGATTACGTCGTCGGATTCTTCGCGGCGATCGCGGCCGGTAACATCGCCGTCCCGTTGTTCGCGCCCGAACTGCCCGGGCACGCCGAGCGGCTGGATGCCGTGCTCGCCGACGCGAGACCGGCGGTGGTGCTGACCACCACCACCGCCGCCGAAGCCATTCAGACCTTCCTGCGTAAGCTGCCGCGGTTCCGGCGGCCCAGGGTGATCGCGGTCGACGCGGTGCCGGATTCGGTGGGCGCCACCTTCGTGCCCGCCGTGCTGGACACCGACGACATCGCGTACCTGCAGTACACCTCGGGCTCTACTCGTGCGCCTGCGGGAGTGGAGATCAGCCACCGCGCGGTCTGCACCAACGTGCTGCAGATGATCATCTCGGTAGGTCTGGATCCAAACATCCGCAGCATCAGCTGGTTGCCGCTCTATCACGATATGGGCCTGTTGATGATCATGTTCCCAGCGCTGTGCGGCGGACAGATCACGCTGATGTCGCCGGTGGCGTTCGTCCGGCGACCGCAGCGGTGGATCAGGGAGCTGGCGGAGCAGTCCGTGCACGGTCGCACGTTTGCCGCCGCGCCGAACTTCGCGTTCGAGTTGGCCGCGCAGCGCGGGCTGCCCGCTGAGGGCGAAAGCCTCGACCTCAGCAATGTCGCCGGGCTGATCAACGGCTCGGAGCCGGTCAGCATGGCGTCGATTGAGAAGTTCAACGAGGCATTCGCGCCCTATGGGCTGCCCTCGACCACGATCAAACCGTCCTACGGGATGGCCGAAGCGACGCTATTCGTCTCGACTATCGACCCCGCGGCCCAGCCGACCGCGGTGTACCTCGACCGTGAGCAGCTGGGCGGCGGCCATGCGGTGCGGGTCGCGCAGGACGCCGTCAACGCCGTCGCGCAGGTGTCATGCGGTCGGGTGGCCCGCAGCCAGTGGGCCGTCATCGTCAACCCGGACACCGAGGCGGAGTCGCCCGATGGCGAGGTCGGCGAGATCTGGTTGCACGGCGACAACGTCGGCCGCGGCTATTGGGGGCGTGCCCGCGAAACCGAACTGGCCTTCCGCAACAAGCTGCAGTCGCGCCTGGCTGAGGGCAGCCACGCCGAGGGCTCGGCGGTCGGTGGCACCTGGTTCCGGACCGGCGACCTCGGTGTCTACCTCGACGGCGAGCTATACATCACCGGGCGCATCAAAGATCTGGTGATCGTCGACGGTCGTAACCACTATCCGCAGGACATCGAGGCCACCACCGCCGAGGCCTCACCGGCGGTACGGTCCGGCTTCGTCGCCGCGTTCTCCGTGCCGGCCAACGAACTGCCGGGGGCGATGACCGACGACGCAACCGAACGTCTGGTGATCGTCGCAGAGCGTGCCGCGGGTGCGGGCCGGACCGATCCGGCGCCGGTGGTCGAGGCTATCCGGGCGGCGGTGTCGCGGCGGCACGCGCTGCCGGTGGCCGAGGTGCGGCTGGTCGCCGCCGGTGCTATCCCGCGCACCACCAGCGGCAAGCTGGCGCGCCGTGCCTGCCGCGCCGAATACCTGGCCGGCAAGCTGGACGTGCGGTCACCCTAGAAGCTGTGCTCCTCGGCGGGGAACGCCCCGCTGGCCACTTCGTTCGCGTATTGCGTTGCAGCACTGCGCAGTTCGCTGCCGACGTCGCCGAAACGCTTGACAAATCGCGCGGTCTTGCCGCTCGTCATCCCGGCCATGTCCTGCCAGACCAGCACCTGGGCGTCGCAGTTCGGGCCGGCGCCGATGCCAACGGTGGGGATCGTCAGCTTGCCGGTGATCTGCGTGGCCAGCTCCGCGGGAACCATTTCCAGCACGACGGCGACGGCGCCCGCCTCGGCGACGGCGATGGCGTCGGCAACGGTCTGCTCGGCGGCATCGCCACGGCCCTGGACCCGGAAGCCGCCCAGGCTGTTCACGCTCTGCGGGGTGAAGCCGATGTGTGCCACCACCGGGATGCCTGCCGCGGTCAGCGTGGCGATCTGTTCGGCCACGCGCTCACCGCCCTCCAGCTTGACCGCGTGTGCGCCGGCCTCCTTCAGGAAGCGGGTGGCGGTGGCCAGCGCCTGGGCGGGTCCGGCCTCGTAACTGCCGAACGGCAGATCGGCGACGACGAGCGCATGTGGCGCGCCGCGTACCACCCCGCGTACCAGCGGAATCAGTTCATCGATCGAGATCGGCACCGTGGTGTCGTAGCCGTAGACCACATTTGCCGCGGAATCGCCGACCAACAGCACCGGAATACCGGCCTCGTCGAAGATGCGTGCGGTGGAGTAGTCGTACACGGTGAGCATGGCCCACTTGTGGCCCTCGACCTTCCACTTCTGCAAGTGGTGGGTACGCACCTTGTAGCGTGGAGCGCTCGACACGGCGTCAGCCGATCCGGCTGACGATCCATAGGCGGTCTGCTCAGACATCATTGTCCCTAGTGATGGTCGGGTCGATCCTCGTGGCCCATCCGGGTCCCCGGGTTCGTCTGACGACTTCAGTCTGCCACCTGAGCTGGTGAAAGGTGAACGCCGCGTTAAGTGGACTTGCTCACATCAGGTCGCAGCGACCCGGGTTGGTCAATGCCGGCGCCACACCTACCATCGGCGGTATGCAACGCCTCAGTGGACTCGACGCCAGCTTCCTCTACCTCGAGACCTCGTCGCAGCCACTGCATGTGTGCTCAATTCTGGACCTGGACACTTCGACGATGCCCGGCGGCTACACGTTCGATCGGCTCCGCGACGCGTTGTCGTTGCGGATCAAGGCGATGCCGACCTTCCGGGAGAAGCTCGCCGACAGCCCGCTGAACCTCGACCATCCGGTGTGGGTGGAAGACAAGGACTTCGACGTCGACCGGCACCTGCACCGCATCGGCCTGCCGGCGCCGGGCGGGCGGACCGAGCTGGCCGAGATCTGCGGGCATATCGCCTCGTTGCCGCTGGACCGCAGCCGGCCGCTCTGGGAAATGTGGGTGATCGAGGGAATCGCAGGCACCGATGCCCACCACGGCGGGCGACTGGCGGTGCTGACCAAGGTGCACCACGCCAGCGTCGACGGGGTGACCGGCGCGAACCTGATGTCGCAGTTGTGCAGCACCCAAGCCGACGCGCCGCCACCGGATCCGGTGGACGGCACCGGCGACGCAAGCCAGCTGCAGATAGCGGCGACCGGGCTGATGAAGTTCGCCAGGCGGCCGCTGCGTCTGGCCAACGTGCTGCCTGCCACTGTCAACACGGTGTTCGACACGCTGCGCCGTGCCCGCAGTGGCACGACGATGGCCCGGCCGTTCAGCGCGCCGCAGACGGCGTTCAACGCCAGCATCACCGGCCACCGCAACATCGCCTACGCCCAGCTGGACCTCGAGGACATCAAGAAGGTCAAGAATCAGTTCGACGTCAAGGTCAACGATGTCGTGATGGCGCTCGTCTCGGGCGTACTGCGGCAGTACCTGCTCGATCGCGGCGAATTGCCCGACTCGTCGCTGGTGGCGATGGTGCCGGTGTCGGTGCACGAGAAATCCGACCGGCCCGGACGCAACCAGGTGTCGGGCATGTTCTCCAGCCTGGAGACCCAGATCGCCGACCCGGCCGAGCGCCTCAGGGCCATTGCCGAGTCCAACTCCGATGCCAAGGAACATAGCTCGGCGATTGGGGCAACCCTGTTGCAGGACTGGTCGCAATTTGCCGCCCCTGCGGTCTTCGGCATCGCGATGCGCGTCTACGCCAGGACTTCGTTGACCGAGAGCCGGCCGGTGCACAACCTGGTCATCTCCAACGTGCCCGGACCTCAGATGCCGCTGTACTTCCTGGGCGCAGAGGTCGAGGCCATGTACCCGCTCGGGCCGATCTTCCACGGCTCCGGGCTCAACATCACGGTGATGTCGCTGAACGGCAAGCTCGATGTCGGCATCATCTCGTGCCCCGAACTGCTGCCCGATCTGTGGGACATGGCCGACGACTTCGCCGTCTGTATGGAGGAACTCCTCGCTGCGGCCGGTTAGCGCGGCGGGTCGCTGCGCGAGCCACCGGCTGATCGCATGGCAGCATGTTGGCATGAGCCTGTTCCGCCGCGACGCGGTCGTCCGCGCGATACTGATCTGGACGGTCATCGCCGCAACGGTGCTGGCGGTGGCCGGCTGTAGCAGGATGGTCGACGGACGTGCGGTGTTCGCCGGGCCCAAGGTGGGCCAGCCGGTGCAGTGGGGACCGTGCCGCGTCAGCGGCGGCAGCGACGCCGTGCAGCTACCCGCCGACGCACAATGCGGTCAGATCGCCGTACCCGTCGACTACGCCAAACCGGACGGCGACGTCGCGCAACTGGCGCTGATCCGGTTCCCGGCGACGGGGTCCAAGATCGGCTCGCTGGTGATCAACCCGGGCGGTCCCGGCGAGTCGGGGATCGAGGCGGCCGCGGGCGTCGTCGAGACTTTGCCGCAGCAGATGCGTGAGCGATTCGACCTCATCGGGTTCGATCCCCGCGGTGTGGGATCGTCCACCCCCGCGGTGTGGTGCAATTCCGACGCCGACAATGACCGGCTGCGCGCCGATCCCCAGGTCGACTACAGCCCCGCGGGTGTCGAGCACATCGAGAAGGAGACCAAGGCGTTCATTGCGCGCTGCGTCGACAAGATGGGCAAGGATTTCCTGGCCAACGTCGGCACCGCGAACGTCGTGAAAGACCTGGAGGCTATCCGCGCCGCGGTAGGCGATGACAAGCTGACCTATCTGGGCTACTCGTACGGCACGCGGATAGGATCCGCCTACGCCGAGGCGTACCCGCAGAACGTGCGGGCGATGATCCTCGACGGCGCCGTCGACCCGAACGCGGACCCCATCGAAGCGGATATCGACCAGGCTGCAGCGTTCCAGAAAGCCTTCGACGACTATGCGGCCGACTGCGCCACCGATCCCGGCTGCCCGCTGGGCACCGATCCGGCCAAATCGGTCGAGGTGTACCGCAACATGGTCGACTCGCTGGTCAACAAGCCGGCCGCCACCGAGGATCCCCGCGGGCTGGGCTACAGCGACGCGATCGTCGGCACCATCATGTCGCTGTACTCGCCGAACCTGTGGCGCCACTTGACCGATGGGCTGACCGAGCTGGCCGACGGCCGCGGCGACACTCTGCTGGTGCTGTCCGATATGTATATGCGCCGCGATGCGCAGGGCCGCTACACCAACGCCACCGATGCACGTATCGCCGTCAACTGCGTCGACCAGCCCCCCGTCACCGACCGGGCCAAGGCGGTGGCGGAGGACCGCCGGCTGCGTGACGTGGCGCCGTTCATGAGCTACGGGGATTTCACCGGGCATGCCCCGCTGAGTACCTGTGCGTTCTGGCCGGTGCCGCCGACCAGTGAGCCGCACGCTGTTTCCGCGCCGGGCCTGCCGCGGACGCTGGTGGTGTCGACCACCAATGACCCGGCCACGCCGTATCAGGCCGGTGTCGACCTGGCCAAGCAGCTCGGCGGCGGTCTGCTCACGTTCGACGGAACGCAGCACACGGTCGTGTTTCAGGGCAACAGGTGTGTCGACAACTATGCGGCGGCCTACCTGATCGACGGCGTGATGCCCCCTGCGGGCGCGAAATGCTGAACATTCACCGGGTCGGGCGTGATTTAGGGCAGTCGACTCCGGCTCACATACGAGATCGCCGTTTACTTGAGATGTGAGCGTGACCTTTCGCGACCACCGGAAATCTCAGCAAAGCCTACGATCACAGCCATGCGGCGCACGAGACGACTGTGCTCGGCGCTGCTTTCCCACGCGGCGCTGATCGCCACACTGTCTTTGTCGTGCTGGCTGGCGCCGCCGCCCGCTGGTGCCACCCCGGAGGGCGGTCCCGACCAAACCGTTGTCCCGCAACCGGATTGGGGTAGCTGCATACGCTTCATCGGCGACACCAGCGGCGTCCTCACCGCGGAGTGCACGACGGTGTCCGTGCCGATCGACTACGCCGACCCCGGCGGCGCGCAGGTCCAGCTGGCCGTGATCCGTATCCCCGCGACGGGTCCACGTATCGGCGCCCTGTTCGTCAACCCCGGCGGACCGGGGGCGTCGGCGGTGGACAGCGTCGCCGGCATGGGGTTGGCTCTTGCCGATACCGAGATCACCCGCCACTTCGACCTGGTGGGCTTCGACCCGCGTGGGGTCGGGCACTCCACCCCCCAACTGCGCTGCCGCACCGACGCCGAGTTCGACGCCTACCGCCGTGAGCCGATGACCGACTACAGCCCCGCCGGCGTCGCGGCGATCGAGGCGTTGTTCCGCCAGTTCGCGCAACGCTGCGCGGATCGGATGGGCCCGCAGTTCCTGGGGAGCGTCGGCACCGCATCCGCCGTGCGTGATATGGATTTGATCCGTCAGGCGCTCGGCGAAGACCAGATCAACTACCTCGGCTTCAGCTACGGCACCGAGTTGGGCACCGCCTATGTCGAGCAGTACGGCGATCGTGTGCGAGCCATGGTGCTCGACGGCGCCATCGACCCGAGCGTGGGCCCGGTCGAGGAGAATGTCCGCCAGATGGCGGGCTTTCAGGTCGCCTTCAACGACTACGCCGCCGATTGCGCACAATCGACGGGCTGCCCGCTGGGCACCGATCCGGCACAGTGGGTCAACCGCTACCACGAGCTGATCGACCCGCTGGTCGGCAAACCGGGCCACACCTCCGATCCGCGCGGGCTCAGCTACGCCGACGCGATCACCGGAACCTTCAATGCGCTCTACAGCCCGCAGTACTGGAAGTTCCTCACCAGCGGACTGCTGGGGCTGCAGCGCGGCACCGACGCCGGTGACCTGCTGACGCTTGCCGACGAGTACCAGGGCCGCGACGAGCAGGGGAACTACAGCAACATGCAGGACGCGTTCAACGCGGTCCGCTGCGTCGACGCGCCATCGCCGACTGACCCGGCTGTGTGGGTGGCCGCCGACCAGCGGATCCGCGAGGTGGCGCCGTTCAGCAGCTACGGGGAGTTCACCGGGTTCGCCCCGCGCGACGTGTGCGCGCTGTGGCCGGTGCCGGCGACATCGGCGCCGCGCGTTGCGGCCCCGGCGGCGCCGGGCAAGGTCGTCGTCGTGTCGACGACGCGCGACCCCGCCACGCCGTACCAGGCGGGCGTCGACCTGGCCCGCCAACTCGGCGCCCCGCTGATCACCTACGACGGGACCCAGCACACCGCGGTGTTCAACGGCGACCAGTGCGTCGACACCGCGGTCGTGAGTTATCTGGTGGACAAGGTGTCACCACCGGACGGGTTGACCTGCTAGGCGCGGCATCGGCGCCGTAACACGGAGTTAACAGCCGGTGCCTACGCTCACGTCATGGATCGGCAGAAGGAATTCGTGCTGCGCACGCTGGAAGAACGCGACATCCGCTTCGTCCGGCTCTGGTTCACCGACGTGCTCGGCTTCCTCAAGTCGGTGTCGATCGGCCCGGCTGAACTCGAGGGGGCCTTCGAGGAAGGCATCGGCTTCGACGGGTCGTCGATCGAGGGCTTCGCCCGGATCTCGGAGTCCGACACCGTGGCGCGGCCCGACCCGTCGACGTTCCAGGTGCTGCCATGGACTACCAGCTCCGGTAAGCACCACTCGGCGCGGATGTTCTGCGATATCACGATGCCCGACGGCTCGCCGTCGTGGGCGAGCTCGCGCCATGTGTTACGCCGCCAACTGGCGAAGGCCAGTGACCTGGGCTTCTCCTGTTACGTGCATCCCGAGATCGAGTTCTTCCTGCTCAAACCCGGCGCCGACGACGGATCGGTGCCCATCCCCGCGGACAGCGGCGGCTATTTCGACCAGGCCGTGCACGATGCCGCGCCGAACTTCCGCCGGCACGCGATCGACGCCCTGGAATCCATGGGCATCTCGGTGGAGTTCAGCCATCACGAAGGTGCGCCCGGCCAGCAGGAGATCGATCTGCGCTATGCCGACGCGCTGTCCATGGCGGACAATGTCATGACCTTCCGCAATGTGGTCAAGGAGGTCGCACTCGGTGAGGGTGTGCGGGCATCGTTCATGCCCAAGCCCTTCAGTGAGTACCCGGGCTCGGCGATGCATACCCATATGAGCCTGTTCGAGGGCGAGGTCAACGCGTTCCACAGCCCCGACGATCCGCTGCAACTGTCCGATGTCGGCAAATCGTTCATCGCCGGCATCCTCGAGCACGCCAACGAGATCAGCGCGATCACCAACCAGTGGGTCAACTCCTACAAGCGGCTGGTAGGCGGCGGGGAGGCACCCACGGCCGCATCGTGGGGCGCGGCCAACCGCTCCGCGCTGGTGCGGGTCCCGATGTACACCCCGCGGAAGGCCTCCTCGCGGCGCATCGAGGTCCGCAGTCCCGACTCGGCGTGCAACCCGTACCTGACGTTCGCCGTGCTGCTGGCCGCCGGGCTGCGCGGTATCGAGAAGGGCTACGTGCTGGGACCCCAGGCCGAGGACAACGTGTGGAACCTGACCGCCGAGGAGCGCCGCGCGATGGGCTACCGCGAGCTGCCGCCCAGCCTGGACCGTGCGCTCTACGAAATGGAGAACTCCGAGCTGGTTGCGGAAACGTTGGGGGAGCACGTATTCGATTTCTTCCTGCGCAACAAGCGAGCCGAGTGGGTCAACTATCGCAGCCATGTGACACCGTTCGAGCTGAAGACGTACCTGTCGCTGTAGCGTCTTGGTCGTGGCCAAACCTGCGACGCAGCGTCCCCGGCTACCCGGCGTAGGCCGGCTCGGGCTGGTTGAACCGCCCGCGCGCGCCGATCTGGCGAAGCTGGGGTGGGACACCGACGCCCACGTGGAACTGCTGTGGTCGCTGTCGCGCGCACCCGACGCCGACACCGCGCTGCGCGCCATGGTCCGGCTGGCCGAGGCCGCCGGCGCCGATTGGGACGAGCTGAACACGGCACTGGTCAAGGACCGCAGCCTGCGCGGCCGGCTTTTCGCGGTGCTCGGCTCGTCGCTGGCGCTGGGCGACCATCTCGTGGCCAACCCGCAGTCCTGGCACCTGCTGCAGGGCGGCGTGACGCTGGCATCCGCCGATCAGCTGCGCCGGGCCTTCTCCAACTGCGTGGCCGAATCATCAAGTGCGCCAAGCTTGATGACCGTGCGGCTACGCAAGCTCTACCGCGACCACATGCTGATACTGTCGGCGCTCGATCTGGCGCCCACGGTCGAGAACGAACCCGTCCTGCCGTTCGCCACCGTCGGCGCGCACCTCGCCGACATGGCCGACGCGGCGCTGGACGCGGCACTGGCGGTCGCGGTGCGGACCGTCTGCGGTGACGACACCCCGCCGCCGCGGCTGGCGGTCATCGCGATGGGCAAGTCCGGTGCCCGCGAACTGAACTACGTCAGCGACGTCGATGTCATCTTCGTCGCGGGGGAGGCCGACACGGTCAGCACCCGGGTGGCCGGGGAGATGATGCGGTTCGCGTCGGAGACGTTCTTCGAGGTCGACGCGGCGCTGCGCCCTGAAGGCAAGCACGGCGCGCTGGTCCGCACGCTGGAGTCGCATGTCACCTACTACCAGCGGTGGGCCAAGACCTGGGAGTTTCAGGCGCTGCTCAAGGCGCGGCCCGCGGTCGGCGATGCCGAACTGGGCGGGCAGTACATGACCGCCCTGATGCCGATGGTGTGGGCGGCATGCGAGCGCGAGGATTTCGTGGCCGAGGTCCAGGCGATGCGACGGCGGGTGGAGGAGCTGGTACCCGCCAACGTCCGCGCCCGCGAGATCAAACTCGGCACCGGCGGTCTGCGCGACGTGGAGTTCGCGGTACAGCTGCTGCAACTGGTGCATGGCCGCAACGATGAGTCACTGCACGTCTCCTCGACGGTGGATGCGCTGACCGCGCTCGGTGCCGGCGGCTATGTCGGCCGCGATGACGCGGCGAACCTCACCGCGTCCTATGAGTTCCTGCGGCTACTCGAACATCGTCTGCAGCTGCAGCGGCTCAAGCGCACCCACATGCTGCCCGCGCCCGACGACGATGAGGCGTTGCGCTGGCTCGCGCGTGCCGCCCACGTCCGGCCCGACGGCCAGCGCGACGCGCTGGGTGTTCTACGCGAAGAGCTCAAACGACAAAGCCTGCGAGTGTCGCGGCTGCACGCCAAGCTCTTCTATCAGCCGCTGCTGGAGTCCGTCGAATCGCCGGTCGGCTTCGCCGAGGGCATGACACCGGCCGCCGCCGAACGTCAGCTGGCCGCGCTGGGATACGAGGGGCCGCAGAGCGCGTTGACCCACCTGGCGGCGCTGGCGAATCAGAGTGGGCGCCGCGGCCGCGTCCAATCCGTGCTGCTGCCCACCTTGCTGGACTGGCTGTCCGACACGCCCGACCCGGACAGCGGGCTGCTGGCCTACCGGCGCGTCAGCGAGGCGATGGCCGACCAGCGTTGGTATCTGTCCACATTGCGCGACGAGAGCGCGGTCGCCAAGCGGCTGATGCATGTGCTGGGCACCTCGGCGTTCGTACCGGACCTGCTGATGCGTGCGCCCGAGGTGATCCAGCAGTACGCCGACGGCCCGACCGGCCCGAAGCTTCTCGACACCGAGCCCGAGGCGGTGGCGCGCGCGCTGGTCGCCTCGGCTGGCCGTCACGCCGACCCGGTACGGGCCATTGCCGCGGCGCGCACGCTGCGGCGCCGCGAGCTGGCGCGCATCGCGTCGGCCGATCTGCTCGGCATGCTCGAGGTCACCGATGTGTGCAAGGCGCTGACATCGGTGTGGGTGGCGGTGCTGCAGGCGGCGCTGGAAGCGGTGATCCGGGCCAACACCGCGCAGGACGGATCCGTTCCGGCGCGAATCGCCGTGATCGGCATGGGCCGTCTCGGCGGCGGCGAGTTGGGCTACGGGTCCGACGCCGACGTGATGTTCGTCTGCGAACCGGCCGATGGCGTCGAGGAGTCCAGAGCGGTGCGTTGGTCGGTCTCGATCGCCGAGCAGCTACGCGCGCTACTGGGCACGCCGAGCGCCGACCCGCCGTTGGAGGTCGACGCCAACCTGCGGCCCGAGGGCCGTAACGGCCCGTTGGTTCGCACGCTGGCTTCCTACGCGGCCTACTACCAGCAGTGGGCGCAGCCGTGGGAGATCCAGGCGCTGTTGCGGGCCCACCAGGTGGCGGGCGATGAGGACCTGGGTCATCGCTTCCTGCTGGTCGCCGACAAGACGCGGTATCCGTCGGGTGGGGTATCCGCGGCTGCGCTGCAGGAGATCCGCCGGATCAAGGCCCGCGTGGACGCCGAGCGGCTGCCCCGCGGCGCTGACCCCAACACCCACACCAAGCTCGGCCGCGGGGGACTGGCTGATATCGAATGGACGGTGCAGCTGCTGCAGTTGAAGTACGCGCACAAGATTCCGGCCCTGCACAACACCTCGACGCTGGAGACCCTGGACGCCATCGGTGCGGCGGAGCTCATCGCGGAGGGGGATGTGGACCTGCTGCGGCAGGCCTGGCTGACGGCCACCCGGGCCCGCAATGCACTGGTGCTGGTGCGCGGCAAGCCCACTGACCAGCTGCCCGGTCCCGGCCGACAGCTCAACGCCGTGGCGGTCGCTGCCGGCTGGGACAACCCCGACGGTGGCGAATTCCTGGACAATTACCTGCGGGTGACCCGGCGTGCAAAAACC
>CAZDYH010000082.1:0-6620 GCA_964509355.1 uncultured Mycobacterium sp.
GCCGCGCCGGCGTGCCGCACGACATTGCTGACGGCCTCGCGGACCACCGCTTCGGCATGGTCGGCCAGTGCCGCGTCGACCACCGACAGCGGGCCGCTGATGCGCAGCGCGGGGCGCACCGGGGAGTCGGCTGTCATCTGCGCCACGGCCTGCTCGAGGCGTTGCCGCAACCGGGTGACGGTGCCGCCGTGCAGATCGAAGATCGCGGTGCGGATCTCGTGCACCACCTCCTGCAGGTCGTCGAGTGCACTGGTGATCCGGCGGGCGTTTTCCGCCGGGCCGGCGCTGACGGCACCCTGTAACGACAGGCCGACGGCAAACAGCCGCTGGATCACGTGGTCGTGCAGATCGCGGGCGATCCGATCGCGATCGGAGAGCACGTCGAGTTCACGCATCCGCCGCTGCGCGGTCGCCAGCTGCAGCATCAACCCGGTCTGGTCGGCGAATGCCGCCATCATCTCCAGCTGATCGTCGGTGTACTCCACGCCCACGCGAGCACCGCATACCAGAATCCCGGACACGTTGTCGGTTTCACGTAGCGGCAGGATCAGCGCGGCGCCCGTCTCGCCGAAGGCATCCAACTTCTCGGCGCGCAACGGAAGCCGATCAGCACAGGACCGGCCCAACGATGTTCCGGCGATCGGCAGCCGCCGCCCGAGCAGGTCGCTGCGGGTCGCCGCGGTCACCACCAGGTCATCCGAATCGTCAAGATGCGCAAGGAAACTGAAGGCACTGTCGGTCAATGCCGCAGCCTTCTCGACGATCTGCCCGTGCGCGCTATCCGGGTCGCTGCCGGCCAGCAGCTCGGTGCCGATATCGCATATTGACTCGATCCATGCCTGCCGGCTGCGGGCCGCCTGGTAGAGCCGGGAGTTGTCGATGGCGATACCGGCCGCGGCGGCCAGCGCCAGCACCAGCACCTCGTCATCCGGGCTGAACATCTGGCCGGCGGCCTTCTCGGTGAGGTAAAGGTTGCCGAACACCTCACCGCGAATCCGGATCGGCACGCCGAGAAAGGTGCGCATCGGGGGATGGTGGGGTGGGAATCCGACCGACGCCGGATGCCGCGAAATATCCTCCACCCGAACCGGTTCGGGATCTGCGAACAGCAGTCCGAGTACGCCGTGCCCCGATGGCATCGGGCCGATGAGCTCCCGGGTGGCGTCATCGATCCCTTCGTAGACGAAGCGTTCGAGGGTCTGCTCGGGCTCGGTGCTGACGACGCCGAGCGCGCCGTAGCGCGCGTCCACCAGTCTCATCGCGGTGTGCACGATGGTGCGCAGCGTGTCCTCGAGGTCGAGTCCCGAGGTGACGGCCAGCATCGCGTCGACGAGGCCATCCCGAACGTGCAGGTCAGGCATCGCGGCTCTGCCGCAGTTCGGCGGCGAGTAGCGCGGCCTGGGTGCGCCGGTGCAGCCCGAGTTTCGCCAGCAGCCGCGACACGTAGTTCTTGACCGTCTTCTCGGCCAGGAACATCCGCTGCCCGATCTCGCGGTTGGTCAGGCCCTCACCGAGCAGGTCCAGCAGGGTGCGTTCGGTCGGCGACAGATCGTTCAGCCGGCTGTCCTCGCCGGTGTCCTGGCGCAGTTTGGCCATCAGCGCCGCCGCGGCGCGGTTGTCCAGCAGCGACTTTCCCGAGCCCACCGCCTTGATGGCCTGAGCCAGTTCCATACCGCGGATGTCTTTGACGACGTAGCCGCTCGCGCCGGCCAGGATCGCGTCGAGCATCGACTGCTCGTCGGTGAACGACGTCAGGATCAGGCAGCGCAGTTCGTCGTGCGCGGCGAGCAGGTCGCGGCACAGGTCGATACCGTTGCCGTCGGGCAGCCGGACATCGAGCACGGCCACATCCGGGCGGGCGGCCGGAATCCGCGCCAGCGCTTCGGCCACCGTGCCTGCCTCGCCGACCACACTGAGTTCAGGGTCGCCGCTGAGCAGATCGGCCAAACCACGCCGGACAACCTCGTGGTCGTCGACCAGGAACACGGTGATCACAGAGCAAGAGTAGTGCGGAACGGCCGGTGGGGGAGCAAGGGACTTTGGTCCCTAATAGAACGCACCAACGGCGCCCCGGATGGGACCGAAAACTCCTGGTAGAAGACCCTCCGTTGGCGGATCGTCAATGGTGACAGCGCGCTCAGCGACCCGGAGGGCCCGCCATGACCGAACTCTCTGACCGTTACCGGATGACTTCGCCGGAAAAGCGGACGACATTGGACAAAGTCGACGCGTGGTGGCGTGCCGCTAATCACGTTGCAGCCGGGCTTCCCGGGGGAAGCGGGCCGTCGATTCCGGCCGTCACGCTCACCTATGCGCATCTGAACCGGATGATCGTGCGCCGTCAACTGCGAATGCGGTTCGTGCTCGGACTACGCGACAGTATGGCGGCGCTGGAGGCCGTCGCACGCATGGAGGGTACCCATGCGATGGGGGCGCCTCCCAGCGGTTTCGCCGCCACCGGCGGTCCGTCCTATGCACAGGCGTACGCGATCGGGCGTGCCCTGGACGAGCCCGGACTGACGGTGGCCTGCATGGTCAGCGAGGACGAGGCGCTGTCCAGCTGGAAGGTCCGGGCGCTGCATGACCCGACCACTGACGGTGCAGTGCTGCCGATCCTGTACCGCCCCACCATGGACTGCGACCAGTTGCGGTCGGTGTTCGGTGCGCGTGGTTGGGAGCCGATCGAGATCGGTGGCGGCACGACGGTCGCAGATATCGGTGAACTGCACCGCAGCTTCGCTGGTGCGCTGTACGTGGCTCTGGACGAGATCGCGGCGATCACCGCCGCAGCGTCGACCGATCACCCGTCTCGTCGTGCGCACTGGCCCATGTTGGTGCTGCGCACCCCGGTCGATTGGCCACCCGCCGTCAGCGTCGTTCCGGCGGAGTGGTTCGACGAGAACGGTCGGCCGGTGCCCGAAATTGCCCAGGCGGCGCCGACCGGCGACATGCGGATGAGCGCGGACGGTTGATGACCGAGCCGCGGGAGCAGGTCGCTCTTCCCGAGATCATCGTCGGTGTGGACGGATCGGCGGCCTCGAATCTTGCCGTGCGCTGGGCCGCACGCGAGTCCGCGTTTCGGAGCAGCCCGCTGCGGCTGGTGCACGTGGCGGCGGCGCCGTCGGTAACCTACGCGCTCACGCCGGTACCGGTAGTGCCGGAGGACTGGCAGGATGACCTGGCCAAGCGGGTCCTTGCCGACGCCGTGGCACTCGTGTATCACGTCAGCGACGAATCCGGTATGCCGATGCATCTCGCCGGGACCCAGACTTACCACTCCGCAGTGACGCCGACGCTGATCGACCTGACCAGGGGTGCCGAGATGATCGTCGTGGGCAGCCGCGGGATGGGCGCGTTCCGGCGCGGTGTTCTCGGCTCGGTCAGCACCGCGCTGGTCCAGCATGCGCACTGCCCGGTCGCGGTGATCCACGACGGCCCGGTCCCGGCCGATGACGACCCGGTGGTGCTGGGAGTCGACGGCTCGCCCGCATCCGAGGCCGCCACCGCCATCGCCTTCCAGGAGGCCGCTCAGCGGGGTGTCGATCTGGTGGCGGTGCACGCCTGGAGTGACTCGAAGCTGCTCGCGGTTCCGGGTGTGGACTGGTCCGCGATGGCCGCAGATGAGGAAGCAGTGCTCGCCGAGCAGCTGGCCGGCATGGTGGAGAAGTATCCGGACGTCACTGTCCGCCGCGTCGTGGTGAATGATCAGCCCACCCGCCACCTGGTCGAGCAGTCCGAGAACGCGCAGCTGCTGGTGGTGGGCAGCCGTGGTCGCGGCGGTTTCGCCGGCATGCTGCTCGGTTCTGTGAGTACCGCCCTGGCACATGACGTGCAGATCCCGCTCATCGTTGCGCGGAAGAGTTAGGCTCGCTGTCCTGTCTTCGCTGGCTGACTGACCGTTGACCCCTGGCCGGACTGCCGGACACGCTGCCCCGTGCGCAGCGTTGCCAGTAGCTCCCGGTATGGCCCGACCAGGTAGGCGGTATCGCCGGCGGTGAGGCGGGTGTCGCGCCCCGGATGCAGTTCCAAATCGCCGGTCGGGTCGCGGGCAATCGCGATCACCCATGTCTGGGTGGACAAGTCGACCATCCGCATGCCGTCGAGGTCGCTGCCCGGCTCGACCAGCGCGCCGCCGACCATGAACGAGCGCTGGCCCACCAGGAAGGTCCCGAACACCTGCAGACCCATTGCCGCCCCGATGAACCACGGCACGGCGAGTTCGACCGTGGACCGGACGTCGTCGAACTTGAAGCGCTGCGCCACCGCGGCACCCAACGACTTGTCGTACACCCGCAGCACCACCGGAACCGCAGATTGCTGCTCAGATCCACGCCAGTTGCTGTCCAGCCTCTCGCGCAGCACGATGCCGGTCTCGATATTGACCATGTCGTCCTTGGTGAGGACTGCGACCGCCGCCGCCTTGTTGATGTCGGCGGCATCCAGCGTCTGGGGCAGCGTGGCATCGCCGAAGATGACCGGCACGTCCAGTTCGGCCGCCAGCGACAGGTACCGATTCGATTCGTTGCGCTCGATGACCGCCACATCGTGACCGGCGGCCTTCAGGTCGGCGATCACCCGGCTGCCGAACGAGCCCAGGCCGACGACGATGATGTGATCGCGCAGTTCGTGGACCCTGCGCCGGCCGGCCGACCGGACGATCCGTCGGGACAGCAGCAGGTCGGTGATGAATGCCATCATCACCCAGGTGGTGGTGACACCGGCGAACATCAGACCGATCCCGAACAGTCGCAGCCAGATCGGCTGGTCGGCGAGGCTGAAGTCGCCGTAGCCGACGGTGGTGATGGTCTCAGCGGCGAAATGCATTGCGTCGATGTAGCCCATCCCCGGCTTGCGGTAGCTGAACCGCAGCAGCACCGTTGCCCCCAGTAGCAGGATCAGCGAAATCGTAAGGGCTCGAAAGAAGTTCGGGTTAACGTCATCGCGGAACGCGCGTATCGCATTGAGCACCCGCGATCCCGGTGCGCGGTGTCGGGATGACCGGACCTTCGGCGGGGCCACCGCGATGCCCTCCGCGGCGAATTCGTCGGCGGTCCCGATCATGACCGTCCAGTCGCCTTCCCGCACTCGCAGGTCGCGGCCCGGGCAGGGCACCAGTTCGCCCGGGTTGGGCGAATCCTCGCCGTGGATCACCGCGACCGGCGCCAGATCCCCGTAGATCTCCCGCAGCGTCCCGTCGCGGGGGGCTTCGGTGTCGGAGACCACGAACTCGATCCCGGCGGCGGAAATGACGTGTGTAGTGCGGGCCAGGCAGGCCTCGACGACGGATGGCGCCGCGAGGTCGGCGACATCGAGGATCGCGCCCGGTCCATTGCCGAGCGCCACCTCTTCGCGCAGCACGCTGTTGGCCAACCGTGCGACCACACGGACGTCACGGTTGAGTTGCCGGGCCAGCAGCGCGATTTCAAGATTGATCGCATCGTTGGGGCCGGCGCAGACGATGGCGGTCGCCGTTGCGATGCCGGCATCGGCCAGGTTCGCCGCAGCGTCCAGCGGGACGACCGCGATTCCAGCGTTGCGCAGCTCTTCGGCTATGCGCATCGCCAACCCGTCAGCTCCGCAGACGATTGTGTGGCCGTGCATTCTCAGCAGGCTACTGCCCAAGTCGCGTTCATGACCTGCTTGCCGTGCAACTGCTCATTCGCTCGGGGCGTGCAGGCCGAAATCGGCGAAGTCGAACCCCGGCACCACCACACAGCTGACCAGGCTGGGCTCGTCATCGCGCGGGCGTGCCCGCTGCCAGTGCCCGGGTGGTATCAATATCTGGGGCCGCTCGCCGGCCACGATATCGCTGCCGAGCAGATGTGTTGTCGTGCTGCGCTGTTCGGGTCCCAGCTCCAGCAGCAGCGGGCTGCCTCGGTGGTACAGCCACAGCTCGGCGCTGCGCACCGTGTGCCACGCTGATTGCTGTCCCGGCATCAGCAGGAACAGGATCGCCGTTCCGGCGCTGCGCGGTCCGCTGTAGTCCGGGGGCAGCCCGGACTGGCTGATCGCCAGCTCACTGCGCCAGGTTTCCCGGAACCAACCGCCCTCGGGATGTGGCGACAGGTCGAGTCGTCGAGCCCAGTCGGGAAGCTCAGTCATCGCGTACCCACCCTCGATCCACGTCGGCTCGACTCGACCGCGACGCCGGCGTTGGGGCCCTCGGGCGATCTGACCGGATAATCTCACATCATGACCCGCCTACATCCCGGATGGTTGGTCGCGCTGTGTGCGGCAATTCTGGCGTTCAGCGTCTGGCTGCCGTGGTTGACGACGGCGGTCGACGGTGGCGGGCGCGCCAACGCCATTGGCGGCGCTGTCGGCAGCATGGTGCTTCCGCCCCGGTTCGGGGTGGGCCAGCTGATCGTGCTGCTGGCCTCCGCCTTGCTGGTGGCCGGTGCGATGGTGGCCCGAAGTCTGTCACCAAAGCTGGCCTCCACTGCCGCGCTGACGATTTCAGCGCTCATCGTGGCCCTGACGGTGCGGTACTACCACCTCAACGTCCATCCGCCGGTATCGGCGGCCTACGGTCTCTATATAGGTGCGGCGTGTGCGGTCGGTGCGGTAGGACTCTCGATCTGGGCATTGGTCGCGTCCCTGCTGGCTGATCGGGTGGGGCG
>CAZDYH010000082.1:6720-10536 GCA_964509355.1 uncultured Mycobacterium sp.
GGCGCGGCGCACCGGCGTCAACTCCGAGACCAAGCTGCTGATGCTCGGGCACGCCTTCGACACCCTGGGCTGTGTGGCGGTCGAGTTTCGTACGCACTTCCTCAACGCGGCCAGCAGGGCGGCCGTCGAGCGGCTGGGGGCCAAGCTGGACGGCGTGTTGCGGAGCCATCAGCTGCTGGCCGACGGGTCGCGCCGCGACACCGTCGTCTACTCGATCCTGGACATCGAGTGGCCCGCCGTGCGCGCCAACCTGGAGTTTCGGCTCAGTCGGTACGACTAGCTGTTATCTGTGCCCCGGAGAGTGGGCGCGTGCAATGGTCGCACACCAGAATTCCGGCGAACGCCTCGCCGCAGGCGCGGTGTGTCACGAGCACGGCAGGGCCCTCGGGTGCGTGGAACCACTGCTGCGCCCACTGCAGCGAAGCGATCAGCACCGGGAAGAACGCCCGGCCCTTCTCGGTGAGGGTGTAGGTAACCCAGTCCGGCCGCGTCGCCTGGCTCGACGCCATCAGCACCTCGTTCGCGCAGAAGGTCTGCAGCCGGTCTGCAAGGAGGCTGGGCGGTGCTCCAAGGTGTCCCTGAAACTCAGTGAAGCGCGTCGCACCCTGGAATGCCGCAATCAATAGTGCTGCTGCCCAACGGTTTCCGAACACGCTCATCGTCTCGGGAAACAGGCCGGCTTGAATCTGCGTGTGATCGCGATCGGATCTGCGCCGGGTCACCGCCTCCGGCACCGACCGTGTCCACGAACCGCTGGGACCCCAGCGGGCCACGACGTCCTTGTCGGTGGTGACCTCGTCGCATGATCGGCAGACCAACACCGGTGCGAAGTCGTTCCGGCAGATGTTGTGGTGCATGCCCGGGAGGCGTTCGGCGTGCTCCGGCACCCAGTGGCGTTCCCATTCCCAAATCGACAGCAGCGCAGGCCATAACGACCGGCTGCGTGGGGTGACCAGGTAATCGGTGCGGACCGGACCCGCCCGTGAGACGTTCCGTAGAAGCAGGCGATCGTCGGTGAGTGCGCGTAACCGGCTGGCCAGCACCGAGTTCGAGATCGGCAGCCGCGCCATGAACTCTCCGTAGCGTGTCGCGCCCAGCAGCGCCTGCTGGATGATCAGCAGCGTCCACTCGTCACCCAACAGGCCGAGCATCCGCCCCACAGCATTCGTGCTGCCCGGCTTGAGCTCGGTCGCGCCGGTTGCGGACAACTACAGGCCGATCGCGCTCGCCGCCGAATCGGCTGTGCTCCAGCGTCGTAACTCTGCGCCGGGAGCCCAGGTCGAGTGGGTGCCGCTGGAGATGCGCTCCGGCAGTTGCAGCTTGCACACCGGGCCGTCGGCGACCCGAGCGGCGTCGAAGACCAGGCAGTAGGAGGCGTCGGCGTTCATATCCATGGTGAGGGTGACGAGATAGCCGTCGTCCTCGCCGCGGCTCCCGACTCGCGGCGCCATCGCGGTCTCGCTGCCGTAGACGCCGTCACCGAACGAATAGCGTTCCTCGGCCCCGGTCAGCACGTCATGTTTGACCAGGCCGTCGAACAGGAACCACCCCGGCTTACCGGTCGCGGCGTAGGTGTAGCGGTACTTCCCGCCCGCGTAGCCGGAGTTGATCATGCCGAACTCGGTGATGCGGTCGCTGAGTCGCTCCTCCTTGACGTGACCGGTGACCAGGTTCAGCCGCCACCGGTGCAGCTGCGTCTGCATACGGTCGAGCGCCAGGAACCGGAATGCCCGCTGCCATTTGGTGCCCGTGCCGTTGTCGGTGGGCTCGGGATCACCCTGGAAGAAACCGTCGAGAACGATCTCGTCGCCGTCCTCGTAGGCGTTCACGAAGTGCAGCACGAAGGTCGCCTCCGCCTCGAACCACCGGATATCCGCGGTCTGGCCCCGGCGCGGGATGACCGCGAAACGCGACGGCATGTCCCGGTGGAATCGGGCGACGTGCAGGTTGCGCTCCAGCAGCTCGGGCTCCCAGAACAGCGGAAAGTCGTTGAGGATGGCGTAGTTCTCGGTGAACGCCATATCGTGCGGCAGCCGCGGGCCCGGCAGCGGCACGTCGACATAGTTGACCAGGTCGTTGTGCTTGTCCACGACCCCGTAATGCATGTACGGCGCCTGCTTGCTGTAGTTGAAGAACAGCAGTTCGCCGGTCTTGTCGTCCACCTTCGGGTGTGCCGACACCCCCCAGTCGAAGGGGAAGCGCCCATTCCAGCTCTCCTTGCCGAGTGTGTCGGCGGAGTACGGGTCGACGCGGTAGAGGTCCCCGCACTGGTAGAAGCTCGACAGGGCGGTGCCGCGGTGCACGATGACGTCCGTGCTGGACGCGTCCTTCAACAACCCGCGCGCACCCCAGCCATGGTCCATCCGGGCCAGCGACACCGGCTCGGCCAAACCGGGCCAGAGCGGGCCGCCCGCCTCGTTCTCGGCCAGAAATCCCTCGGTCCGGATGAACCGGTTGCGGTAGAAGGCCTTTCCGTCCCGGAAGCCGACGACCTGCAGCATGCCGTCGCCGTCGAACGGGTGGTACGCCTTGAAGGCGGGATGTAGCGGATTCTCGGTATTGCGCAGGTAGATGCCGTCCAGGTCGCGCGGGACCTCGCCCTCGACCGCGGTCAGGTCGTCGGCGTTGAATTCCGTCGTCTGAGGACGCCACGGCCCGGTTCGGTAGGGATGGTCGTCATCTTCGGGCAGAGTCGAAAGGAACTTTGCGACGATCTCAACATCCATGTCATGACCTCTCAGCCGAGTTGACGACGAAACTGACCGTGGTCGCGGTACTGCCGCCGAAATTGAGTGTGCCGAAGGTCTGAGCGCCCTCGACTTGATAGTCGCCCGCCATGCCACTGACCTGCTTGGCCGCATCGACGAGCATGCGGACACCGGACGTGCCCACCGGGTGGCCGCCACCGATCAGGCCGCCGCTGGGGTTGATCGGCAGCCGCCCGCCGATCTCGATCTCACCGTTCTCGATGGCCTTCCAGGATTCGCCCGGTCCGGTCAGCCCGATGTGGTCGATGGCCAGGTACTCGCTCGGAGTGAAGCAGTCGTGCACTTCGATGCCGTCCAGGCCGTCCAGGGTCACCCCGGCGCGGTCGAATGCGTCGAGCACGGCCCCGCGTACGTGGGGCAGCACGTAGGGGTCGTCGGCCGCACGGTCCAGTTTCTGCTGCAGGCCCAGTCCGACGGTGCGATGTCCCCACCCGGCGATCCGGCCGATTGGTCTGGCCCCGGGATGATCCCGCAGGTACGCGTCGGTGACCAGGACTATTCCCGCGCCGCCGTCGGTCATCTGACTGCAGTCGAACCGTCGCAGCCGGCCCTCGATGACCGGATTGGTGTCGTCGTCATCGCCGCTGGCCACCAGGTCAGGCACGTCCCAGCCACGCGTCTGGGCGTTGGGGTTCCTGCGCGCATTCGAAAAGTTCAGCTGGGCAATCGCCCGCAGATGCGCCTCGTCCAGGCCGTAGCGCCGGTCGTACTCATCGGCGACCTGCGAGAACATGTAGGGCCACATGAAGCGGGCATCGGCACCTTCGTGGCCGGCCCAGGCGGCCGCGCCCAGATGCTGGGCTGCGGTGTCACCCGGTACGGTCTTTTCCAGCTCGATTCCCACGACCAGCGCGGTCTCGTAGTTGCCCGACCGCAGATCGGCCATCGCCGCCAGCGTCGCGACGCTGCCCGACGCGCAGGCGGCCTCGTGACGTGTCGCCGGAGTGTCCCACAACTGGTCGTGCACCGTGGCCGGCATCGCCCCGAGGTGTCCCTGAGCAGCGAACATCTCACCGAAGGCGTTGGCGACGTGGACAACTCCGATATC
>CAZDYH010000082.1:10636-13185 GCA_964509355.1 uncultured Mycobacterium sp.
GAGTAGGGCTTGACGCCGAACTCGGTTTGGCGGACGTCGGCGTCGCAGGACAATCGCCAGGACTCGCCGAGATCCGCCACGCGCAGGTCGATCACGCGCTGGTGGGACTTGCCATGGATCTCAAGCGTGCCGGTGAGGCGGTAGCCGTCGCCGGTTTTCTCGATATCGTCCGCCCGGAAGCGGATCTGTGGGAACCGGTCGGCATCGAGCGACTTCAGCGCGTTGGACCGCGCCAGCGCCTTCTCCGGTCCCGACAGGGGCTTCACACCGCCCTCGCCCCGCAGCACCTCGAGCGAATCCACCTCGACGACCAGTTCCACCGCGGCTGGTTCGCTGCCGGCCCACGACACCGTGGCCTGCCACGAGTTCATCGCGATGGTCAGACGGTGGCCCATCTTCGCCGCCCTGCCCGTAACCCCCGTTTTCACCAGTAGCTCACCGTTCGATGCGTCCAGGGTCCAAGCTGTGTCAGTCATGGGTCGACTGTATCGGCCCTGGGCAGCGGCGAGTTGACGGTGCTGCACGCTGCTAGATTCGACGCCGTACCCGCGTCAACGAAAGGGCACGCCATGGCGAAGTCCACTGGACTGTTGTTCAACCCCAACAGTTGTGACCTGCAGCAGTTCGACCCCGAGACACAGCGTCAACTACGCGCCCTGATCGACTGGTTCGAGGGACGCGGCAAGAAGAAGCTGCTACTGGACGATCTGCAGGCGGAGTGGGTATCCGACTTCCTGGATTTCATCAAGCGCGAACGCATCTTCGCGACCTTCCTCACACCGTCGGAATACGGCGACGGTGATCCCAACAAGCGCTGGGACACCTCGCGCAATGCCGTGCTGAGCGAGATCCTCGGGTTCTACGGGCTGGCGTACTGGTACGCCGAGCAGGTCACCATCCTCGGCCTCGGGCCGATCTGGCAGAGCAATAACAAGGAAGCCATGCAGCGGGCCGCCGAGCAGCTCGAGGCAGGACGCGTGATGGCATTCGGGCTCTCCGAGCGCGAGCACGGCGCGGACATCTACAACACCGACATGGTCCTGACGCCCACAGACGAGGAGGGCATCGTCTTTCGCGCCTCGGGGGAGAAGTACTACATCGGCAACGGCAACGTGGCGGGCATGGTTTCGGTGTTCTCACGCCGTACCGACGTAACCGGCGCCGACGGGTACGTGTGGTTTGTCGCAGACAGCGGTCACGAGAATTACGAGCTGATCGATAACGTCGTGCACGGCCAGATGTATGTGAGCAACTTTCGACTCAACGATTACCCGGTGCGCGAAGAGGACATCCTGGACACCGGGCCCGACGCGTTCTCGGCCGCACTCAACACCGTCAATGTCGGCAAGTTCAACCTGTGCAGCGGTTCGATCGGGATGTGCGAGCACGCCTTCTACGAGGCGATCACCCATGCGAACAATCGCATCCTCTACGGCAACCCGGTTACCGACTTCCCGCACGTGCGCGCGAGCTTCGTCGACGCCTACACCCGGTTGATCGCGATGAAGCTGTTCAGCGACCGGGCGATCGACTACTTTCGCAGCGCCGGCCGAGATGATCGTCGGTACCTGCTGTTCAATCCGGTGACCAAGTCCAAGGTCACCTCCGAGGGCGAAACCGTGGTCACCCTGCTGCAGGATGTGATCGCTGCCAAGAGCTTTGAGAAGAACACCTACTTCAGCGAGGTCGCGCGGCTGATCGGTTGCCTGCCGCGGCTGGAGGGGACCGTGCACGTCAACGTCGCGCAGATCCTGAAATTCATGCCGAACTACCTGTTCAACCCTGCCGGCTACCCGGAGATCGGCACCCGCGACGACCCGGCGGACGACGTGTACTTCTGGGCGCAGGGTCCGGCTCGGGGCGCATCCAAGGTGCAGTTCGCGGACTGGACACCCGGCTACGAAAAGCATCTGGACATACCGAATGTCGCCCGCTTCTATGAGCAGGCCCGAGCGCTGACGGAGCTGCTGGCCACGGCCGGGCCCGACGCCGAGCAACAGCGCGACCTCGACTTCCTCCTCGTCGTCGGGCACCTGTTCACGCTCGTCGTCTACGGCCAGTTGATTCTCGAGCAAGCCAATCTGATCGGACTGGATCACGATCTGGTGGACCAGATCTTCGACTTCCAGATACGAGACTTCTCCGGATATGCCATCGCCTTGTACGGCAAGCCGAGTTCCACTTCGGCACAGCAGGACTGGGCCATAGCGGCGGTGCGAAAGCCGGTCACCGATGCACACCGCTTCGACCGGGTCTGGGAGCAGGTGAAGGCCTACGACGGCGCCTACGAAATGCTCCCGTAGCCGATAGATAGCACGTAGTAGGCACGGAAGGACGCACATGATGAACGATAAACAGGGCCGACCCCGGTCGCCCAGACCGATGACGGCGACCCTCTTGAGCGTGGCTTCGAGCTGCACATTCCGTGGTCGGAGGGCGTCCGGTTTGCCACACCCTTGCTGTTAGGCGAGCATAAGGTTGACACTCGCGGACTAAAGAGACGGCAGACCACATTCGATGTATGAACAGGGCACCTTCAACGCACCGGA
>CAZDYH010000083.1:0-1948 GCA_964509355.1 uncultured Mycobacterium sp.
GGCTTACCCGAACGCCGAGGCCGGCGCCAGGCGCCGCGCCGTGGGAGCGCGTCACGGGGTATCACACCGACGGCGAGTTCACCGTCGCCGACCTGATCGCCAAGGTCAGCGGCGGCGAACCGGCCGGCCGATCCGGAAACGAACCCCGTCATCGCGCCGGTGCCCAACCCCCGGTGCAACGCGACCAGGACTTCGAAGACACCGCCCCCATCCCCATCCCGTCGGCGTATGCAGCCGAACTTCCCGACCTCGAGGCCCTGGGTCGCCGGCGGCGTGCCCTGGCTGCGCAGTCGGCTCCCGGGCAGATGACCGTACTGCCCACAGCTGCGGGCCGGGTGCCGCCGGCACGGGTCGGCGCAGCGCCGGCCACGGCCCCGGGCACACAGACCGTGAAGCGGCGTCGGCGCCCGATGCTGCTGGCCGGCCGATCGATCGCCGCGCTCATCGCGGTGCTGACGCTGGCGCTGACCGGCGGGGCGTGGCAGTGGACCTCGGCGAAGAACAACAGCCTGAACAGGATCGCGGCGCTGGATCCCAACTCCCGCGACATCCTCGATCCCAACGCCCAGTTCGGCGACGAGAACTTCCTTATCGTCGGTGTTGACAGCCGTGCCGGAGTCAACAGCGAGATGGGCGCCGGGAATACCGAGGACGCCGAGGGCGCCCGCTCAGACACCGTGATGCTGGTCAACATCCCCGCCAACCGGAAACGGGTAGTCGCGGTGTCGTTCCCGCGCGACCTGGCCATCACCCCGACCTGGTGCCGGGCCTGGGACGCCAACACGGGAGAGTACGGCCCCGTCTATGACGAGCAGACGGACACCTACAGCCCCGACGAGAGGTACACCGAGACCAAGCTCAACTCCGCCTACGCCCTCGGCGGACCGAAATGCCTGGTCAAGGTGATCCAGAAGATTTCCGGGTTGAGCATCAACCGCTTCATGGCCGTCGACTTCACCGGCTTCTCCAAGATGGTCGACGCGCTGGGTGGCGTCGAGGTGTGCAGCACCACCCCGCTGGAGGACTATGAGCTGGGCACGGTGCTCGCCAATGCGGGCCGGCAGACCGTCGACGGGCACACCGCGCTGAACTACGTGCGAGCGCGCCAGGTCACCACCGAGATCAACGGCGACTACGGCCGCATCAAACGCCAGCAGCTGTTCCTGTCGTCGCTGCTGCGCTCGCTGATCTCCAAAGACACTTTCTTCAGCCTCACGAAGCTCAACAACGTCGTCAACATGTTCATCGACGACAGCTCCGTGGACAACATCAAGACCAAGGACCTGGTCGACCTGGGCCAGTCGCTGCAGGGCATATCCGCCGGTCGCATCACGTTCGTGACGGTCCCCACCACAGGTGTCACCGACGAGGACGGCAACGAACCGCCCCGCACCGAGGACATCCGCGCCCTCTTCGACGCCATCATCAACGACGATCCACTGCCCGGCGAGAACGATCAGAACGAGACGTCGGCGCCCACCACGCCTGCCGTGGCCGAGGACAGCGAGACGATGGACGCCGTCACCACCGAACCCCAAGACGTCACCGTGCACGTCTCCAACTCCACCGGCGGATCCGGACTGGCCACCACCGCCACCGACGAGCTGCAGCAGTACGGCTTCAACGTCGAATCTCCCGACGACTACCCCAGTTCGGTGACATCGACGACAGTGCTGTTCTCACCGGGCAACGAGCAGGCTGCCGCCACGGTGGCGTCCGCCTTCGGGACCCCCCAGATCGAGCGCGTCACCGGACTTGGAGACGTGGTTCAGGTGGTCCTCGGTTCAGACTTTTCCGCGGTCAGCGCTCCACCACCGAGTGGATCGTCGGTCACCGTGCACATCAACCACGGCACCAGCAGCACACCGACCCAGCTGCCCGAAGATCTGGCCGTCACCAACGCCGCCGATACCACCTGCGAGTAACGGCGACCAGATTCTGGGAGTAC
>CAZDYH010000083.1:2048-12924 GCA_964509355.1 uncultured Mycobacterium sp.
TCCAGATCGTCGCCGACATCGACCGGATGGGCGCGCTGGCGCTGCATGTCGCCAAGATCGCCCGGCGCCGGCACCCGCAGCACGCCCTGCCCGAGGAAGTCAACGGCTATTTTGCCGAAATGGGGCGATTGGCAGTTGAATTGGGTAACAGCGCCCAGGAGGTGCTGCTGTCCCGCGACCCGGAGAAGGCCGCCCGGATCCGCGAAGAAGACGATGCGATGGACGATCTGCACCGTCATCTGTTCACGGTTCTGATGGACCGGGATTGGAAGCACGGGGTCTCAGCCGCCGTCGACGTCACCCTGCTGGGACGGTTCTACGAGCGCTTCGCCGATCACGCCGTCGAGGTGGCGCGCCGGGTCATCTTCCAGGCCACCGGACACATGCCCGACGAGGAAGAAATCCGCACGTACTGACGCCCTGACCGCGCGGACCGACTTTCGTCGTGGCTGTTATTCGAGTATTCACTTGACGACGTGTTTCGATGAGTGTCAATATAGACCCATGCCGAATCAATCGCCGTCCGCGGATAGCACCCCGTGCTGTTCACCGCTGATCCGCGAGCCGCTGACCGAGGACTGGGCCGGGAATCTGTCCCGCATGTTCAAAGCCCTCGGTGATCCGGTGCGCCTGCGCTTGCTGAGCCTGGTGGCCAGTCACGAGAACGGCGAGGCCTGCGTATGCGATATTTCGCCCACGTTCGACCTGTCGCAGCCGACCATCTCTCATCACCTCAAGGTGCTGCGCGAGGCCGGCCTGCTCGACTGTGAGCGGCGCGGCACCTGGGTTTTCTACTGGGTGGTTCCGGCTGCGCTGCAACAACTGTCGTCGGTGCTCGGCGCAGCCGATCCGACGGCCGACAGCCACCGACTGGTGACATCGGCATGAGCGCCCCCACCACACACGACCATCCCGCCGTCGTCGGCAAGCTCTCCACTCTCGACCGGTTCCTACCGGTGTGGATCGGGGTGGCCATGGCCGCCGGACTGTTGCTGGGACGGATGATCACCGGACTGGGCGACATCCTGGGCGCGGTCCAGGTCGACGGCATCTCCCTGCCGATCGCCCTGGGTCTGCTGATCATGATGTACCCGGTGCTGGCGAAGGTGCGCTATGACCGCCTCGACAGCGTCACCGGGGACCGCAAACTCATGGTGGCTTCCCTGGTCTTGAACTGGGTCTTCGGCCCCGCGCTGATGTTCGCGCTGGCCTGGCTGCTGCTGCCCGATCTGCCCGAGTACCGCACCGGCTTGATCATCGTGGGACTCGCACGCTGCATCGCGATGGTCATCATCTGGAACGACTTGGCGTGCGGTGATCGCGAAGCCGCGGCGGTACTGGTTGCGTTGAATTCACTGTTCCAGGTCGTCATGTTCGCCGTGCTGGGCTGGTTCTATCTCTCCGTGCTGCCGGGCTGGCTCGGTTTGGAGCAGACCACAATCAGCACGTCGGTCTGGCAGATCGCCAAGTCGGTGCTGATATTCCTGGGGATTCCGCTGCTGGCCGGGTATCTCACGCGTCGGCTTGGCGAGAAGGCGAAGGGCCGCACCTGGTACGAAACGCGGTTCTTGCCCAAGATCGGGCCGTGGGCGCTCTACGGGCTGCTGTTCACCATCGTGATCCTGTTCGCTTTGCAGGGCGATCAGATCATTTCCCGGCCATGGGATGTCGCGCGGATCGCGCTGCCGCTGCTGGCCTACTTCGCCATCATGTGGGGTGGTGGCTATCTGCTGGGTGCGGCGCTGGGGCTCGGCTACGAACGCACCACCACCCTCGCATTCACCGGGGCGAGCAACAACTTCGAGCTCGCGATCGCCGTCGCCATCGCCACCTATGGCGCCACCTCGGGCCAGGCGCTTGCCGGTGTCGTCGGCCCGCTCATCGAGGTGCCCGTCCTGGTCGGGCTGGTCTACGTGTCGCTGGCACTGCGTGGACGCTTCACGAGCGCCGTTCCGTCGACGACCCGGGAAAGGTGACTAACAGCAGGACGTGCCCGCGCTCACCTTCTGTTCGCCGCAGCACCCCGACCCCTCGGCGCCGGGATCCGAGCGCTGAGGGCTGGTCCCGAAGGTCTCCGAGTCAGACAGCACCGTGTAGACCTCCCACTTCTCACCCGCGGGCCCGGTCACCCACACCTTGTCCTGGGTGGCGAAGCAACAGGTCGTCCCGATCTCCTCATCGGTGAACAGGCCTTCACCGGTGAGACGGGCGATCTCGTCGCGTACCACCGTGCTGGATTCCACCTCCACACCCAGGTGGTTGATGGTGCCGCCCTGGCCGGGGTTCTCCAGCAGCACGAGCTTGAGTGGAGGCTCGGCGACGGCGAAGTTGGCGTAACCCGGCTTGACCTTTGCCGGCTGGATACCGAACAGCTTGGAGTAGAACGTGATCGCCTCGTCGAGATCGTCGACGTTGAGAGCGAGTTGGATGCGGGACATGGGCAGACCTCCATACTTGTGTGACATATATCGAACTACCGACGACCCCAGAATGCCTACTTCTTCGACATATGTCAATGTATCTTGCCTCTTCTCGACAGTCCAATCCGCGGCGGTCGGCTGGCACCCGCGGTTTAGTATTGGCCGACGGCGAGCGCCACGACGGGAGGGCACATGCCGCGATCCCGCGACATACTGCAGCGCTTCCGGTCTGCCGGGACGCCCGGGGCGGCCACGGCGACCGGTGTCCCGGCCGACCGGGTGGCCGAGCTGTCGGCCGAGCTCGAGCCGGTGCTCGCACGGCTCGTGGCGGTGCGGGAAGAAGTCTCGCGGATCCGGACCGAGGCGCGACATGAAGCCGAACGGCGGCGGCAGGCCGCGGCGGAGCAGGCCAGTGGTCTTGTCGCCGCCGCCCACCGGCAGGCGGCGGCGGAGCGCGCAGACGCCGCTATTCGCCTCACCCGGCATGCCGAGGAGGAGACTGCGGCGACTCTGGCCGCCGCCGAGCTCGATGCCACGACGGTGCGCCGCCGTGCCACCGAAATGATGCCGTCGTACATCGAGCGCGTGGTGTCGGCGACGAGAGCCGCGTTGGACACGTCAGAGGACGGTTCGTGAGCTCACCCTGGGTCGCGGGCGTGGTCCGAGCCAAGGCACTGGCCAGGCGCCGTCTGGGCGCAGCCGGGGTGCGTGCGGTTGCGACGTCACCGGGGCTCAGTCAGGCCCTGACCGCGCTGGCTTCGTCTTCGTACGGCCATGATGTGCGCTCAGGTCAAAGTCTGGGCGCCGCTCAGCACGCGGTCGGCGCGTCATTGCTGTGGAACATGCGGGTGCTGGCGGGGTGGCTGCCCCGCGGGCATGTGGACGTCGTGCGCCTCTTCGCGGCGGGTTTCGAGGCGGCCAATATCGACGAACACCTCTCGGCGCTGCAACACCCTTCGACACCGCACGGCGAACCCGCAGATCCGCCGTACACGCTCGGAATGCTCGACACCTCGTGGTCGCGGCTGTCGTCGACGACCACACTCACCGGGATCGCGGAGGTGCTCGAAACGTCGCGATGGCGGTTGCGTGGCTGCACAACACCGCGCGAGCTTCATCTCGGACTTCGCCTGGCCTGGGCCGATGCCGTGGTCGCGGGAGTGCCCGAAGCTGCCGGGTGGGCGCGGGCCGGCGCGGCGCTGCTCGTGCTCAAGGAGGTCGTCCTCGAGGGACGACGACTTACCGGGCCCCTCGCGCTGCGCGCGTCGTACGTGCTGGGACCGACCTTCGTCGGTGCGTTGTCCGGCCGCCCAGTCGACCTGGCCGGGGTGCGGGCCCATCTTCCGTCCGGTGCCAGGTGGGTGCTCGACGGCATCGATCAGATCCAGGACCTCTGGCGCGGGGAAGCCGCGTGGTGGCATCGGGTCGAGCGGGACGGTTTCGCATTGCTGCGCGGCTCTGCCTACGACCGGGGACCGGCGGTCGGTGCCCTCGCGGTGTTGGCCGTGGACGCCTGGCGGGTTCGTGCGGCGCTGGAGACAGCGGCGCGTGGCGGTGCGGGACCGACGCTGGAGGCCTTCGATGGGGTGGCGTGAGGTCGCCGCACCGGTGCGGATGCAGCGGGTGGCTCTGGTCTGCCCGAGGGCGGTGCTGCGCGACATGCTCGTGCAGGTGGCGGACGCCGGCGTCGTCGAGATCGACCGCACCACCTCGGACGCACGCCCGGGTGAGTCACCGGATCCATGTTTGTGCGCCGACGCACCTGACCTCGGTGACCTCGAGCGCGACGGCCGGGGTGATCTGCTCGCGGGGGAGGCCGAACTCGTGTCGTACGCCGGCGACGCCGTCGTCCGCGACGAGATCGCCGCTCTCGCCGGCTGGGTTCCGACCACGGAGTTACCCGTGCTGACCAGCCGCCTGACGGATGTCGGAGCCGGCGTTGTGCCGATCCCGCCACCGCGTGGAGTGGACCCCCCGACGTTGCTGCACCGCGGAAAGAGCGTGCGGCAGTCGTTCACGCCGCTGGTCGAGACGTACGGGACGGTGCCGTACGCCGACGTCGACCCCAGCGTGCTCGCCGGTATCGCGTACGTGCTGATGTTCGGAATGATGTTCGGGGACGCCGGGCACGGTGCCCTGCTCGTCATTCTCGGATTCCTGATGCGAGCCGGCAGACCCCGCGTGCTGGCCCGGTTCCACAAGGTCTGGCCGTTTGTCGCCGGGTCCGGGCTGGCCGCGATCGTTTTCGGGCTGCTCTATGGAGAGTTCTTCGGTCCCACGGGAGTCGTCCCGGTGCTGTGGCTGGCCCCGCTGGACGAGCCCGTCACGTTGATGGCCGTCGCGTTGGGTGTGGGCGCGGTGTTTCTTGCCGGTGCCCAGATCGTCGGCACGGTCAACCGCTGGCGCGAGGGCGGGTGGCCGCTGGCACTGAGCGCCCCCTCCGGAGTCGCCGGTGGGGCCCTGCTCGCCGGGCTCGGCCTCATCGTGCTCGGCGCGAACGGCCGACTCGGGTGGCTCATTGTGGCCGGCGCCCTCGTCATGGCGGGCGGTGTCGCCCTGGCCTACATCGGATTTCTGGCCGCCGCCGGTCGCGGCGCCGCGGGCGTCACCCAAGCCTCCGTCGAAGTCCTCGACGCCGTGATACGGGTCGGCGCCAACCTGGTCTCCTTCACCCGCCTGGCCGCATTCGGCCTCACCCACGCCGCGCTCGGAAGGATCGTGTGGGACGGAACCACCGGGCTGTGGCGCTCAGGTGGCGTCCTGATGGCCGCTGCTGTCATCGTCTTCGTCGTCGGGAATGTGCTCGCTTTCGCCCTCGAGGCACTCGTTGCCGGGGTGCAGGCCCTGCGTCTGGAGTACTACGAGCTGTTCTCCCGGATTTTCACCGGCGAGGGCCGACCGTTTCGGCCCTGGCACATCCCCACCGAGCGCACCGGTGAACTCCAGTCCACGAACAGCTCGGCAACAATCGGCGCCACCCTCGGGAGAAAACCATGATGATCTGGGTTCTTGCAGTGCCCGTCCTAATCGCCGCGTTCGCCGCGACCAACCAGTTGCTGAGGCGTCGCGGGCGGACCGCCGTGCGAATCCTCGTCGGCCTCAATGCCTGTGTGTTCGTCGTCGCGCTCGTGACGCTCGCGCTCACCGCCACCGCCGGCACCGGAGCGGCCGACGTGACCACGACCGTGGCGCAGGAGGGCGGATCCGGGTCCTCGTCGTCGGCCGCGCTGCTCGGCGCCGCCATCGCCGTGGCGGGCTCCTCCCTCGGGGCTGCCATCGCGGTGGCCTACACCGGTGCCGCGGCGCTGGCGGCGATGAGTGAGCGACCCGAGTTGTTCGGCCGCGCCATGGTCATCGTCGGACTGGCCGAAGGGATTGCGATCTACGGCCTCATCGTCGCGATCATCCTGATCGGCAAAGGATGAGCGATGTGGGACGTGTCGCGGTCATCGGCGAGGAAACCGCGGTATCCGGTTACGCGCTCGCCGGCGTCCTCGTCCTGCCGGCCGAGGGTGAGGATGCGGTTCACGGCGCCTGGGGCAGCCTGCCCGACGACGTTCAGGTCGTCATCTTGACTTCTCGGGCGGCCCGTGACCTGGGCGGTGCCCGCACGGCGAAGCTGCTCCCGTTCACCGTGGTCATGCCATCGTAACCGCTGGTCCGATGCCTGAACTCGCCGATCCGCTCGCCCCCGTCCGGGAGGAGCTGTTGGCACGGGCGCAAGCGGAGGCCGAACGCGCGGTCGCAGCGGCCGACGCCGACGCCGCGGCGACCCTGGCGGCGGCGCAGAGCGAAGCCGACGCCATCCGCGACACGGCCCGCGCAGAGGGGGAATCCAACGCCGCAACGGTGCTCGCCGTGGAGCGTTCACGGGCTCGACGCCAGGCGCGGGCGGTCGTACTGGCCGCGCAACGGGAGGCCTACGACGAGCTGCGTTCCCAGGTGGTGCAGGCGCTGTCCGCCCTTCGGGACGACCCCGCCTACCCACCTTGGCGGGATCGTCTCGCCGCGCACGCCCGAACGGTGCTCGGAGCGGATGCCGTGCTGAGCGAGCCCCCCGAAGGTGGTGTGCTCGGCGAGGCGAACGGTCGGCGAGCGCTGTACACCCTGGCGGGACTCGCCGACCACGTGATCGACACGATGGGTGCCGACATCGAAGGGCTGTGGTCGTCGTGAGCGCCGAGGTGTTCCGGGTGTCAGGCTCGCTGGTCGAGCTCGAGGGTCTGGCCGGCGTGGCGATGTACGACGTCGTGCTGCTCGGTGAGCACCGGCTGCCGGGGGAAGTCGTTGCGATCGCGGATCGCCGGATCACCGTCCAGGCGTATGAGGACACCGGCGGCCTGGCCCCGGGTGCCCCCGTCGTTGCTCGCGGCGCGCCACTTTCGGCGGAACTGGGCCCGGGGCTGCTGGGCTCGGTGTTCGACGGCCTGCTGCGCCCGTTGTCCGAGGCCGGAACCTGGCTGGTTCCCGGTGCAGCAGGAGAGGCCGGCAGCGCCCGACAGTGGCAATTCACTCCCTCGGTCGCCGAAGGCGCCATCGTGTCGGAGGGTGACGAGCTGGGAACGGTCGGCGGCGACACTCCGTTGCCACTGCGAATCCTGGTCCCGGCCGGCACGGCGGGTGTGGTGCAGCGCATCGCGAAGGCGGGCAGCTACGCCGCGGACGCGGTGGCAGCGACGGTTGCCGGAGTCGACGTTCGGCTGACCAGCAGCTGGCCGGTCCGGCGTCCCCGGCCGTACCACGAACGCCTCAGCGCCGCGGAGAGCCTGCACACCGGGCAGCGGGTACTCGACCTGCTGTACCCGGTGGCCCGCGGTAGCAGTGCCGCCGTGCCGGGTGGATTCGGTACCGGTAAGACGATGCTGTTGCAGCAGATCGCCAAGTGGTGCGACGCCGACGTGATCGTCTACGTCGGGTGCGGCGAGCGCGGTAACGAGATGGCCGATGTCGTCGCCGAACTCAGTGCGCTCGAGGATCCTCGCACCGGCGACCGGCTCAGTCGCCGCACGGTGGTCATCGCGAACACCTCGAATATGCCGATGATGGCGCGTGAGGCCAGCATCTACAGCGGTGTCACCGTGGCCGAGTACTTCCGGGACATGGGATATCACGTCGTGCTCATCGCTGACTCGACGTCGCGCTGGGCGGAGGCGCTGCGGGAGTTCGCGTCGCGGACCGGGGCCCTGCCGGCAGAGGAGGGGTATCCCGCCGGCCTTGCGTCGGCGATGGCGGCCTTCTACGAACGGGCCGGGCATGTCGTCACTCTCGGCGGACGCCGCGGGTCGGTCACCATCATCGGTGCGGTCTCGCCCCCGGGCGGGGACATGACCGAACCGGTGACCGCGCACACGCAGCGGTTCGTCCGTTCGGTGTGGATGCTCGACCGGGACCTGGCCTACGCGCGGCACTACCCGGCGGTCGCGTGGTCGGGATCGTTCTCCCGCGACGCCGGCGCGCTGGGCGTGTGGCACGCACGGGAGGGAGATCCGGCATGGGCCCACCGCCGAGAGCGGGTCAGCGCGTTGCTCTCGGACGCTGACCGGCTCGGCGCCCTCGCCGATCTGGTCGGCATCGGAGCGATGCCGGGTGCCGAGCGCGTGGTCATGCTGGCCGGGCGGCTGCTGCGCGAGGGGGTGCTGCAACAGAGCGCGTTGAGCCCGAATGACGTCTTCTGTTCGGCGGCGAAGGGTGCGGCGCTGCTCGAGGCCGTCCTCACGGTCATCGACCGGTGCGACGCGCTCGTCGACTCGGGGGTTCCCGCCACGGCCATCGAGGAGATGGACTTCGGCAGCGTGCTGCGCGCTGCGCAGGAAACCGGCCCCGAGGACGTTCAGGGGGTCCAGGAGCATCTGGAGGCCATGCTCAGTCGACTCGGGGAGCTGTCGTGAGTACGAATTCCTTCGTACCGGCCGCGGCGTTCGGCTCGCTCGAATACACGGATGTGGCCGAGCTGCGAGGGCCCCTGCTCGTTGTCCGCGGCGCATCGGGCGTGGGCTGGGACGAGTCCGCGCGCGTGGAACTGGGTTCCGGGGAGGTACGCAACGGGCTCGTCCTCGAGGTCGATCGTGACCTGGCGGTCGTCCAGATGCTCGAGGGAACCGAGGGCATCCGGCCCGGCGATACCCGTGTCCGCTTCGCCGGGCAGACCCTGCACATCCCGGTGGGACCCGGCTGGCTCGGGCGGGTCTGCAACGGCAGGGGAGAACCCGTCGACGGGGGGCCACCGATCTTCGGTGTGCGGCGGGCCCCCGTCTCCGGTTTCCCGCTCAACCCCACGCACCGCGAGCCGCCGGCTGAACCGGTCATCACCGGGGTCTCGGCCATCGACGCGCTGACCACCGTGGTGCGGGGACAGAAGCTGCCGGTGTTCTCGATCGCCGGGTTGCCGCATCTCGAGCTCGCGACTCAGGTGGCCGCTCAGGCCACCGCGGGTGATGCGCCGTTCTCGGTCGTCTTCGCGGGTATGGGCCTGACCCACCTCGACACGGCCGGTGTGCGAGACGCCCTCGAGGCGCGCTCGGCCGCCGGCGAGCTGGTGTTGCTGCTCAACACCGCCGACGACCCGGTGGTCGAACGGATTCTGACGCCCCGGCTCGCGCTCACGGTCGCCGAGTATCTCGCCTTCGACATGGGCCGGCATGTGCTTGTCGTGATGGCTGATATGACGGCCTACGCGGAGGCGCTGCGGGAGGTGTCTGCGGCACGGGGCGAGATACCCGGCCGCCGGGCGTATCCGGGCTACCTTTTCAGCGACCTCGCCTCGCTCTACGAGCGGTGCGGCCGCATCCGCGGTGTGCCCGGGTCGGTCACCGTGCTTCCCGTGTTGACGATGCCCGCCGGGGACATCACCCACCCGGTTCCGGATCTCACCGGATACATCACCGAGGGCCAGGTCGTGCTCTCGGCCGCCATGCAGGATGCCGGCATCTACCCGCCCGTGGAGCCACTGAACTCCCTGTCCAGGCTCATGCGCAAAGGTGCAGGCCCGGGACGGACCCGGGACGACCACCTCGACGTGGCCGCTCAGGTCCTGGCATCGTTGGCCCGGGCCCGGCAAGCGCGTGAGCTCGCCGAGTTGGTGGGCGAGGACGCACTGAGTGCCACCGACCGCTCGTATCTGTCCTTCGAGCAGGCGGTGCAGCAGCGGCTGCTAAACCAGGGCCGCGACGAGGCGCGGACACTCGACGAGACACTCGACCGCGCCTGGGAGGCACTGCGCGTTCTTCCGCGCCGGGAGCTCACGATGCTGCCGAACTCTGTGCTCGACGCCCGGTACGCCGACCCTTCAGCGCGGCGGTGACGCGATGGCCAAGGTCCTGCACATGCCCCCCGGACGAGCCGGTCGCCTGTGGCTCCAACATCGGCTCTCCACCGCGCAGCACGGCGCGGAACTGCTCGACCACAAGTTACGCATCCTCCGCACCGAGCGGGAACAACTCGCGCTGCAACAGGACAGGATGGCCGCCGAGTGGGAGTCGGCCAGCCGCGAGGCGGACAGCTGGCTGTTGCGCGCAGTTCTCCTCAGCGGACAGCGGTCGGTCCGGCTCGCCGCCGCGCCGGCGCCCGCTGAGGTCCGGATCGCCTGGCAGCAGTCGATGGGCGTGCGCTATCCGGCCGAGGCCACCGGCACCGTGCCCGCCCCCTCGCCGGACGCTCCACCCCCCGGTAACGCCGCGCTGGTCGCGGCACGCGACTGCTATCGACGCGCGGTAGCGGCCGCCGTCCAGCAGGCAGCCATCGAGACGGCAGTACGTGTTCTCGAGGCGCAGGAGACGGCCACTCGTCGCCGGCTTCAGGCCATCGAGGACCGGTGGATACCCCGCCTGCAGCAGGCCCTGGCCGAACTGCAATTCAAGCTCGAGGAAGACGAGCACACCGACGCCGTGCGATTGCGCTGGGCGGCGGGCGATCGCACCGGCGCCCAGCGAGGTCACGGCAGCAAAGGAACACCATGACAGCCCCCATGTTCGACAAGATCCTCGTCGCCGTCGACGACTCACCGGCCGCCTTCGCCGGGGCCCGCGCCGCGGTCGACATCGCGGCGCGCACCGGCGCGCAGCTTCGCTTCGTGCACGTCACGAGCGACGGTGTACTCGTCCATCAGCTCGTTAGCATGGGGCGCGACGGCGAGTTGGCAACCAGGCGCAACAAGTCAGCGGTATCACTCCTGCACCATGTCGGTGCCGAGGCCGAACGTGCGGGTGTCCAAGCCGAGACGACACACCTCGAAGGTGACCCGGCCGCGCTGCTGCTTGCCGAGGCCAGCAATTGGGGCGCCGACCTCCTCGTCATCGGCCGATCCGGTGTGCGCGGAACCGGCCAACCTTACGTCGGCTCGGTCACCCGGAAGGTTCTCGAGCTGGCCGAAGCCCCCGTCCTGGTCGTCCCGCGCCCGACATCAGCCGCGTAATCCTCGAGTGCCTCGAGGGGCGTTCTCCAGTTCATCTTCCGTTCAT